>CAYODW010000004.1:0-70781 GCA_964402865.1 uncultured Desulfonema sp. | reverse complement strand
ACTCTAAACCAGAAACCTGAGTCTTTATTTCGCCTTCCTTGAGCTTGCCCAAAATTGCCTATTTCCAGATTGGAAACTTAATTGTGTCCGGGATCAGTTTCCGGATGAACACTATTTATGATTATATTTCGTGGAGTTTTTTAACATGATGTCAAAAAGAAAACAGGTTTCAAAGATTCTGAAAACCCGTGCCAGTCACAACCGGAGTAAATTATCCAGATGGGCTGCCTGGGCAACCCTGTTTTCAGTTTTGTTAATATTTGTCATAATGCTTGGTATTTATTTGCATCTTACCTGGGAAATCCCCAAAATATCATCCCTTGCCGATTACAATCCTCCAACTGTTACTACCGTATATTCGGATGATAATAGAGTAATCGCTGAGTTTTATAAAGAATATAGAAAAATAACACCCTTGTCCAAAATCCCTCCCATGCTGAAAGATGCCTTCATTTCTGCTGAAGATTCAAGATTTTACACGCATAAAGGGGTAGACATTCTGAGCATAATCAGAGCTGTTATTAAAAATGTTGAGGCAGGCGCAATTGTCCAGGGAGGAAGTACCATTACTCAGCAGGTCACTAAATCTTTTCTTCTGACACCTGAAAAAAGTTTCAGAAGAAAATTTAAGGAAGCGATACTTGCTTATAAAATAGATAAAACTTTTACTAAAGATGAAATACTGTTTTTATATTTAAACCAGATTTATCTCGGCCATGGCGCTTACGGAGTTGAAGCAGCATCCTTGAAATACTTTGGAAAATCAGTTGGAGATTTGACACTTTCCGAGTGTGCTGTTCTTGCCGGATTGCCTCAGGCGCCATCGAGGTATTCCCCCTTTAAAAATATTGAAAAAGCAAGGCAACGCCAGATATACGTATTGAACAGGATGCTGGAAGAAAAACACATAACACAAGCCCAGCATGATGAAGCTGTAAATGCAAAGATAGAACTGACATCCAAACAAAATCTGTTTATGGAAGTAGCGCCTCATTTCTCTGAACATATAAGGCGTTATATCGAACAAAAATATGGGCAAGATCTCCTTTACGGAGGGCTTAAAATCTATACGACTGCAAATTATGACTTGCAGATATCGGCTCACAAGGCATTGGAAAAGGGATTGTATGAACTTGACAAGCGTCAGGGTTACAGAGGTCCATTAAAACACCTTCAACCCGGTGAAATAGACTCTCTTTCAAATGAGATTGCAACAAAACTGAATGAAAAGCCTTTAGAAGAAGGAATAACAATAAGCGGTATTGTAACTACAGTAAATGAAAAGGACAATACCGTTATGGTCCGTATTGGAAACATATATGGATTCATCAATTCAGAGGAGATGCGGTGGGCCCGAAAACCGGATTCCGGTGAAATGCTAAGAGTTGGCGATCTTATTCTTGTCAAGACAATAAACAGGATC
The DNA here is from genome assembly GCA_964402865.1 of uncultured Desulfonema sp. Lineage (GTDB taxonomy): Bacteria > Desulfobacterota > Desulfobacteria > Desulfobacterales > RPRI01 > RPRI01. The sequence continues at coordinate 69,358 of CAYODW010000004.1, read as the reverse complement.
AAAGATAAAAAATACAAAGAGTTATGGACGTTATCCCTTGACCAGGAGCCAAAGGTTGAATCTGCAATTCTATGCATGGAAACCGAGACCGGTTATGTTAAGGCAATGGTCGGTGGACGAGATTTTGCAAAAAACCAGTTCAACAGAGCGATCCAGTCCAAACGGCAGCCAGGTTCAGCTTTCAAACCAATAATTTATGCAGCAGCTTTAGATAAAGGATATACTCCGGCAAGCGTAATAATTGATTCTCCGATTGTTTTTGAAAATTCCGGAACCGACGAGGCCTGGAAACCCAAAAATTATAAGGATACTTTTTACGGTCCTACGCTCCTGCGTGATGCCCTTGCACATTCCCGCAATATTGTAACTATCAAGATATTAAAAGATATCGGGATTGAATATGCAATAGATTATGCAAGAAAACTCGGCATCACCTCCAGCTTAAGCAGAGACCTGTCAATAGCGCTTGGCTCTTCCGGAGTATCTTTGCTTGAGCTTGTAGGGGCTTATTCCGTTTTTGCAAACCAGGGGAATCTTGTTCAGCCTGTATTTATCAGCAGGGTTATTGACAGGAACGGAAATATTCTTGAAGAAGCGCAACCTTCAACCGAACAGGTAATTGAAAAGAATACAGCCTATATAATGACCAGTCTTCTTGAAAGCGTTGTTAAATACGGAACCGGCCAGCGCATGCTTGCGCTTAACAGACCTGTCGCGGGGAAAACAGGCACAACCAACGATACTTTCGATGCATGGTTCATAGGCTATACTCCTGATTATGTTACAGGAGTGTGGGTCGGTTCAGATGAGCTGATTTCGCTTGGAAGATCGGAAACAGGGGCGGTGGCTGCCGGCCCTATATGGTTTGATTTTATGCAGCAGGCTTTAGAGAATAAGCCTGTAAGAGATTTCCTGGTGCCGGAAGAAGGAATTGAATATGCAGAAATCGACGCCGAAACCGGCCTCCTTGCCATACCTGAATCAAAAAAGACAATTCTTGAATGCTTTAAAGAAGGAACTTCTCCGCTAAGATACACCCATAAGCCAGGTTCTTTAACGGAAACAGAAGATTTTTTTAAATCCGGTCTGTAATTTTTTCTTCAAATTACAGAATTTTTCAATTGGTGTCCATACTGAAACAAATTTCGGACATTAATGCGTTTCCGGAGGAAACTAATCAGGATTTCTGATCACCAGAACCGGCTTTTTAGATCGGCGAATCACACGTGTGGCAGTGCTGCCCATCAGGGCGCCCTCTATCAGGCCCTGCCCTGTTTTCCCCATTACGATAATGTCGCAATTTCGGTTTTCCGCCACTTCAAGTATCAACTCAACCGGGTTTCCGATTTCTACTATAACTTCATCTAAAGTGAAGCTGGAAGATCCTTCACCTTTCCGTATATTTTCCGCGAACTGGTCGAGCACCTCCTTAATCGCCAAATGCTCTTTCCTTTTACCAATAAGGACATTACGGGCCTCTTCCAGATGGTGCTTCTTTATCTGCTCCCATCTGTCAGCATCTATGTAGCCTGCGACGCTCCTGTCCGCAAGCAAGGGAACCTCATGCACCACATGGAGCATTGTTATGCTTGCAGAATATTTTACAGCAAGGCTCACAGCATAGGAAAATACGTGTCTCGCATTATCAGATAAGTCTGTAGCATACAGAATTTTTTTAATGTTGATATCCTGCACCTGTATCATCATTTCTGCTCCTTTCTTTTGCTGCGGTTTTTGATTCGCTCATCCAATAATCATAATTACATCTCTGGTCGAGACTTGAGAACCTTTTTGAACCCGGATATCCCGGACTGTGCCGGACACATGCGCAACTATACTGTTTTCCATTTTCATTGCTTCAATAATGGCAACCGACTGACCGGCGGTTATCGTTTCTCCAACCGTTACTTTTACATCAAGAATCAGCCCTGGTATCGGCGCTAATATGGGCTCGCCTTCAACCGGGCCTGCCGGGGGCAATTGTGAAATCGCCGGGGCGGCTTCCGGCACACGGGCCGTCAGATCCGATTGAAACTGCTCCTGTTGAGTTATTGCCGGCTGGACCGCCGCAATGGATCGATCCGGCGACTTTCCGATCCGGACATCATACGATTCCCCGTTAACCACTATCCTTGCCGTGTTTCCTGAAATGCTGCTGATGGTAACATCATAATTCTTCTGATTAATTTCAAGTTGATATTTCATTGGATATCCTTATAAATATTATTTTAAAAAATGTCTTTATCTCTTTTTTATCATCCTATCGCCGTCGAATCAAAATACTCTTTTCAGGTAATACCGGTCTGTTAAATATCTGAAAACGTGTGTTTTGAATCTGTTCCCTGCCATATTGACTCCATGAGGAGAGCGCATAGCTTTCCTTATCACTTCCGTAAGCTGCATTGCCCACGGATAAATGCAAATGAAGAGCTGTGGCAATGGCCGCAGCGATATCCGAATCTAAATTTTTAGCCGATTCTGTCTTACCGGATAAGTGAAGAGCCGCGGCAATAGCCGCAACAGTATCCGTATCAGGATATGGCTGTGTCTCTATTTTTTCTGTTTGATCAATAGAAACCGGTTGTGCAAAGCGCGGCTGCCCGCGTTCTTGAAAGATATTTTTGATATTTTCAACAAGTTTATCAAGGGACATCTATATCGATTCCTCTCTAAAGGGGCATGTTTCCGTGTTTTTTTGCGGGGTTCACATCCCGCTTGGTTCTGAGCATTCTTAAGTATTGAATCAATTGCATCCGGGTATCTGCAGGATCAATAACATCATCGATATACCCCAGTTCAGCGGCTTTGTATGGATTGGAGAATTTATCCCGATAATCTTCGATAAGACGTTTTCGTTCAGCCTCTTGATCGGATGCCGCTTTGATTTCTCTGCGGGAAATGATGTTTACCGCGCCATCAGCGCCCATCACAGCAATCTCTGCGCCAGGAAATGATAAGTTGACATCGCCACGGATATGTTTGGAATTCATGACAATGTAAGCTCCACCGTAAGCTTTCCGGGTAATTACTGTAATACGGGGCACTGTTGCCTCACAAAACGCGTATATCAGCTTTGCGCCATGTTTTATAATACCGCCATGTTCCTGATGCGAACCGGGAAGGAATCCCGGAACATCTTCATATACAATCAGAGGAATGTTGAAGGCGTCACAAAACCTGACAAATCTGGCGCCTTTTATCGACGCGTCAATATCCAGACATCCGGCCATGACATTAGGTTGATTGGCCACAACGCCGACAGGCATTCCATCCAGCCTCCCGAATCCAATTACTATATTTCTGGCCCAATGCTGATGCACTTCAAAAAAATATCTGTCATCCATGTTGGATCGGACAATGTCCCTGATGTCGTAGGGTTTGTTAGGATCAGAGGGAACAATATTTCTCAAGGATTCGTCCCGCCTCCCCGGATCATCTGAAGTTGAAATACTCGGAGGGTCTTCCATGTTGTTCTGTGTAAGAAAACTCATCAGCTCCCTGATCATATCAAGGCAGGCTGCGTCATCAACAGCTGAAAAATGAGCGACACCGCTTTTGGAATTATGCGCCATCGCGCCGCCTAAGTCTTCTTTGCTGACTACCTCACGGGTGACGGCTTTTATAACATCGGGACCGGTAATGAACATATGACTGGTTTTTTCAACCATGAATATCCAGTCTGTCAGCGCCGGGCTGTAAACAGCACCACCAGCCGAAGGCCCCATGATTGCGGTTATCTGAGGAATCACGCCTGAAGCCATCACGTTTAAAAGAAAAATGTCGGCATATCCCGCAAGGCTCATGACTCCTTCCTGAATTCTGGCGCCGCCGGAATCACACATGCCGATAACAGGCGCGCCTGTTTTCATGGCCGTGTTCATTATCTTACAGATTTTTTCAGAATGAGACAGAGAAAGCGATCCTCCAAAAACAGTAAAATCCTGAGCAAACACAAACACCTGCCGGCCATGAATCATGCCGTAGCCGGTCACAACTCCGTCTCCCGGAATTTTCTGATCCGCCATTTCAAAATCGGTGCAGCGATGGACCTTGAACCGATCGATCTCTACAAATGTATCAATATCCAGAAGCCTGGCAATTCGCTCGCGGGCGGTTAATTTACCGCCTTCATGCTGTTTCTGTGTTTTATCCTCTCCCCCTCCAGCGAGTGCCTGAATCTGTTTTTGCCGCAACTTTTCAAGCAATTCCGATGATTCCATTTTGATCTCCTTCATACTCTTTACGATGCTTAAGACTGATTGTTGCCGGAAGACTTGTTTTGCCGATTTTCAAAGAAAACCATCATTCCTTTGGTCATAACGTAAAATAGAATCAGCACAAAGAAAACACCTGCAAGGCCGTAAAGAGATGCCTGCAATCCCAAAGATATCATATTATCCATATTATTCTTCCTTTAACGTTCCATCCATTTTTTACTGGTTATCATTTTAACAGCGCCGGCACTATAGCCAGCAACAACCCCCCGGCTACGATCGAACCCAACTGTCCGGCCACGTTGGCGCCTACCGACTGCATCAGAATATAATTTGTAGGGTCTTCTTTCAGCGCCATCTTGTTAACAACCCGTGCAGACATGGGAAACGCCGAAATGCCGGCCGCGCCCACCATCGGATTGATTTTGACCTTTAGAAACAGATTGATGAATTTGGCAAATAAGACACCCCCGGCGGTATCAAAAATGAACGCTACAAGTCCCATCCCCATGATCATCATAGTATCCAGACGGACAAACCTTGAAGCCTCCATCGTAGAGCCGATTGTAATGCCCAGCAAAATGGTCACAAGATTGGCCAGTTCATTTTGAGCCGTACTTGACAGGCGGGATAGAACCCCGCATTCCCTGACGAGATTACCAAACATCAGGGCGCCGACAAGCGCAACCCCTATTGGGGCGATAATGCCCGCCGTAATCGTAATCACGATAGGAAACAGTATCCTGACCTGAACGGGAACCTTTGTTTCCCTATACTGCATCCTGATCAGCCGCTCCTTACGGGTTGTCAGCAACCGGATAACCGGCGGCTGGATAATCGGAACAAGAGACATGTATGAATACGCGGCGACAGTAATCGGCGCCAGCAGATTTTCGGCAAACTTTGCTGCTACATAAATGGACGTAGGCCCGTCAGCTGCGCCGATAATCCCGATTGAAGCGGCTTCCTTGAGATCATACCCCATAAACAGAGCTACCATCATGGTTGTAAAAATGCCGAACTGGGCCGCTGCGCCAAAAAAAAGGAGGGAGGGATTTTGCAGCAGAGGCGAAAAATCAATCATTGCCCCGACCGCAATAAATATCAGGATCGGGAAGAGCTCGGTTTTTATCCCGAAACCATATAAAACGGTCAAAAATCCGTCGTGACCGATGGCTGATGAAAAGGGAATATTTGCCATTATGGCGCCAAAACCTATCGGCAGGAGCAACATCGGCTCATATTCCTTGGCTATTGCAAGATAAATTAGAATAGCCGCAACAATAAACATTATAAAATGTCCGGATTCGAAGCCCAGAACGCCTTTGAACAACTCTTCCATTAAAAAACCCTCCAAAAAAACCTGTTTAAAAGCTTTACCTAAATATATAAAAAGTCCGGCTTTCCCTTTTTTCTTTATTCCCGCGAAAGTCCGCCGCAGCGGATCTTTTTGGATGTTTCCTGACTCCCATTCTTACAAAAACGACAGAGTCTCTTACTTTGTACAAGAGCATAATACAAGTAAAAAATCGGCTTTAATCAACTGTTTTAAGAATTCTGACAATATCGTTCCCAACCTCGTTCGATCTGGAATCTCCGCCCAAATCTCTTGTTCGTATCTTTTTTTCAGCTAACTGCTTTTTAACAGCTTGATTCAATATATCTGCCGCTTGAAATTCCTCCAGAAAGTCGAGCATCATTTTAGCGGTAAGAATTGCCGCAATAGGGTTGGCAAGGTTCTTTCCTGCTATGTCCGGAGCAGAGCCGTGAACCGGATCAAAAAGGCCTGGAACAGTTTTATCGTCCGGATTGAAACTGCCGCCCGGCGCCAATCCCATGCCGCCGGTAATCCCTGCCGTCAGATCGGATAAAATATCGGCAAACAGATTTGATGCCACAACCACATCATAATTTCTGGGATTTCTTACAGCATCCATGCATGCCGCATCGATAAGTTTTGATTCATTCCGGATATCAGTATATTGAGATGAAACCTCCCTGAAAATCTGATCCCATAAAACCATTCCGTATCTCTGCGCGTTTGATTTGGTCAATGATGTTACTTTTTCCCGTCCGTGATTTCGGGCATATTCAAAGGCATATTCTATAATCCGTTTAATACCTATTCGGGTAAAGACACTGCTTTGAACTGCCAGTGTCTGGTCCGCGTGCCCTACGATCCCGCCTACATTTGAATACTCTCCCTCTGTATTTTCCCGGATCACAACAATGTCGATGTCGCCGGGACGCATGTCTGCCAAAACCGATGAAACCCCTTCATGAAGATAAACCGGCCTTACGCCGGCATACAGGTCAAAGCCCATTTTGATTGGAAGAAGAAGTCCGTGCAGGGTGACATCATCCGGAACCCGCGGATCACCAACGGCACCCAGGTAAACTGCCTGAAAATCTTTTAAAATTGTCAGGCCGTTATCCGGCATCATAACACCGTTTTTAAGAAAATAATCACTTCCCCATTGAAACATTGTAAATTCAAACGATAATCCACCGTGCAGATCGGAAAGGGCATTAAGACATTTAATGCCCTCTGTTATTACTTCTCCACCGATTCCATCACCGGGAATAACCGCAATTGGATAAATAGTTTTCATATATGTTCTCTCTCTAATACCATTTTTTTCTTTCTAATAAACTGGACAGACAGTATGATTACCAAAAGCCCCAGTCCTATTAAATCTGTTATCCAGCCCGGTTTTATTAATGAAAGCGCTGCCATTAATAATATTCCTCTTTCCGCCATGGATGCATGCCATAAAAAATACCCCTGAATAGCTGCAGCCAGCGCCATGCTTCCAACAATACCGGTTCCGACAGCAAGGGCTATTTCGGTTGGAGATCCTATAAGGACCATGGCCGGACCGAATACGAACATATAGGGAATCAAGAACCCTGCTATTGCAAACCGCATACCCTGCCAGCCTACGTCCCATGCCTTGGCATTTGCAATGGCTGCTGCGGCAAACGATGCCAGCGCAACCGGAGGGGTCAGGGCGGATAAACAGGCAAAGTAAAAAATAAAAAGATGTGCTGCCACAGGCGCAACCTGAAGCTGGATCAGTGCAGGCGCCAGAACCGACGCAGATATGGCATAAGCGGCGGTAGTGGGCATCCCCATTCCGAGAATAATCGCAATCAGCATGGTAAAGATCAATGCGACCAGAAGATTTCCGCCGGAATAACTGATAATGATCATCGCAAGCTTCATACCTAAACCAGTCTGTGTCAGTACGCCGACGATAATACCCGCAGCAGCACAGGTGGCGGCAATTTCAATAGAACCCCGTGCACCCTGGGCAAGAGTTTTGACAATTTTAACAACCCCCATTCGGGTTGATTTTTTAAACCAGCTCACGAGAATCAGCGAAAGTATGGCGTACATGGCGGACCTGTATGGCGACAACATCAGAATCATAAGGGAAAAAAGGAGCACAACAATTGGAACCAGCAGGTAGCCCTGTTCTTTCATAAGTGTAGAAAAAACCGGCAAATCTTTTCTCGCCACACCTTTTAAATTATTTGCGGCAGAATAAAAATCGATCATGAAATAAGCCGCAACATAGTAAAGAACCGCCGGGATAATAGCAGCTAAGGCCACGACGGAATAAGGTACTGCCAGAATCTCGGCCATTAAAAATGCGCCTGCCCCCATGACCGGCGGCACAAGCTGACCGCCCGTCGAATTCATCGCCTCAACCGCGCCGGCTATGGATGGTCGAAAACCGCTCGCTTTCATCAATGGAATATTGAATACCCCGTCCACTACAACGTTGGCTACTGAAGATCCTGACGCAGTTCCTATCAGAGCGCTTGATACTATTGAGACTTTGGCAGGACCACCACGGTATCCGCCCGCAATGGAGCGGGCAAAATCAACAAAAAATTTTCCGGCCCCGGATGCCTCCACAAATGCCCCGAAAAGAACAAAGAGAAATATGTAATGCGCGGATGCGAGAATGGGAAGGCTTAAAATACCTTCAAGGCTGAATAAAAAAGTAACCAGACGATAAAGTGAATATCCCCTGTGGAAAAAGAGCCCGGGCATGTAATTTCCAAAAAGACCATACAGAATGAAGAGTCCTGATAATATGGCCAGAGGCAGACCCGTTGTTCGCCGGGTCATTTCGAAGATACCGATCACAAACAGCGCGGAAAATACAAAATCCCAGTCTGTGGGCACAACACCGACCCGATTGATCCAGTCATCAAAATCCGAAAAGATATAAACGGCAGGCGCAATTATCAAAATCATAAAGACGTAATCGAGCCACTCAATCCGCTCCAGAGACGCTTTTTTCCATCCGGGGAGCCACGCAAAAATCAACACTCCTGCAAAAACAACATGCATCGTTCTGAAATACCATGGATCAATGGCGCGAATGGTTAAAACATAAATATGAAACAGACTCATTGCGAGACTTACGATAAAAAAAGCATTTTTAAGTGCGCCCTTCAGCTCCCGGCCTCCCGAAATCTCGATATCTTTTATCTTCATCTCGGCAAGCTTTTTTTCGACTTCCTTTATATCGACAACCTGCGCGTCTTCCATTTTAATTTCTCCCGGTTTAAAAAAATGGCGCGGATTTCAATGCATGAAAAGCCGCGCCGGGTATTCTTTCGCGTTATTTCATTATCAGCTTGTCAGGAATCTTTATTCCGATTTCCCTGTAATATTTTACTGCTCCCGGATGTAGCGGAATGGGGCTGTTGACGATGTTTGAGGCTTTTACCTCTTTTGCGGAGGCATGCGCTGCAACCAGAATATCAACATTTTCAAATGTCTTTTTAACGACTTCATATACAAAGTCATCAGGCATATCCTTGTGAACCGTCATGAAATTCCCTATGATAATTGTCGGAACATCAGCGTCCTTATTGCTTTTGTAGAATCCTTTGGGAATGGAGTCTGTTGCAAAGAGCGGATACTTTTCTATGAATTTATCCGCCGTGGCTTTGTCGATGGGAATCAGCTTTATATCATGAGTTGTTTCAATCTCGGTAATTGTGACCCAGGGAAGGCCTACTGACTGGCTGTTTGCATCCAGCATTCCGTCCTTTAACTGTGAGTTCAGATCGGCAGAACCAGCATTGACTATACGGCCAGCTTTAACCCCTGCTGCTTCAAGGATTTTCGGCCAGTACGTCGCAGGAGTTCCGCCTGTTGGTCCGACGCCGACGCTTTTCCCTTCAAGATCCTTCAGACTTTTTATCCCCTTCTTTGTCTCAGCATACATTTGAAACCATGTTGCATACATTGGGAAAATTACCCTCACATTCTGGTGCTTTTTCCCTTTTGCCCATCCCTCGCCGGTCCATCCTTCATAAACCGGAGCTGCAGTCACCATGCCAAAATCGAGGTTCTTTGCATCAACCAACTGGGTGTTATGAACCGGGCCGCCTGTGACTTCCACATTGGCCTGTACGCCGACTTTTTCATGAAGCAGTTTTGCAAAGCCGCCTCCCCAGATGAAATAGGTGCCGCCAACCGGCGCCGCCCCGATAGTAACACCTTTTGGCCAGCCCGACCTATCCGCGGCCATACCGGCGCCAACTGATAAAACAATCATTCCCAATATCGCAACAATAATTGCAATTTTCCGCATGATACTTCCCTCCTTGTTTTTATTAATGTTAACAAACACCAAGCAGTCTCATAATTAGTGTCCATTCGGAAACCAAATTTGAACACATGTAAGTTTCCTATTCGGAAATAGGCAGTTTTGGGCAAGCTCGAGGAAATCAAGGGATTGCGCTTAAGACGTACGCATTGTATGTCGCACAAACAATCCCGCAGGTTGACACAGAGATCGCACAAAAGGGCCATTTCCGGATGCAAACTAATTATTTCTGCGGCCCCAAAAAATAAATAATACTCCTCAATATTCTGTATATCTATCATTTATTAATTCGGCCGTCAATCCGACGAATTCTGATTTTGCTGTAAGACTTTTTCCTACAAATTAAAAATTTTACGGTTCCACAAGCCGGTTCTGAATTGCAAATCTGGACAGTTCGGCGTTATTCCGCAGGTTAAGTTTTTTCAAAAGCCTGAATCTGTAAGTATCAACGGTTTTAATGCTGATTCCGTATGCTGAAGCTATTTCACGGTTTGTATGACCCATGGCAAGGCGTCTTAAGACCTGAAGTTCCCTCATTGAGAGCGAATCCAAAGGAGATTGTCCCTGGGAGCCTCTTGCGACACGCAAGGCAAGAAGATCGGTTGCTTCAGCCGAAAGGTACCGGCTTCCGGCATGAACTTTTCGTATCGCATTAACGAGTTGTTCGGGCGCAGACCTCTTCGTTATGTAACCCATTGCGCCGGCCTCAATGGCTCTTATTACATACTGCTCTTCTTCGTGCATCGTCAGTATAATTACCGGCATCCCGGGAAAACCGGCATGAAGCTGGGCTGTCACTTCGAGACCGTCAAGGCCCGGCATCGATATATCTATAACGGCAACATCCGGCAGCTCTTTCTGCGCCTGCAATAACGCCCCCTTCCCGTCCGATGCTTCCGCAATCACTTCCATGTCACCGCTTTCCTCAACAATTCTACGCAATCCGGCTCTCACAATGCTGTGATCATCGGCAATAAGAACTTTAATCATTGCAAACTCCTGCTTTGCTAATCCACCGGCACACTGAATAATATTTTAGCGCCGTTTCCCATGGAAGACTGAACCTGAAGCACACCGCCGACAAGCCCTGCCCGCTCGCGCATTCCCGCTACCCCGAGTCCTTCGTGCTCTCCAAGTTCAGATATTCCGAAACCTTTACCATTATCAGAAACAATAAGCGTCAGTATGCCGTTCTCAAACCGCAAAATCACGTCAACTTTGCTCGCGCCAGAATGTCTTGCCGCATTAGTCAGAGCTTCCTGGGTGATCCGGTAAGAAGCGGTGGCAATAGTCTCGCCTATCACGGGAATATTGTAATGTTCGAATATACACGTAATGCCGGTTCGCCTTTCAAAATCGGAGGTATACCATTCAAGAGCGTCAACTAGTCCAAGATCGTCAAGGACTCCGGGCCGAAGACGTATGGCCATGTTCCTTACATCCTGGATATTCTTATCTACAAGGTCGCACATCGACAGGGCGCGCCGGGCCGCTATTTTGTCGCTCCCTTTCAGCCTCTCATACATCCATACCGAATCCATTCTCAAGGCAGTCAAAACCTGGCCGAGTTCATCATGGAGCTCGCGCGCTATCGCATGTCGCTCATTCTCCTGGTTGGTTATTATGCTCCCGGAAAGACGTCTAAGCTGATCCTGAGCCTTTTTCAGGGCTGTAATATCAGTCAATATCGCACAGATTCCGCTTGCGAAGCCTGTTTCATCGTATGTTGGGAACTTGACTGAAAGATAAGTATGAAGCCCGTTTTCGTGTCTGATATTTTCTGTAAACTGGCAGTCCCGATTTCTCTCCAGAACTATCATGTCGGAATTTCTGAAAAAATCCGCAGTCTCCGCCGGAAATATTTCATAATCCGTTTTTCCTCTTATCTTTTCATTCCGTACTCCGAATAACTCCTCATACCTTGAATTCACGATTATGTAACGACCTTCCTTATCTTTCATATAGACGACCGCAGGAGTATATTTAAATATGCCCGTTATCTCTCTTGTCCGTTTTCTTACCTGCAATTCAAGATCTTTGGAATAACGGCTTAGCTCCTCTTTTGCTACTTTCAGCGCCTCTTCAGCTCTTTTCCTTTCGGTAACATCTATCGAAACGGCCAGAGACCTTATTATCCTGCCGTCAGAATCTCTGTCCGCTATCGCGGAAAGAAGTATGTCTATCTCTTCTCCATTTTTCTTAACAAATCTGTACTGAGCATCCTTATAATAACCTTTTCTGAAAAATTCCGGCATAATAATCTCTATGGCAAGTTTTCGGGATTCTTCCGAAAAAAAATCGGTTATCATTTTGCCAAGAACCTCGTCTCTTTCATATCCCATAACATAGAGCCAGTGTTCGCTGACGCTTACAAGGCGTCCGTCAGGATCAACTGAATGGAGCATGGCGGGCGTGTTGTTATACAAGGACCGGTATCTTTCCTTGCTCTCGCGAAGGGCGTTTTCCACCGATCTTCTGAGCGAAATCTCTTCGGTTGCTTTTCCGTAAAGAAAAAAAACCGAAACACCGATAAGAATGGTCAGGGCAAGAACTATCGGGCCTGTGATCTTTAACAGGGGATCGGATACAACTTTGGAAATTGCGGAAAGACTGCGCAGATGTATTACCTTCCATCCCGGATAATCCACGATATCCGACCGATTCATCAGATACCCGTTTCCATAACTGTCTTTTGCGGATTTATCGTCAACTACGGTCAGACCGTTCCATTCCCACGGACCTTCTCCGAACTGACGCGATGCAGCAACAAAATCTATTTCATCTGCAGAAAGCTTTGTTATCGAATTGTAAAGCCAGTCATTTTTGTTTGAAATGAAAATTATGCCGTGCGGATCTGTTACCACTACAATCTCTTCCGGTGAAAGAGAAAGCTCTTTTTCAATCATCTGAATGGATACTTTTATAACTGCAACGCCTGCCGGACTATCTCTTTTTCCGTCGTAAACAGGGTAACTGTAATAGGCGCCCCTCTTTTTAGATGTTGTCCCGAGAGCAAGATAGGTTGCGGGTTTGTTTTGAACAGCCTGTGTGAAATAAGGACGGAATGAAAAATTGTTCCCCACAAAACTGTCATCGTCATCCCGGTTGCTGGATGCTATCGTATCCCCTTTACTGTTGATAAGATAACAGACCCCGACATCCATCGACTCTCTAAAATGATCAAGTAAGTTGTTTGCGGCTCTTATTGTAACTTCCCCTGGATTGATCAGGTATTCCGAAACCTCCTTCATGCCCGCAAGCGTCTTTACAGATTTCCTGTGCTCGGAAAGAAGGGAAGATAGATTCGTTTTTATCATTTCAAGACGCGCAACCGCCTGACGCTCGGCCTCTTTGAATGCGGATTCCTTGAGGGATGAATAATACAGATAACCCCCGGCTGTTGCCGACAAAAAAGCCAGCAGGGAAAGAACCATCAGTATTATTCTAAGCTTCAAAGTCTGATATCTCCGGAAAAATAACTCGCCTCAGATGGAAAAGGCATATGAATTTTTAATTTGTTCGATATTATTTAAATATTTACGGCAAATCAAACATAAAAGCATATCCTGCCTTCGGCATTTTCTGATTAATTATGGGAATAGTGCTCCCTCAAGACTTCAAAGAATTCGGTTTTGACACGCCTCAAAGCCAAGAAATGAAAGCGTCTGTTCCCTGCCGTATGGTAAAGAATTAAGGATACTTATAAGCTTGGCTGATCATCTGTTGATGTCCATGTTAAATCCTCCGGCCGGCAGCGACTGGTCGGGAACAATACGCACGGATTTAAAGTCGAACAGACTTTTTATTTTTGCGATATTACCGTTTTTAATTCCTCTGAGTTTCGAAACACTTGCAGGATGAACCCTTATGGTTATCTCTTCAGGCAGAACGGATTTAGATTTAAGAATATCAATTATATTATCAAGAAAAATTTCCGAATATACGAGATGTCCGAAGGCCGGATGATAAGGTCCTGCAAGAATAGAAATTCCTTCCCGGAGATCCTCAGTCGCCTGCAAACCCATGCGGATAACCCTGATATTGTTATTCCTGAAAACAAGGTATGTCTTTTTTGTAATCGACACTCCTTCTTCAAGAGAGAGCGGCACATATTTTCCTTTTTTATATAAAACGGCAAGAGGACTTCCTGCCAGAACAACGGTCGGATATATTCTTACAAAATCAGGGGATAATTCCGATATGCGGTGAGCAGTGTAAAGCGATCTCTTCTCATCATCACCCGGCAAACCTATCATCATCTGAAGGCCTGTCTTGAACTTCCTTTTTTTAATCAGCGAAACCGCGTTTATTGTATCTGAAGATGTGTGACCGCGCTTTGCTTCGGCAAGCACGACATCATCCATCGATTGCACGCCCAGCTCAATTGCAGAAACTGGGAAACTCTCAGCAATATCAAGCTTGTTATCATCAATGGTATCCGGGCGGGTGGAAAACCTTATGCTGTCAACAAGACCATTTGTTACATATTTTGCTGCAGCGCACAAAAGTTGTTCAATTTTATCAATACCAAGTCCTAAAAAATTGCCGCCATAAAAACCGATTTGAACCCTGCCCCTGTTTTTACCTTTGTATTTTAAAAACTCTGTAATTATATGGCTTAATTCTTCCCTGGAAGGGATTGTTCTTTGTTTACCGGTAAGAGTATTCTGGTTGCAGAAAATACATTGATTAGGACATCCCGCGTGGGGGATAAAAACAGGAATTATAAAATCTTTGAGGGCATTATCCATCGGCTTTCAGTTGATTTGCCGTCAGTATATCAAGTGCTTTCCGAGCCGCGTCCTGCTCTGCATGTTTTTTGCTTTTTCCATATCCTTCGGTCCGGATATCGTTTACCGATAACGCGATATTAAACATCTTGTTATGATCCGGGCCTGTTTCTTCAATAACACTATAGACCGGTTTTTCGCCCTGTCTTGTTTGAAGCAGCTCCTGAATTCTGCTCTTATAATCGTATGTTGCAGCAATATTTCCATCAATTTCGAATAAATATGAAAAATGTTCTTCAATTAATCTGAAAGCTGCATCATAACCCCCGTCAAGATATGCCGCGGCAATTATTGCTTCGAAGGTGTTGGCCAATATTGAATTTTTTTCCCTTCCTTTAGTTAAAGATTCTCCTTTCCCAAGTTGTATATGGGAACCAAGATCTAAAGACCGCGCAACAGACGCAACCTGTGTTTCATTAACAAGATTGGAGCGCATCCTGGAAAGATCACCCTCTTCCAGATCCGGAAAGCGATTAAGCAGTATATGCCCTATAACAAGATTTAAGACAGCATCTCCTAAAAATTCCAGTCTCTCATTATCGCGCATCTGGTGATGCGCCTGCTCGTTCACAAAAGAACTGTGCCTGAGAGCCTCTTCAAGAAGGCTTTGATTTTTAAATTCATATGCAAGTCGTTTCTCTAATTCAGAAGGTTCGGCCCTTTTCATCAAAATTCCTTAACTTTAAATGAGATTTTCGTACAAACAATATGGCACATGAAAATCCCCTTTTCCGAAACCCATATTAATATCGGGTTTCAAAGAACCGTGAAAGTCTGTACCGCCCGTTATGAGCAATTCATACTTTTTTGCAAGCTTCAAATAATATGAAGTCTGTTTTTTTGAATGCTCCGGATAATATGCCTCTATCCCTCTTAAACCCATTTCTTTCAATTTAACTATCAGCTTCTCAAACCGGCTGCCGATACCAATTTCAATAAGCGCCGGATGCGCAAGAACCGGGATACCACCTGCACCGATAATAATCTCAATCACCTTGCCGCATTCGATCCGGTATTTATCAACATATGCCGGTTTTCCTTTTCCCAGATATTTATTAAATGCTTCATCAATTGACTCGACAAATCCCTTCTCTAACATTAACCTTGCAATATGAGGTCTTCCTGTCTGCCCGTCACCTGCAAGTTCAATCACTTCCTGGATCGATATGTTTATACCAAGATTGTTTAACAGCCCGATTATCCCGGGATTTCGGTTTTCTCTGGCCATCTGCAGTTTGGAAAGAATCTGATTTAATAACGGATCATCAGGACGAAACGAATAGCCCAGAATATGGAAACTTCCTGAACTGAAAAAAGATGAGGGCGGCGCCGCACTTATTTCAACGCCTGTTAATAACTTTAAACTTTGGGGAGTGCCGGCAACGATTGCTTCATTTGAGCCGTCAATTGTGTCATGATCTGTAATTGCAATAGCCGCAAGGTTTAGTCTTTCAGCTAAAGCAATTATTTCTCTGGGAGAATAAGTCCCGTCTGATGCAGTTGAATGTATATGAAGGTCAATTCTCCTGTTATCGCTATAATCCAAGAGCTTTTTCCAAGGCCTCCTCTTTAGCTTTGCAGTCTATGCATTGAGAAGTCACGGGTCTTGCCTTCAGGCGATTAACCGAAATCTCCCCGCCACAGGTTTCACATACGCCGAAAGTGCCGTTTTCGATCCTCTCAAGAGCAGATTTAATCTTGCGAATCAGCTTGCTTTCCCTGTCCCTGATTCTGAGCATGAAATTGCGGTCAGCCTCAAGAGCTGCACGATCTGTTGGATCGGGGAAGTTTTCCTTTGGATCAGTCATACCGGAAACAGTATCCTCTGCCTGACTTAAAAGCTCTTCAAGGCGTTTTGATAAAAACTGTCTGAAATATTCAACGTCTTTTTTCTTCATAGCAAGCCCCTCTACCGTATGGTTTTTCCTATTATAGAATTGGTTCAACTAACATAAAGGCCTGTACAAGTAAAGCAAAAAAATAGTATTTATGGGCATCTTGAGACAACCATCACATATAATGCAGCTTTATATTGTATCTTTATAAATTATGTAATATGTGAACGTAAATCGATTATGTTGAGAGCGCTTTGAATAACTCATACTTATCGGATGATATGCAAAAGTTTCAATGTTAACAAAACAAAGGGGGAATAAAGTGGGTAAAAGCAAAAAAGATCAACCAAGTAAAACCAATTATAAAAAGGTTACAATTAAAACAACGGACGGTTTAACTATTCAAGGTAGAATAAATCTTGCACCGGAACAGCGGGTCTCTGATCTTTTTACAAAATCTGAAGCCCCTTTTGTAGTTCTGGTTGAAGTCTTTTACAGGGAAGGAGAAGGAAAAATCCTTTTTGTGAATAAAAAGCATATCGTATGGGTTGAACCTGAAGATGACGAAAAAACCTGAAAAATATTCCTGCTTATATAATATTTATTTGACTTCTTTTACAAAATCATCATAACTTTTCAGGCTGTTGACGGTATATATTTTGCAGGGGTACTCCTTCGGCAATATTTTTTTCAATATTCCTGTTAGCACTGTGCCGGGACCGATTTCTGCAAATATTTCTACCTCCTCTTCTATTAGCCTGCACATTGAATCAAACCACTTAACCGGACTGCATAACTGCTTACCCATAAGGATTCTGATTTCAGAAGGATCCTGTGAAATATCGGCAATAACGTTATGAATAACAAGCGTTCCCGGCTTACTGAAAGAGGCGCTTTCCAGACACTCATTAAATTCTTTTTCCGCTCCCCTTATCAATTCGCTATGCCATGCTCCGCTGACTTTTAAAGGTATTGACTTTGCGCCTTTAACAGAAGCAGCGATTGAAACTCTTACAACCGCATCAGGTTCTCCTGTAATTACAATCTGTGTTTTTGTGTTATGATTTCCAACCGATACAACATCCTCACCTTTAATATCTGCTATTATCTGTTCAATTTCTTCTATGGGAAGCCCAACAATCGCATGCATTGCTCCTTTATGTTTAATAGCCTCCCTGTGCATCAGTTCTCCCCTTTTTAAGACAAGACCCAAAGCGCTTTCTTTGGAAACAATCCCTGCTGCACAAAGTGCGCTGTATTCTCCGAGGCTGTGCCCGGCTGAAAAAAATGATTTTATTCCTTCCCTTTCAACAGCCAGCAGACATGATAGGTTTACGGCAGTTATTGAGGGCTGCAGGTTAACAGTCGCGGTCAGATCTTCCATCGGACCATTGAAGCAAAGCTTTGATATGTTTATTTTACATATATCTGAAGCCATTTCAAAAAGATCTTTAACAAAGGTGAACTCTTCATAAAAGTCAAGACCCATACCAACAGATTGGGACCCCTGCCCCGGAAACAGAAATGCAATTTTTTTCAAATCGGCCCTCCGTTTTAAATTTTTTTTACAAAGCCGTCATTCGTCAAGATCGAAAAGCTTGCGTGTAACATCAATATAAACAGAATTGTTTCCATGGCATCCGTCTCGTTTTAAAAGAATGGTTGGATTATGCATAATTTTATTGATCAGTGCATTCTTCATTTTATATAGCGCTTCACGTTCGCTTTCCGCAATATTCATTGCCTGCATGGTTTTTTCCATTTCGGCTGTTGCAATAGAATCAATTTTATTTCTCAAAGCGACTATGGTTGGAACAACCTCAAGGCTGTCGTACCATTGTCTAAAGCTTATAACGGCTTCATCGATAATTCTTTCACCTTTTATAGCCTCCCTGCTTCTGTCTTCTATATTCTCATCAATAACACCGTTTAAGTCATCTATATCATAGACATATGCATTGTTAAGTTTATTTATATCGGGATCAATATCCCTCGGAACAGCAATATCAATAAAGAAAATCGGTCGATTCCGCCGTCCGGGCATAATATGTTTGACCTGATCTTTTGTAAGTATTACGTCCGGTGAACCGGTGGAGCTGATTATAATATCAACCTGCATGATAAAACCGGGGATCTCTTCAAATCTTATGGCGCTCCCGCCAAATCTCCTGGCCAGTTCAACACCATTTTTAAATGTCCTGTTTGCAACAAATATCTCTTTAATCCTATTTTTGAGAAGATGTTCAACAGCAAGTTCGGCCATCTCCCCCGCGCCTATCAGCAGAGCTTTTTTCCCTTCGAGCTGCCCGAATATTTTCCTAGCCAACTCAATTGCTGCATAGCTGATTGAAACCGCATTATCTCCGATTCCGGTTTCCGTTCTTATTCTTTTTGCAGTAAAAAAAGTTCTGTGAAGTAGCCTGTTTAATATAACTCCGGATGTTTTTCTTTTTGTCGCGTTAAAATATGCCTCTTTTATCTGCCCAAGGATCTGGGGCTCCCCGACCATCATAGAATCAAGACTCGATGCAACCCTGAATATATGCCGGACAGCCTCATCTCCTTCGTGAATATAAATTGAATCCAGGAACAAAGAAAGAGGTGTGTTTTTAAATTCTGAAAGATGACTTTTTGCTGCTTCAACCGCACCCGCTTTATCGTTTGCCGCCATCAGAATTTCGACACGATTGCATGTCGAAAATATAACGACTTCATTCACTGAAGCCGCTTCTTTAATGGCATCAAGCATTTCTGCCGCTTCTTCTTTTGAAACAGCAAGGCGCTCTCTTACTTCAACAGGTGCAGTTTTATGATTTATTCCAAGAAGTATTATTTCAACCATATATCAAACATACCAGGGAGTTATTAAAACTGATGAGAACTTTTTATCGTGTAAAAATTCCATGATGTCCCTTTAAAAGAAAATTGACACCAAAAAAAGTAAACAAAACGACAGCGAATCCGATTATTGCCATCGCAGCGGCTTTTTTGCCTCTCCACCCGACAGTAAGGCGTCCGTGAAGAATCGCCGCATACAACAGCCATGTGATGCCGGACCAGACCTCCTTTGGATCCCAGCTCCAGAATCTTCCCCATACAGATTTGGCATAAATAAACCCTGTAATGAGCCCTATCGTGAGCAGGGTAAAACCGGTTGCTATACTGGCATAACCGGTGCTGTCAAGAAGATCGAGCGAAGGAAGGCGTTTATAAAAAAACCCGTGTTTTTTACCCTTAATTGCATTTTCCTGAGCAATATAAAGAAACCCGACTCCGCAGGCCAGAGCAAAAGCCGCATGGCCCACGAAAATTGAAACCACATGAGCTATAAGCCAAAAACTGTTGAAAATGGCCTGGGTTTCAACAATTTTGCCGGGCACAAGAAAAGATCCCACAACGCACAAAGCTGCAAGAAGAGCGGCATATCCACCGAGAACTTTTACCTTAAATCTGTATTGAAAAGCAAAAAAAACCCCGGCAACAGCCCAGCCTGTGACAAGAAGTGTTTCATGCAGATTCCTGACAGGTATCTGTCCTGTTTTTGCATAATAATAGCCTATCATGATAGAATTGCACAAAAAGCCTGTTGCCAGAAAAACCTGGCCCAGCCTGTGAAGATACTCTTTCTGGAAGAAAAAATACGAAATGTACCCGACCGAGCTAAGGACGTACAAAAAACTGGTTACAGTAATCAAGTTATCCATATGTCACATCGTTTTATATATTAATACGGTTTTTTATTGTTCTTCCCGTTCCATCAAATCCATATAGACGTACCCATCACCAAGCACATCAAAAAGAACGGCATTAATCTTATCAAAATTGTTGTTCTTTATTAATTGTACAATATCCTTATTTATAAGCTTTTCAAAAAGATGTCTATGTGCTTCAGGTTCATGGCTGTTACGCAGAAGTTTTTTTCTGATTGCTCCCATTAATTTCAAAAAATCAGCGTATTCAACACCGTATTGTTTTTCGAGATCTTTTCTGATTTTTTTCGCAAAAGCAGGACTTTTGCCTGAAGTCGAAACTGCTATTACGAGATCTCCCCGTTTCACAAGCGCCGGCAGTATAAAGTTACATGCCTCCGGCCGATCCGCAATGTTGCAAAGCATATTAAATTCCCCTGCATCTTCGCTTACCTGCCGGTTAAGCTCTTCATCATCGGTTGCGCATATAACAAGGAACATGCCTTCAAGGTCGGATTCAATATAAGAACGTTTTATCAATGTTATCATATCTGAACCGGCAAGCTTAAGAAGCTTTTCACTTGCCTCAGGACTTACAACGGTTACGGAAGCCATGCACTCCAAAAGGGTTATCACCTTCCGGGTTCCTACATCACCGCCCCCGACCACAAGACATTTTCTGTTTTTTATGTCAAGATTAACCGGGTAATATCTCATGTAAACCAATCCTTTTTGACATCTTACGAAGACACCAAATCAATCTTCATTATTTTTTACCGGCCTTTTTATTAACCTGGGCAATTATCCATTTTAATATTTTTTCATCGTTTTTAAAATCCAGAATATCCTTTATGGACGAAACAGGAATTTCCGCACGGGCCATACTTTTATGCCCCCCGGCAGAACCAATATGACCGAAACTCTGTTTTGCCACATCACCTGCATTTTTTCGCAAACCGTCATTTCTGAAAATAATAACCAGAACATTGTTACATATACCTGAAACGACACTCCATTTTATATGATTGATTTTAATAAAAAAATCTGCCAAGATTACACATACATCCGGATTATCAACCTGTCCTGTATGAATAAATATTCTGTCCTTTTGTTTCCGCATATTTTCCAGCGCATTTTTAAAATACTTCAAAAACTCAAATTTTAATTCAGCCTGCTCAATTTTTCTCGCAATATTAATATTTGCATGCCGGAAAAGAAACTGAAAAGCCTTCATATCCTCTTCCAAAGCCTTTCTTTCAAAATTGCTGGTATCAGTCTTTATGGCGTAATATAAGGCTGTCGCAAGCTTATATGACGGTTTTATTTTCGCGGCTTTTAAATATTCAGTCATCATGCTTGCAGTTGATCCATATTGTGGTCGAATGTCCTTATATGCGGCTTCAGCGTTTGTTTCAGGGTGGTGGTCGAGAATGACATTATATTTGTACTTTAAAAACAAATTATTATGATCCGGCTGGGAATCTACAATCACAAACCGGGAAAATTTATTTTCATCTATTTCAGCAACATGAATCATATTTACACTAAGCAACCGGATCATTGCCAGATTATCCGGACGTTTAATGATATTTATGTTAGAAATAACTACACCGGCAACCCTGCGCCACAACAGTCTTTTTACAGCCATCGCGCTTGCAATGGAATCCGGGTCTGCATTGATTAAAACAAGCACATTATCGTCAGCAGAAAACTGTGCGTAGAATCTTTTTAGTTTTTCCAAAGCTGAAAGCAGCATTTTAAATTCACCCTGAATATCCTTAATAATATTTGTTTACCGAAGTTTTTTTCTCCCGCTCCCTTCGGCGTCATTGTCCTGATAATAAATAAGACTTTACTTTTCATGTCTTGGTTTATTGCATTAATCGGCTTGTATGTCAAGTTTAAGAAGGCATATTATCTTGCAAGGGGTCCGATACGCCTTCGCAGGGAATCGAACCCTGGAGCCCCGAAGGGCGCGGATTAGCAATCCGCTGCAATACCATTATGCGACGAAGGCAGTTTTTTGCTCGAAGTGTTTTATTCGGCAATACCGATATGCGAACTGGGCATAAAATTCGTTGGGACATAATCCTTATAAAGCTTTTCTGACTTATTCTTTTGGCAGGTTGGCGTGCTAGCCCCACGCTTTTCGCAAATGGACTTTATGGCGGACCGCAAGGCAGGGTAGTGAGATGAAGCTCCGTATGTCATCGTTCTGACGTTGAAGTTTTGTCCTCTTTGATCTTGGTTTGATCAAACGGGTCAGAGGAAGTAATTCCAGCAGTCCTAAGTTAAGGTTTGGGTGCTTAGAGGGTCGCAGAACCGAGGATGAACTTTGGCCAATTCGGTTTTGACTTGAGCTCCCTATGATGCGGCACAGCCGGCTAGGTAGATTGACGATAGAAGTGCGATTGTTTTGAATGTGTTCGTTTTCATGTTACTACTATAGAATTTAATTATTTAAAATGATAAGAATTTACTTTCCACGTCTTTGTATATCGTATTAATCGGCTTCCATGTCAAATTTAAGATGCGGATGCGGGTCTATTCAGATATGACAGGATTGCTTCCCTAAACCGCTCAATGTCGTTGAGATGTTTTGTCAGAATGGCAATCACGATCTCCGTGTCCACATTTTCATACTGATGGACAACGACGTTCCTGAATTTTGCCATTTTTTTCATCATCGCGCTCAGGTCCGGATCGATAACGGCATTCTCCAGCAGCACGCTGAATGTGTCGGCATACCCCGTCGGCGTTGCCTTTGTCGGAAACAATGTGGTTGGCAATGTCGGCGCAGGTCTCAATCATCATCTGGAGGGTTCGCTCCACAATACGCTGTGTCCTCCAGTCTGTCTTATAAGACCTGAAACGTCACCCCGGCAAATTCCCGGATCTGTTTCAGGTACGTCTCAAGGTCGGAGAGTTTTCTCAGGATAACAGTTTTATCAACCAATCCCATACCTCCGCGTAAAAAATGCTTCTTCCGTTATCCGAAAATCAAAGAATTCACGAAGGGTCAGCGATTCATAGATATGGCGCCTGAAAGGGTCCTTATCAATAAGCAGTTGCTTGTTTTGGAGTATCCTGCCAGCAATGCTGATTGACGCGGTATTCAGAACAATGAGGTCAAGCTCCGCGGTACCGAGCACGTCCGTGATCTTGTCGAAGAGCGTGAGCCTGTAATCAGCAAGTTCGCCGGTATCGTTCAGGTAGACTGCTATATTCACATCGGAAAGAGGACGCACACGGCCTGCGGCAAGCCCTCCGAAGAGATAGCTAAAAATAACGCGTTGATCCGTCGACATAATTTCCAGGACTGCGGGAATTTTCGACAGGATATTTGACGGCAGTTTTTCGAACTTGATCATGATTTTATTATTCCTTAAATACTGCGCTGTCAAATTAAAAAGTCTTTAATAAGAATTCTTTATGTGTCAGAAGCACGTAAACCGTCCGGTTTGTATGTAAAGCTCAAGCAGATATTTATCATGCAGGGAATTTGCCGAAAAATAAAACCATATAACGGGCGGTTGCAAAGCGGAAGAAAATGATTTAATGAAGAATTTCAGGAAGAGACATGCCGGACAATAATTTAATATCAATGGGAAGCAAGTCTTTTGAAGAGCTGAACGGGAGGCTCTGTTGATAAAAAACGGTAACAAAATTTTTCTCTTTTTCTTTTGCTTTACGGCAGGGTCTCTCTTTCTCCATTGTTCAGCCTTTGATGCCTTTGCTTCAGAAAATGCCTGGAAGCCCGAATACGACCTTGTATTAAGATGGGTCAACTCTTTTATCGTGATTTTTCTCATAGTTAAATTCGCCGGAAAACCGCTCATGGACTTTTTCAGGGGGAGAAAAGAGAAAATATCAGGTGAACTCAGGCGGCTTGAAGCTGAGAGAGAAAAAATCTCGGTTAAAATTAACGAGGTTATGAAAAATCTCAGTGAAAGCG
Organism: uncultured Desulfonema sp.; assembly: GCA_964402865.1. Classification (GTDB taxonomy): domain Bacteria; phylum Desulfobacterota; class Desulfobacteria; order Desulfobacterales; family RPRI01; genus RPRI01. The sequence continues at coordinate 45,239 of CAYODW010000004.1, read as the reverse complement.
AAGCCCGGTTTGCCCGTATGAAAGAAAATATTGTTAAGCAGGGTGAATCAAAAAAAGCAGAAATTATCAATAAAGCCGGTGAAGAAAGCATAATGATAATTGAAAAGGCGAAACTAAACGCTGAAATTCAGCTTCTGAAAGCAAAGGAAAAACTGCGCGCAGATATAATCGATCAGGCAATCGAAATTCCCCAGGGTGAAAAACACCTCAAGTAAATATTATTTTCTCCCCTTTTGCTTCAGCTTTTACCGTGCTTCCCTCAGCAATTTCGCCTTTGAGTATTTCTATTGAAAGCGGGTTCTCCAGATATTTCTGGATTGCGCGCTTTAAAGGACGGGCGCCGTAAACCGGATCGTATCCCTTATCCACTATCAATTTTTTTGCTTCATCCGAAAGCACAAGCCTTATGTTTCTTTCCAAAAGCCTTGCTTCGAGTTTTTTTATCTGAATCCCTACAATTTCACCTATCTGCCCCGGAGTAAGATTGTGGAAAATAATAGTTTCATCTATCCTGTTTAAAAACTCCGGCTTAAAACTTGCCCTTAAGGCTTCCATAACACGGGTTTCCATCTCTTCGCGCTTTGAAATCCCCAGCTCCTGTATCCACTGGCTCCCTACATTGGAAGTCATGATAATTATCGTGTTTTTAAAATCAACCGTTCTTCCGTGTCCGTCCGTCATTCTGCCGTCATCCAGTATCTGCAGAAGAACATTGAAAACTTCAGGATGCGCTTTTTCTATCTCGTCAAAAAGAACAACAGAATAAGGCCTTCTCCTCACAGCTTCTGTGAGATACCCTCCTTCATCGTACCCGACGTAACCCGGCGGAGCGCCTATAAGCCTCGATACAGAGTGTTTCTCCATATATTCGGACATATCTATCCGCACTATCGCCTGTTCACTGTCAAAAATAAACTCGGCAAGAGCTTTCGCAAGCTCGGTTTTTCCGACTCCTGTCGGCCCCATGAAGATAAAGGAACCTATCGGCCTGTTTGGATCCTGCAAACCGGAACGGGCTCTCCGAACTGCATTTGAAACGGCCGTTATAGCCTCATCCTGACCGATTACCCTGTTTCCAAGCCTCTCTTCCATCTTGACAAGCTTTTCCCTTTCGCCCTCCATCATTTTCCTTACCGGGATTCCCGTCCATTTTGATACAACTTCCGCAATATCTTCATCATCGACTTCTTCCTTGAGCATTTTTCTGTCTTTCTGCAACTCGGAAAGCTTTTTATTGGCATCGTCAAGCCCTCTTCTTAAATCAGAAGCCTTTCCGTATCTTATCTCCGCAACCCTGGCAAGGTTGCCTTCTCTTTCAGCCTGCTGCTCTTCAATGCCAAGCTGCTCAATCTCTTCCTTTATCTTTCTTATTACCTGAATCAGGTCTTTTTCTTTATGCCAGTGGGATTTCATTTCGTTTATTTCGTCGTTCATACCGGAAAGCTCTGCTTCAAGCTTTAAAAGCCTCTCCTTTGAAGCAGGATCTTTTTCCTTTTTCATGGCTTCCCGTTCAATCTCGGCCTGTATTATCCTGCGCTGAATCTCGTCAATTTCAGCGGGCATGCTGTCAATTTCAATCCTCAGTTTCGAAGCGCATTCATCAATCAAATCTATTGCCTTATCCGGAAGAAACCTGTCGGAAATATAGCGGCTTGAAAGAGAGGCGGCAGCAACTATAGCCGAATCCTGAATTCTTACTCCATGGTGCACCTCATATTTTTCCTTAAGTCCCCGCAGGATGGAAATTGTATCTTCAACTGTAGGCTCAGGAACCATTACCGGTTGAAAGCGCCTTTCAAGGGCCGCGTCTTTTTCTATATATTTTCTGTATTCGTTTATCGTTGTAGCTCCGACACAGCGAAGGGTTCCTCTGGCCAGAGCCGGTTTTAACATATTGGATGCGTCCATTGCTCCTTCGGCTGCTCCTGCTCCGACAAGAGTGTGAAGTTCATCGATAAAAAGAATTATCTCGCCTTCAGCCTTCTCAACCTCTTTGAGAACCGCCTTCAAACGGTCTTCAAACTCACCCCTGTATTTTGCGCCTGCAATAAGAGCACCCATATCAAGAGCAACAAGACGCCTGTTCTTCAAGCTTTCTGAAACATCCCCTTCAACAATCCTGCGCGCAAGCCCCTCAACTATAGCTGTTTTTCCCACTCCGGGTTCTCCGATAAGAACCGGGTTGTTCTTTGTTCTTCTTGAAAGAACTTGGACAACGCGCCTTATTTCATCATCCCGTCCTATTACCGGATCAAGCTTTCCAAGCCTTGCAAGGTCGGTAAGATCGCGGCTGTATTTATTCAAAGCCTGATATTTTTCTTCGGGATTCGGATCTGTAATCCTCTGTGTACCCCTGACATCGACAAGAACCTTTAGTATGGATTCTCTCGTAATATTGTGCCGTTTCAGAATTTTTGATGCCTCGCCGGCATGCTCATCTGAAATTGCAAGAAGGATATGTTCGGTGCTTACATACTCATCCTTCATCTTAGAGGCTTCTGAAAATGCTGCATCAAGCACGCTTTTCGTCCGCATGGATATGCTTACATCAACTGCGCCTCTTACCTTCGGGAACCTGTCTATTGAAAGAGCAACCTCTTTTGCCACAGCGTCTGAAGAAGCGCCAAGCTTGTTTAACATGGCTCTCGTTATTCCTTCCTGCTCGCTCAGCATTGCGGAAAGAAGGTGCTCAGGTTCTATCTGCTGATTATTATTTTGAGAAGCCACAGAATGGGCATTCTGAATGACTTCCTGTGATTTTATTGTAAATTTATCAAAACGCATAAATGCCTCCTGATTTCATGATTTTTTATCAGCAAGAAACTATTAACCTAAAGAATAAACACGGAAAAGAATATGTCAATCGGAATAATCTGTTATATAAATATGCTGTTATGCAGGAGACAATCTACTATTCTGCCTCCTGCATAGCAAAAAGACAGTTATGCTTTTTTATCAAGAAGGGCGGCATGTGCAGCAGCAAGCCTGGCAACCGGAACACGGAAAGGAGAACACGAAACATAGTTAAGCCCGAGCTCGTGGCATACCATAATTGATTTTGGATCGCCTCCGTGTTCACCGCAAATCCCGCATTCAAGATCAGGTTTTACCGACCTCCCTTTCTTAACGGCAATATCCATCAACTCGCCAACACCATCCCTGTCAATAGTAGCAAACGGATTGTCCGGGAGAATGCCGGAACCGAGATATTCGACCAGAAATCCGGATTCGGCATCATCTCTTGATATTCCATAAGTCGTCTGGGTAAGGTCGTTTGTGCCAAAGGAAAAGAAGGAAGCATATTCCGCAATATGGTCGGCAGTCATGGCCGCGCGCGGTAGCTCAATCATTGTCCCGAACTTGTAATCAATTTCCCTGCCCTGTTCATTCATTACTTTTATCGCTTCAGCTTCCAGCGTAGTCCGTTGCGCTTTCAGCTCGTTAACATGGCTGGTAAGCGGTATCATTATTTTCGGATAAACCTTAATGCCTTCTCTTGCCACAATGCAGGCAGCTTCAAAGACCGCACGAACCTGCATCATGGTGAGTTCCGGGATATGAATTCCAAGCCTTACGCCCCTCATTCCAAGCATTGGATTTTGCTCACGGAGGCTTTCAACCCGCTTTAGTATTTTTTCCTTTAACCTGATTTTTTGCAGGAGGTCATCAATATCAGACAAATTTCCCGCGTTCTTTATCCTGATCTTCAAATCAGAAAGGTCTCGCATCAGCTCAACATGATTCGGCAAAAACTCATGCAAAGGAGGGTCAAGCAGACGAATAATTACAGGAAGGCCATCCATTATGCGGAATAACTCTGCGAAATCATCCCTCTGAAAAGGTAGGATTGAATTTATGGCTTCGCGCCGTTCAATCGGAAAATCGGTCATGATCATTTTCTGGATAAAGGGAAGACGTTCGGATTCAAAGAACATATGCTCCGAGCGGCAAAGGCCTATTCCTTCAGCGCCGTAATCGCGGGCGCGCTTTGCATCGCGCGGATAATCGGCATTTGCCCAGACCCCGAGTCGCCTGAATTCATCCGCCCATGAAAGAAGCTTTATAAGCCAGGGATCTTTGATATCCGGAATCGTAGTTGACAATTTATCCAGATAGACTTTCCCTGTTGTTCCGTCAATTGATATCCAGTCTCCTTCATGAACTGTTTTGTCTTTAACGCTCATCCTGCGCCTGCCAAGGTCTACCGTGAGGGAAGAAACACCTACTACGGCTGGTTTTCCGAACTGGCGGGCAACAAGCGCGGCATGGCTTGTGCGTCCGCCGCGGGTGGTTAGAATGCCTTTTGCCGCGAGCATTCCGTGAACATCATCCGGCCTTGTTTCAGGCCGAACCATTATAACCTGCTTCCCCTCCTCCTTTGCCCACGCTTCAGCGCGGTCCGCATCAAAAGCAACTACGCCGACCGCAGCACCTGGAGAGACATTGAGGCCGCTTGCCAGCAATCTTCCTTCTGCCTTAGCGGCTTCAACGGCTTTGATATCAAACTGGGGGTGCAAAAAGAAATCAATCTGTTCGGGAGCAACCCTTAAAACCGCTTCTTCTCGGGAGATAAGTCCCTCTTCTGCCATATCCACTGCAATCCTGACAGCAGCCTGGGCCGTCCGTTTTCCGTCCCTTGTCTGGAGCATCCAGAGCTTGCCTTTTTCAACCGTGAATTCCATATCCTGCATGTCACGACAGTGTTTTTCAAGGAGATTAGCCACTTCTTCGAATTCACGGTAAGCGACCGGCATATCTGCTTTCATTTCTGACAGGTCCTTTGTCATTCGGATGCCGGCTACAACATCTTCGCCCTGGGCATTTAGAAGGTAATCACCTTCAAGCTGCTTTTCACCGGTTGAACCGTTACGGGTCATCGCGACACCTGTGGCGCTGTCATCTCCCATGTTTCCAAAAACCATCGTCACAATACTAACAGCAGTTCCAAGATCATGTGAAATACCGGCGGCGTTGCGGTAGTCAACAGCCCGTTTTCCGTTCCAGCTTTTAAAAACAGCCTCGGTAGCGAGCCGCAACTGCTCATACGGATCTGTGGGAAAATCCATTTGAGCGTAATGTTTAAAAATCCGCTTGAATTTCTCTGTGACAATTTTCCACGCATCAGAAGGAAGCTCGGAATCCGTATTAACCCCATAATCCCTGCGGATTTCTGTAATTACTTCTTCAAATTTTTCATCCGGGATATTCATGACTACACTCCCGAACATTTGCACAAGGCGGCGGTATGAATCATAGACAAAACGTTCGTCACCTATCATTCTGGCTAAACCCTTGGCGGTCTCATCGTTAAGACCAATATTGAGGACTGTGTCCATCATACCCGGCATTGAAAATTTAGCGCCTGACCGGCAGGAGACGAGCAGAGGATTTTGGGGATCTCCGAAAACCTTTCCTGTTGCAATCTCTATCGCTTTAAGAGCCTCTTTTTCCTGCTCCCACATTCCTTCCGGGAAAGTACCGTGTTCCGCCAGATATGCATTACATGCCTCGGTTGTAACAGAAAATCCAGGAGGAACGGGAACTCCGATACGCGCCATTTCAGCAAGATTTGCGCCTTTACCGCCAAGCAACCCCCGAACACCATCCCAGTTTCCGCCAACATATGCTTCAGCAAGTTCAACCTCATTAAACAAATAGACCCATTTTTTAGGCATTTTGATCACCTCATTATTTTATATTGTTTTGATCCGGCTATTCGGGATTCTCACGCCTTCCGCCTCTCTTCCCCGCAATAAGGGCAAAAACTGAAATCGCCGCGTAATCCTTTTCCGCAATTGCCGCACAGCGCTTCCCTGTCGCTCGGTAAAGATTCATGAACATATCCGAATTCTTTTATTTCCTGCTCACATTTGTCGCACATAAGAAATGCTTCGCCTTTTTTTACCCTGAAGAGAGGAATAAAAAAGAGGCTGAAATAATGATCCATCCGCTTGTAGCGCGCACGAGCAAGCCCGCATACCGGGCACAGGTAAAGTTTTTCATCAACTATAGTCGTTTTCGGGAAAACACCGGCTATCAGAAACATCACTTAAAATGCCCTGGGCTTAAGGTTTCGTCCATATTAATTTTTCAGGTTTATCAAAATAGATATTGACCTCCTGATTAACATGTTGTTGAAGATATATATAATATTTACATTTTCAGTCAATATTCTTTAAAATCCTTATAAATATTCTGGAGGCAATTATGGATAAAAATGACCCGGAACTTCTGGATATTTTAAAAGATATCATTAAAATCAACTCTATAATAGCGACAGAACTTATTCAGCTAGTTGAAAATTCTAGCGCTCAGATAAGAGGGGAAATTCCCGATTCCTGTAAAACAGAACATCTTGAGCTGAGAAAAGATATTGTAAGAATAGCGGAAAAATGGAACAAAGGATGTGAAGTACTGCGCTCCCATAACATAAAGCACGGATGACGGCTTTAAGGAGACATAAAGGTGATTATAGATTTTCATACGCATATTTTCCCGGACAAGGTATCCGAAAACAGGGAAAAATATTTTGGAAACGAACCTGCTTTTAAACTCCTCTATTCATCCCCGAAATCGAAATTAGTCGGGGCTGAAAAGCTTATAGAGGTTATGGATGAAAATGGTGTCGATAAAACGGTTGTTTTCGGTTTTCCGTGGAAAAACGACGAATATTTCAGAATGCATAACGACTATATCCTTGAATCAGTTTTAAAATACCCTGACCGGCTTATCGGTTTTGCATGCTTTGACCCGTTTAATGTAAATGCCGAAAATGAAACTGCGAGATGCCTTGAAGGAGGGTTATCAGGGCTAGGTGAACTGGCCTTCTACACAACAGGCATTGATGAGGAATCGCTTAAAAGGCTGAGTCCCGTAATGGAAATATGCAGAAAAAAGAATGCCCCTGCGTTAATTCATACAAATGAACCTGTAGGTCATTATTATCCCGGGAAAACCCCGAACACGCTATTGGAAATATACAATCTCATAAAAAGATTTCCGGAAAATAAAATTGTACTGGCTCACTGGGGCGGAGGCATATTCTTTTTTAATCTTTTGAAAAAAGAAGTTAAAGAGAGCTTGAGAAACGTCTATTTTGATACTGCCGCATCGCCTTATCTATATGACTTGCATATTTACAGGCAGGCAAAAGATATTATAGGCGGGGATAAAATTCTCTTCGGAAGCGATTATCCGCTTTTAAAACCTGAAAGATATTTTAATGAGATTAAAAGCGCCGGCCTTGAAAATGAAGACATTGAAAAGATTTTAGGAATAACTGCCTCAACCCTTCTTAATCTATGATTATTTTATTCTTATAATATTGTTCAATCATACTTCGATGAACGCCCTCTGTTTCTTTTTCTCGCATAAAGATGAGTTGGGGGATGCGGAATCTTTTCCGCCAAGTCCGGACGAGACTTTCCTATTGTAAGATCGCGCTCCCGCATTTTTTCTATAAGCAGCAGTTTTTCACCGATGGGAATTTGGGCAAGCTTTTTCCGATAGGCTTTTTTACTTACAAGGATTGAAGACAAGTCATATTCCATCATGGGTTGTAACAAGAATAACAACAAGCTGAACCAAAGTGGCTCAAGCAACGGGTTACGCAATTATTTCGTTAAACCCTTCTATGGCTTGATTCAACTCTTCCAAAGATGCTTTGCCAATGACTTTCCCTATTCTTTCCACAGACAGGGTTCGGATCTGACTGATTTTAAGCCATGATTTCTTGGGTAGATTTGTAGACTTCAGTTCAAGGGTTAACGGGAATCCGGCTTTTTGCGGCTGGCTTGTGATGGCCACAGCTATCACTGTGCCGGAACGTTCATTAAATATGTCATGGCTCAGAATCAGCACAGGCCGAAAGCCTGCCTGTCCATTTCCGCGCACGGGATTCAAGTCCGCCCAACGAATTTCACCTCTCAATATTCCGGCCATTGTTTCACGTCCTCAGATAGTCCTTCTTCCGCCATAGCTTTTTCAAATTTCGGATCGAGTTTTGCGCATTCCATAGATAGACGACTGCGCTTCATTCGGGCAAGTTTTTCGCGCACAGCATCGCAGATTGCCTGGCTGCGATTTTGGAAATAATTTTCCTCGACCAGTCTATCCAATTCACCGATAAATTCGGCGTCCAATGTAATTGCTATTTTTGCTTTTCCCATAATCAACCTCCTTAATTGGTATTCCATTATATCATACCAACGAAACAGGAATCAAATCTTATTTTGTCACATCAGCATGCATGTCCTGATTGCTAATATTCATTTTTCGAATATCCACATCCAGACCACCAGGCTTATTCAAAGTAAAAAGGTGGACAATGGGAACGTTCATGTTTTTACGCGTTTCTATGCATTTCGGGACTAAGCCTCAACTCCTCCACAATAGTCAGCCCACGCTGTGCTTCTTTGATAGCTGGGAATCGGCACATTTTCAACTTCAGCTCCATGGCAAATAATATGATGCAACGCTCCCGGTTTGTCTATCCTTGATTGTCTCGGCATGATTTCCCAACATTACACTTTCGAAAAAATATCTACGCATATTATCATGGGCGCATGGCCCCATGCTCACCTCATTTTGGCTCCCAGAATTTTCTCGTGGATGGCCAATGAATGTTAAACGCAGGATGGGAGCTTGGAGGTCATTTTCTTCTTCCGGTCAATCTTGCGCCCGTCATACAGGAAGTAATCATTTTTCGAAGTTCTTGAAACATTGTGCCGCCGGCGCCTCAACTTCTGTAATTCCATTGACTGCGAGAAAATTTAGGGAAATTTTACAGAAAAATAATTAATGTATTTATGTTAAGCGTCCCACAGTACGTTAGGGTTTTTAGATAGGACTGTCGAAATGCGTACTTACAAAACCATATCGAGCACATTATGTCAATGAATATTAGCCAGTTAAATAAAATAGACAACCAAAGAATTGAAGGGGTTGTGGGTTCAAGGATTCAAGTGAACTGGGGGCAATTTTGAAACTTTCATCAAAATACAAGTAAATAATATTGCAGAATGTTAACGAAGCCATCAATAAGTCAGTTTCTTCAAAGCGTCCAGTATCGGTTCAGCCTTCTCTCTGTGCTCAGGGGGTATCATAAGTATTTTCAAAGGATGATTCTTTATAAGACCGGAAGGGGGATTTCTAATTTTACCTGATGAAAGATTTTCACGGTTTTTGGCTGATTCTAAAAATTCTAATACATCCAAGAGATTGCCTGAAAACCTGCCTGCATCGGCATGTTCTATAACCTGCATGAAAATATTATTAACAGTAACAACAAAGTCGTCAACTACAGCGCTTCCGCTTTCAGCACAGTTAACAGTTGAAATAAAGCACCTGCACCCAAAAGGCCTGTACTCATAAACAGAACATTCTTTATCAGTAAGGAGCGGGCATTTGCCACCCGGCATGTTCTCTTCTTCGGGCAATTCTCTGCCTTCCATGCAAATATGTGCCATCTCGTTGATTGTTATCCTGGGTTTGAATCCTGCTCCCTTAACAGATTCTTTTATCCCGGCAAATAATTCATCTTTGCCTTTTTCTAAAATCCCTTCTACAATTTTTAAGCCTTCAAGAGTTGTCATGGTAACGTTTCCTGTGCAGCAGAGGCAGCAGTGCTTTTTGCAGGCTATATTCAGGGTAACTGAAAAATCATCATAAATTTTATATATTTTACCAAGTGCCGCAAGTTTTGAGCTGAGATTCATTTATATATCCTTTAAAATGTTTTTAAATAACTGCTGTTTCGTTTATCAGCTTATCATTAAATTCTTCAACATATTTCAAAGGGCATTTTTAACATTAAACGTCTTGACTTAAATAACTCCAGTCGTTATTTTTGATAAAAATCAAACAATTTAAACTATTCTCAGGCAGGGGGGCACATGAAAAGCAAAGTCTATTTTACCGATTTAAGAGCAACACATAAAGAAAACCTTTTAAAAAAGATTGAAAAGCTTACCGAAGCAGCCGGTCTTTCAAAAACTGTCAGCAAAAGGGATCTTGTTGCTGTAAAAATTCATTTTGGCGAAATGGGTAATACCGCTTTTATACGCCCTGTATTCTTACGCAAAATAGTTGAATCTATAAAGGCAACGGGCGGCGTTCCTTTTCTTACCGACGCAAACACTCTTTACGCAGGAACACGCAGTGACGCCCCGCATCATCTAACAACAGCCACGCAAAACGGCTTTGCATATTCCGTTGTTGAAGCTCCCCTTGTTATAGCAGATGGCCTGCGCGGAAAATCGGAAACGTCTGTTTTAATAAACCAGAAGCATTTCAATCAGGTATATATTGGTGCCGAGATTGTTCAGGCAGATTCTCTTATATCGGTTGCGCACTTTAAATGCCATGAACTTTCGGGTTTTGGCGGAACACTGAAAAATCTTGGAATGGGATGCGCGTCACGAAGAGGAAAATTGGCTCAGCATTCAACAGTATGCCCTGCCATAAAAAAGAAAAAATGTATAGGGTGCGGTGATTGTGTCGATCACTGTTCCCAGCATGCAATCTCAATTATCGATGAAAAAGCCGTTATCGATTCAGAAAAGTGCATCGGGTGCGGCGAATGCATTTTAATATGTCAAAACAGCGCCATTCAGATTGAATGGAACCAGACAATCCCGGCTTTTCTTGAGAAAATGGTTGAATACACGATGGGAGTTTTAAAGAACAAGGCAGACAAAGCCCTCTTTATAAATTTTATCACGGACATCTCTCCTGCCTGTGACTGCTACCCTTACAATGATGCACCAATTGTAAGAAATATCGGGATAGTAGCTTCAATCGATCCAGTCGCTATAGACCAGGCTTCCGTCGATCTTGTAAACAATGAACAGGCTCTTCCGGGGTCATGCTTAAAAACTTTAGGGCCGGGTGAAGATAAAATTAAGGCTGTTTATCCTGCGATAGACTGGCCTATTCAGCTTGAATATGCTGAAAAGATAGGACTTGGAACAAGAAAATATGAACTCATACAAATATAAAAGAAAAATAAAGATTATTTGATGCTGACAGCAAACAAAAAAACAGGTGTTTTAGCAATCATATTACTGGTTGTTTGTTTTTCTGTTCTCTTTGCTTGTGGTGAGCCTGGAAATAACGGCAAAAATAAACCTTTTGATGCACAAATATTATATCCTGAAAGCTTTACATTCTTTGATTTAGGGTCAAACACCAAATTATCAGACGACCTTCTTAAAAATCTTTCTGGGCAACTCGGCTCATATTCTATTGAAAAAATGACCATTCTCGATCTTATTATTCATAACAAAACAGTCTTTGCCAATCATTTTCCGAACCTTTTTGAACTTCACAGGAAATTGAATGACGAAAAAGGGGCAAGAATAGAGCACAATATTACAAATCTGACTTTCAGATATCTTCAAAATGAAACCACCCCGTTTGAATATGTTAAACTCACATTTTCCAACTACTCAAACAAGCCTCTGCTGTTTTCAATAACTTCAAGAAAGAAGGAAGCACATATTGTTGATACCCTGAAGGAAAAATATGGTGAACCGTCATCGATAAACTGGGAAGACGGGAAAAGCTTGTCACTGCTCTGGGAAAAGAACATGGACTTTCTGGTCTTTTCAAAAATTTCAGACAGAGGAAGTTTCAAATACAAAATAATGATCTACTTTGTAAATAATATTGAAAACCTTTTGCAGATAGAGCAGGATGAAATTAGAAAAAAGGAAGAGGAAAGAAAAAAGGCTGGTAAAACGGCTTTCTAGCACATTTTTGAATTTGGAGTTGAAATGCACCAGCTTGATCAAGATATTTCGCTGATACCAAATGAAGAATCCCTTTTCACAGTGACAATAACCGATAACTGGTCGATCAACGGGAACCCGAACGGGGGATACCTGCTGGCAATACTGGCAAATGCCATGTCACAGCAAAGTGGGAAAAAATCGACGCCGATTCTGACTGCAAATTATATTTCGCGGTGCGTTCCGGGCAAGGCAGATTTGTCAGTTGAAACTATTTCCCAATCGACCCAGTTTAACCGTTTTCAGGCAAAGCTGTTTCAGGACGGAAAAGAAAAAATCAGGGCAACAGGCACATTTGCAGATGAAAAGGACGGCTGTTTTTTTGAAAGATTTGAAGCACAGGCGCCCGATATTTCTCCTCTCGAAGAATGCATTCAAATACCGCCTATTCCGAAATATACTCTTTTTAACCAATTGGATGCGCGTCTGGAACCTGAAAGCGCCGGCTGGATGCAGGGTCATTTGTCGGATAAATCAGAACAAAAAGGCTGGGTCAAATTCAGAGACGACCGCGCCTTTGATATCTTTTCAATAGCATTGATTGCGGACTCATTTCCGCCCCCTGTTCTTGCAAGCCAGGGAATGGTTGCCTGGGTGCCGACAATAGAGTTTTCAATAAATATCCGGAATATTCCTGAAACCAAATGGCTGAAATGTGTTTTCCGCACCCGCTTTATAAATTGCGGCCTTTTGGAAGAAGATGGCGAAGTTTGGGATGAAGAGGGCCGGATAATAGCAATTTCAAGGCAGATAGCTCAATTCCGTAAAGCTGACATTTAATTTTTTGAACATATATTCATAAACTCAAACCATTAGAGGTAATTGCAGAAGTTGTCATTACCGTGCAAACGGGAATCCAGAAATTTTACAACATATTGAAAAGACTGGATTCCAACTTTAGTGGGAATGACAAATTCTTCTCTTTTTAGAACTTTTGCAATTGGCTCATTAAAATATTTTTTTATATTGAGAAGGGGATTATTATGAAGCAATTAAAGATATTAAGTTTTGCGATTCTTTTAACTGTAATCTTTTCTGCAGATTTTCTGACTTTCCCCGGAAAAACTGAAGCTGGGGTTGTTCCTCTTGATGGAATGCAATATAATGTCAATATCTCTATCGAGGATAATCTGAAATCGCTTGCCGGCAAGAGAGTTTATGTAACCCTTGATTCCGGGAAAACCTTTACCGGTACAGTCAAGGAAGTCGGGAATCATCTTCTGTGGCTGGAAAAACTGGAAGGAAAAGAGTTTTTTGATGCACTGATTCGTATCAACACCATTACTGCCATAGATACAAGATTCCGGGATCTGAAACCCTGATATTAATATCGAATATCGTACATCGAATTACGAATTTCGATGTACAAACTACTAAATATTACCTGGTCGGGAGAAAACAGGATGCATGAAGGAACTTCCAAAAATATAGGTTATGTTGCCGGGCGCTGGCCGCTTGATCCTGAAAAGCCCACTCTCATATTCATTCACGAATCCGGCGGATCAAGCGTTGTCTGGGAAAAGCAAATCGATGAACTCAAAGCACACGTAAACACAATCGCTCTTGATCTGCCGGGTCACGGGAAAAGCAGCGGTCCCGGCATGAACAGAGTTGAAGATTACAGCGCGGCAATAGCGGGTTTTATCAAAACAGTTGATGTGCCGGAGCCTGTTCCGTGCGGTCTGAGTATCGGCGGAGCCATAGTCCTTCAACTTATCCTGGAGCATAAGACACGCTATAAGTCTGCAATCATAGTGAATACTGGTGCACGGCTCCGAGTATCGCCATTGCTCTTTAAAACAATTAAAAATGATTACAAAAGATATTTAAACTCGATCCCAACTATCGCAGCTTCCGAAAAGACCGCCCCGGAAAAGCTTAACTCCTATTTAGCAGAGTTGGCTAAATGCCCTAAAGAGGTTACATATGCCGATTATGCCGCATGCGACCGGTTCAATGTAATGGAAAAACTCTCTTCTATAAACACACCGGTCCTGATATTGACGGCGGAAGATGACAAGCTGACACCGCCGAAGTTCGGAGCATATATGAAAGAACAGATCAGGAATGCATCCATTATAAATATCAAAGATGCCGGGCACCTGTCACCGCTGGAACAACCGGAAGCATTCAACAGGGCCGTTACTGATTTCCTAAAGCAGGAAAAACTTATTTTATAAGGAGTCTTTTCATCGAGATGAATTCTGACATGCAGCAATATGTTCAACCTTCACCGACAATCGATTTCGATAATATAATAGTCGCGAAGTTCGCAAGAGATAACTCCGGAGTTTCCGCCGATCATAGGGAACAGGCAGTCAGTCTTTATTACGCTGTAAGGGACTCTATCCGATACGACCCTTATTCCATGAATTTGTCAGTCGAAGGACTCAGAGCGAGCACCACGCTGAGCACAGGAAGGGGCTGGTGTGTCGCCAAGGCAATCCTTCTTGCAGGATGCTGCCGGTTCTTAGGAATCCCGACCCGTCTCGGTTTTGCCGACGTGCGAAACCACCTGACTACCGAACGCCTGCGTGAGATTATGAAAACCGATGTCTTCTTCTGGCATGGTTATACCTCCATATATCTGGGTGGACTCTGGGTTAAAGCGACACCTGCCTTTAATATAGAGCTATGTGAACGGTTCAGGCTTAAACCTCTCGATTTCGACGGATTTGAAGATTCAATATACCACCCGTTTGATCTTGAGGGGAAGAGGCACATGGAATATTTGAGGCATCGCGGAGAATTTGCGGATGTTCCAATAGACCAGATTATCGATACCTTTCGCAGGGAATATACCCCTGATGATTCATCACTTAAGGAAGGCGACTTCGACCGTGAAGTAGATATAGAAACCCGTAATAACTAAATAAATTCATCTTGAGAAGACTTGTTCTAATCCTTCTTGCATACCCTTCTATGGATCAGTTCATTTTTTTGTTTTTCATTGACACTAATCGCCACATACTTATATACTGCGCCAACTAACTTGCTTTTTTATCACATGATATTTTATAGAGTTGTAAAATGTCGGGATTCAGAAGGAAAAAAATTAATCACTACAAGATCATGAAAAAGAAAGGATGTGCTCTATGAAAAAACTGATGTGTGTTTGTGTTGCTGTTTTGTTTGTTATTGGTGCAGTGGCTGCGGTTTATGCAGCTGATACAAAGTTGATCCTTTCAACCGGCGGAACTGCAGGAACTTACTATCCCTTTGGCGGTGCCATGGCAAGAATCTGGAATACCAAGATTCCGGGCATGAACGTAACCGCTCAAACCACCGGAGCATCCGCTGAGAATATCCGCCTGCTAAACAAAAAAGAATCCGAACTGGCTCTTGTTCAGAGTGACACCCTTGATTTTGCCTACAATGCCAAGGAAGCGTTCAAGGAACCCATCAAGAGCATAAGCGCCATAGCTGTTCTCTATCCTGAAATCATTCAGGTTGTTACGCGGGCCGACTCCAACATAAAATCGATTGCGGACCTAAAGGGTAAGAAAGTAGGCGTGGGAGCCCCGGGAAGCGGTACCGAAGCCAATTTCAGGCAGTTAATGGACGTTTACGGATTGGCCAAGGGTGATGTAAACAGCCAGTATCTCTCTTTTTCAGAAAGTGCTGAAGCATTCAAGGACAGGCATATAGATGCCTTTATCGTTACTGCAGGCATTCCGAATGCAGCAATCATGGATATCTCGACGCAGAATGAAATCCGGATTATTGATATTCCTGCAGACGTGGCAGCCAAGCTTACTGGGAAATATCCCTTTTTAGCGGCAGTCAAAGTACCTGCCGGCACATATAAGAGCCTGACTCAGGATGTGGCAACAGTCGCGGTCAATGCTGTTCTCATAGTCGGCAACGACCTCTCCGCGGACGTTGTTTATAGCATGACCAAGGCCCTGTTTGAGAACCAGGCTGAACTTGCATCTGCTCATTCAAAGGGGAAGGAGCTGAATCTGCAAAACGCGGTTAAGGGCGTATCGATTCCCTTCCATCCTGGCGCAATCAAGTACTACAAAGAAAAAGGCGCTATAAAATAGCCTGAGGAGGATACGGGCGCGGTTTTCCGGAAGGTAAACCGCGCCCTCTTATTTTTATGAGGCATCGATTTACATGGAGCGTTATCTTTGCCGGTTTCATCTGCGTCGGCCTTTTGTTTGTCCCTTTTATCACAGCCCTTGAAATAAGTGATTTTAAGACCCGGGAAAGACTACTGCTCATTAGAATGCAATCCGGAGAAGAATTTACCATATCCTTCATTCACTCCGTAAACAGGCGGCCCGTTTATGACACGCTGCAAGTGGAAAATGATCATCTGGTTATTGTGCGGTCGCGTTATGACTCATTCGGAGCCGGCATGCCGGAGTCTTCCACGGGAGAAGGGATGCTGTCGATCGCAAAAGACGGCTGGCTGGTGTGGACAGTCAACCGACCGGTACCGGATGTAACGGTAAGAGTTGGATGGACGGCTGAACATATATTGCATATCAGAGACCGTAAGATCCGTCTGTCAGAACTTTCGGCACCGGGAAGTGCCTTAACCTTGCGGGTTCAGAATATAAATATGATGGATTTTTTAAAAGGCGGACTTGTTAAATGAATAATAAGGATGATGTTAAAACAGGCGCCCTCAAATCAAAAATGGAGGGAGTCGAAGCTGTTTCAAAGGAAGAGATAGAAGAAATCCTGAAAAAAGTTGACAGGGAGTCAAATATCCGCCCGCTGAAAGGCATTCCGCACTGGATCGTTTACTGCATCGGTGTCGGATGGTCGGTTTTCCAGGTCTATACTGCCGCTTTCGGGCTTTTGCCTGCCCAGCTCCAGCGTTCTATTCACCTGGCGTTTGCTTTCGCACTGGCCTATCTCCTGTTTCCCTTTCGATCATCAAAATCTTCAGGTCAGCTTAAATGGTACAGCTGGGTTTTTGCCGCTTTCGCTACTTTAGTCGGTTCTTACATGGGGCTTAACTATATGCGCATCATGGAGGCCGGCGGGGATTATGCTACTATTGATTATGTTTTTGCAGGATTCGGAATCCTTCTTACCCTTGAAGCTGCGCGCCGTGTGGTGGGTCTACCGATCGCCTGCCTTGCTTGCTTCTTTCTCATTTACGCCTATTTCGGAAGCTATTTCCCCTCATTCATGGAACATCGCGGATATTCGCTTGAGCGGATAGCATCCCATATGTACCTCACTACCGAAGGCATCCTGGGTATTCCGCTGGGAGTATGCTCAACATTTATCTATCTGTTTATCCTGTTCGGTTCCTTCCGCGAGAAGACTGGGCTGGGACAGCTTTTCATTGATATTTCCAATGCCGTAGCCGGGTGGGCTTCAGGCGGGCCGGCCAAGATGGCTGTTATAACCAGCGCCCTGGAGGGTACAGTTTCGGGGAGTTCGGTTGCAAACACAGTGGAATCCGGCAGCCTGACTATACCTATGATGAAACGCCTCGGTTATCGCCCGGAATTTGCGGCGGCAGTGGAAGCTTCATCTTCAA
This sequence comes from uncultured Desulfonema sp., assembly GCA_964402865.1. GTDB lineage: Bacteria > Desulfobacterota > Desulfobacteria > Desulfobacterales > RPRI01 > RPRI01. The sequence continues at coordinate 27,944 of CAYODW010000004.1, read as the reverse complement.
CCGGTGGGCAGATAATGCCGCCCATCATGGGTGCCGCCGCTTTTATCATGGCCGAATTCCTCAATATGCCCTACATCACGATCGCAAAGGCGGCAATTATTCCTGCCTGCCTTTATTTCTTCGGAGTCTTCATGGAGGTGCATTTCGAAGCAAAGCGGCTAAAACTGCGCGGCCTGAACCGGGATGAGCTTCCAATGTTCATGGATGTGATGCGGGAACGGGGACATCTCTTTGTTCCTCTTGTGTCAATCATCGTCTTTTTAAGCATTGGTTTTACGCCTCTTTATGCTGCTTTGATGGGCCTTGTGACTTGCATAGTTGTCGGCGCCATGCGAAAATCTACCAGAATGAGTTTTCGGGAAATAATGGATGCTTTTGAACTTGGCGCCCGCAATGCGATCGGCGTCGCCCTTGCATGCGCTTCAGCAGGTATTATCATCGGCGTGATCACTCTTACCGGGTTGGGGCTGAAGCTGGCAAACGGCCTGGTGGACCTTGCGGGTGGAAACCTCTTATTAACCCTTATATTCACCATGTTCACATCCATTATCCTCGGCATGGGCGCTCCTACAACAGCTAATTATATTATCACCTCGACTATTGCAGCTCCCGCCCTCATCCTGCTCAAAGTACATCCGCTGGCAGCCCACATGTTCGTTTTCTATTTCGGGATTGTTGCTGATATAACCCCACCGGTTGCTCTGGCCGCCTATGCAGGAGCGAGTATTGCAAAGTCCGATCCGTTGAAGACGGGGATTATATCCACCAAGCTGGCTATTGGAGCATTCATAGTGCCATTTATTTTTGTCTATAATCCGGCAATGCTCTGGATCAACACAACATGGTATGGAATAATCCAGACGCTGTTCACGTCTTGCATAGGTATGACAGCAATAGGCGCATCTATGATAGGTTTTTTTCTGGCCAAAATGACATGGTGGGAAAGAGGCATATATTTTATTTGCGGCTTGATGTTAATTGATCCAGGACTAACGACCGACTTAGCCGGAATTCTTATCCTGGCAATCGCAGTTTTTTTCCAGTGGCAGAAAAAGAGAAAAGAAGCCCCGGAACAGCTTGCCGGAGCGGTTTAAGATAACAACATGACATATTCGATCGACACAAGTTATTTTAAGGAGCTTGCCGAAAAAAACCCCGAAGATATCTGCAGGACAGCATTATGCGATTATGTTAAAAATGATAAAGCTTATATATTATCAGTCTGGGGTAAGGATTATGGCATCTACCCTTATGAATGTAAAATAATACCCCTTCAGAACGTAAAATCTGATATAAATACTCTGTTCGGGCTCTTTATTATTTACTATCTTCTGAAATCAAAAGAAATAAAAGTAAGCGAAGAATGGATATCGGAAAATGGTATTCCGGGCGGCGCAACATTTTTTCGCGGCCCTCACAAAATCCCCACTCAATTAATTGAACGACGGTATGAAAAAGATATACAGGGATTCAAAGAAACATGTGAACGGCTGTCCGGAAGCATGATCGATATGGCAGATGCAGCCTATTTTTTTCAAATAACGCCGCGTATTCCGGCGGCAGTGCTTTTCTGGAACGGAGACGATGAATTTAAGCCGCAATCAAAAATCCTGTTCGACAAAACCATAACCGAGCATCTTACACCTGATATCATATTCTGCCTGGCAGTTGAAATCTGTCAAAGAATAAGCGGGGTAAAAGAATTAGTATAAAATAATACTTCAGCATAATACAAATTGCTTGCTGAAAGAATTTGCGATTTAGGAACATAACAAAAATGTCTTCAAAAACTGTCAGTCTTGTCCTTGGTAGCGGATCTTCGCGCGGATGGGCTCATATCGGAGTAATCGAAGCGCTGGAAGAAGAGAATATCCCCATCGATTATATTGTCGGATGCAGCATCGGTTCCTATGTCGGGGCACTGTATGCGAGCGGTTCCCTGAAGAAGCTGAAGGAATTTGTCATCAGCATGGACGGCAAAAAAGTTTTTTCATATTCTGACCTGATTTTCCCGCGGTTGGGTCTTCTGGATGGGAAAAAAAGGCTTAAAGAGCTTTTTTCAATGCACACTGGCGCCAAAGATTTTTCTGATCTGAAGATACCTGTAATGATGCTTGCAACAGATCTAGAAGCGGGTGATAAGGTCGTTCTGAAGTCAGGCAATATTATTGATGCGCTTCTGGCAACTATGTCAATGCCTGGACTCTTTCCACCTGTAACAGTAAATGACCGCTGGCTTGTGGATGGGGGGCTTGTTGATCCTGTCCCGGTCAGTGTTGCGAGAGCAATGGGATCCGATGTCGTTATTGCCGTTGATCTTAACAGCGGGCTTGTCCCGCGCAAAAAACGGGCAGTAAATAAAGACAATGATTTAGTACCTGATAACGGAATAGAAAACGGACAGGCAGATAACAGTTTAAATTACATAGAAAAAGCTGCATTAAGCTTTAAAAACAAAAAGGACGAGCTGCTTGGGAGTAAATTATCGAAATTTAACATACTTGAGACCGTGGTAACTTCGATCAGCATAATGCAGGAACGGATAACCCGCATAAACCTTGCGGTCGACCCGCCGGATATATTGATACAGCCGCGGATCGGAAAATTAAAAATGCTGGACTTCGACAAGGTTGAATATGCAATTGAAGAAGGTTATATAGGGCTCATGGAAAAAATTGAAGATATCAAGATGCTTCTTGAACCGGTTTGAGGCATAGGATAATCCTCAAGAATCATTATGGAACGAACTCTGAACGTCCAGAATCAGATATTACGGTCCGCTATCATGGTAATAGCGCTCTTATCGGCGGTTATAGCCGCCGGTGCGGATATTCCATTCCTTTCCGGGCGCGTGACCGACAATGCCGAAATCCTCACCGAGAGCATGCGCAGGACGCTGACCGAACGACTCAGGTCCCATGAAGAAAGTACAGGCAACCAGATTGCCATACTTACCATACCCTCGCTCGAGGGTGAGAACATCGAGGGATATGCCGGCTCGGTATTCGGGGCCTGGAAGCTCGGCCGGAAAGGTAAAGACAACGGCGTTCTGATTATCGTGGTACCTAACGACAGGAGAATGCGCATCGAGGTGGGTTATGGCTTAGAAGGCACGTTAACCGACCTTGTGGCAGGCCGGATCATTCGAAACATTATGGCACCCAAATTCAAGGAAGGAGACTTTGACGGAGGTCTAGAAGCCGCTGTTAAAGCCATCATCAGGACGCTTGAAGGCAGTGAAGTTCCGGAGATCAGAGACTCTAACACTCCAAAGTCGAATGAATCATCAGGTTTCCAAATCGATGAACCCGACCTGCCCCTTATTCAACGCATTCTCTTCGGAGCTTTCATCTTCGGCATAATCGGACTGTTTACAGTAATCGGGGTTCTTACACCGGGAGTCGGATGGTTTCTTTACTTTTTCCTCATTCCCTTTTGGGCGATGTTTCCGATCATAGTTGTCGGAACAAGGGGTGCGCTCTACCTGCTCAGCACCTATGTGATCTGTTTCCCGATAGCAAAACTTCTGATCAAAAAAACAGACTGGTATGAAAAGGCAAATATATCTCTACGGACTAAAGGGCAGGCTTCCATGGGCGGTTTTACGGTCACATCCGGTGGTTCAGGGAGTTCCTGGAGTTCAGGCGGTTCCGGCGGCTCGGGTTTTTCCGGCGGAGGCGGCTCATCGGGAGGCGGGGGCGCTTCCGGGAGCTGGTAGAAGAAACAGGGACTTCATCTTTAACATGAAAAAGGGGGGAGTAATGATACTTATAACTCGTTCGGACTTTGACGGTTTAGGATGTGCGGCTCTTCTTAAGGAGCTTGGCATTATAAGCGACATCAGATTTGTTCATCCAAAAGATGTTCAGGATGGAAAGGTAGCAGCAGATGAGAACTGCGTCCTTGCTAATATCCCTTACGTCAAAGGATGCGGCCTTTGGTTTGATCATCATTCAAGTGAAGCGGAAAGACTTGCTTACGGCAAATTCAAAGGAGTCAGCGATCCTTCTGCTTTAAGTGCGGCACGGGTTATATATGACCATTATGGCGGAGATCAGAAATTTAAAAACCCGTGTTTGAAAGAGCTTGTTGAGGCCGTTGATAAGGCTGATTCAGGCAATTTCACTAAGGATGAAATACTAGACCCTAAAGGATGGGTTCTTCTCTCTTTTATAATGGATCCCAGGACAGGTTTAGGCAGATACAAAGATTATAGAATCAGCAATTATCAATTGATGATGGATATGATTGATTATTGCAGATTGAAAAAAGCTGATGAAATACTTGAAATTGAGGATATCAAAGAAAGGAAAAAGCGTTATTTTGAACAGGATGCCCTTTTTAAGGAGATGGTGAAATCAAACGCAACAATAAGAGGAAACGTAATTGTATTGGATCTGAGGAATCAGAATGAAATATATACAGGAAACCGCTTTGTTCTTTACAGTCTTTATCCTGAACAGAATATTTCCATACAGGTTCTCTGGGGTTTCCAGCGCCAGAATATTGTTATGAACTGCGGGTATAGCATTATAAATAAAACTTCAAATGTTGATATTGGGGCGCTGATGTTAAAATACGGCGGAGGTGGCCACAAAAAGGTAGGTACATGCCAGGTTCCGGCTGATGAAGCGGATAAAATTCTGGAAGATCTTATTTATCAGATGCAGGAAAGTTGATATAACTTTTTAACAATATTATATAAAAAGGATAAATCTTATGACAAACAATGTGCTGATAGTTCTGTCATGTGGAACCGACAATCCCAATCGTACAACTCGCGCTCTTTTTTTTGCAATGATTGCTCATAAAGAAGGAAAAAATTCATCGGTTTTTCTTCTTGATGAAGCAGTTTATATTGCCAAAAAAGGCATGATAACCAATGTCAGAGCAGCTACCGGTGATAGTGCTGATGATCATATCACTTATCTCCAGGAATATGATGTCCCTATTTATGTGTGCACCCCCTGCGCAAAAGCGAGGCAAATTACAGAATCTGATCTTATTCCCGGGGCAAAGATGGCAACAGGAATGGAATTGATCAAATTAGCATGCGAAAGCACTGTAATAAGCCTTTAAGAAAGATCTGTGTATATGGATTTTCTATCAGAATACGGTTATATTGGCCTTTTTATGGCTTCGTTCCTGGCCGCAACGATACTACCTTTCAGTTCCGAAGTTGTTTTAATTTATTTATTGCTGAACAACCATGACCCATTTATTTCAATTACAGTGGCAACTGCCGGAAATGTATTGGGTTCTGTTGTAAATTATGCATTAGGATTCTGGGGAAGTTTTCTTGTAATGCAAAAGCTGTTGAGATTATCTAAAAAAGAGATTGCCAGATCTGAAGAGCGATTTAAAAAATACGGGGTGTTCAGCTTGCTTTTCGCCTGGGTCCCGGTTATTGGTGATCCTTTAACAGTTGCGGCAGGAGTATTAAAAACCAATATATATGTTTTTTTGAGCCTGGTGACCGCCGGTAAGCTGTTCAGGTATATAATCGTCGGACTTTCAGTGTCGTGATTGCAGGCATACAAATCGACATATTAATATGCCGGAGCAGAAGGTTGAAGGAAAATGAATGAGAAGATAATATACAGTCCCATAGGCATTATTCATACTCCTTTCGCTGACGCAAAAAAAATGCCGATTCAGCCCGCTGCTGCAAATGGAATTGAAGGAACCATTGATATTAAACCTGAATTTGAAAACGGAATTAAGGATCTCGATGGATTTTCACACATTATTTTGCTTTATCATTTCCATCTTTCAAGGGGTTTTTCACTCGGGGTTATCCCGTTTCTGGACGATAAAATGCGAGGTGTATTTGCCACAAGAGCCCCAAGGCGCCCCAACCCCATAGGCCTTTCGATTGTACGGCTTGTTGATATTAAAGAAAGCAGACTTTACATCAAGAATATTGATGTTGTGGATGGTACTCCCCTGCTTGATATAAAGCCATTTGTTCCGGAATTTGATGATCAGAAAGCTGAAAAAATCGGGTGGCTCTCCGACAATATTGACAGGATGCGGGAGATAAAATCGGATGAAAGATTCAAATAAAGCGCTTCAATAAATAAATCAAATTGGTATAAAGCATGAATAATCATAAGATTTATATTGCCGATTCTCGTTTGATGCCGGAGGTTCCGGATAAATCCGTCCATCTGGTTATTACATCGCCTCCATACTGGCAGCTCAAGGATTACGACAGTGCTCAGCAGATCGGATTTCATGATACTTATGATGAATACATAAACAATCTGAACCTTGTGTGGAAAGAATGTAACCGTGTCCTTTATGGCGGCTGTCGTCTGTGCATAAATATCGGAGACCAGTTCGCCAGATCTGCATATTATGGTCGCTATAAAGTCATCCCGATCAGAACAGAAATTATTAAATTCTGTGAATTCATAGGTTTTGACTATATGGGAGCTGTAATCTGGCAGAAAGTTACAACCTGCAATACAACCGGCGGCGCCACGATAATGGGAAGTTTTCCATATCCCCGAAACGGAATTTTGAAGCTTGATTATGAATTTATCCTGATTTTCAAAAAACCGGGGACTTCCCCACCAGCCGACAAAGCAGCGAAAGAGCAGTCTATGCTGTCTGTAAAAGAATGGAACGAATACTTTGCAGGACACTGGATTTTTCCCGGAGAGAAGCAGGACAAGCATCTGGCCATGTTTCCCGGAGAGCTTCCCAGACGCTTGATCAGAATGTTCACTTTTGTTGGAGAAACAGTTCTTGACCCGTTCCTGGGAAGCGGCACGACTTCCCTTGCGGCAAAGTTTCTTCAAAGGCATTCAATCGGATATGAGATTAATGAGTCCTTCTTACCTGTTATAAGAAAAAAAATCGGGGCTGAACAAACAGATATTTTCAGTCAAACCGTCATTGAAATTATTAAACCGTCACGGGCGGCCACTGACTACCGGAGGGAAATAGAAAAGCTGCCTTATATTTTTCCTGATCCGGTTCCATTCGACAAAAAGATCGACCCAAGGAAATTGTCCTTCGGGTCAAAAATCGACGCCGGCGGAAAAAGCAAAAAGAAGTATTTACACTTAAAGCGCGTAATTGCCCCCAATATGATAGAACTCAATAACAATATGGTCGTCAGGTTGATAGGTGTTGGAACAAAGGCAGGCAAGGAACAGGAAGCAATAAAGTGGCTTTGGGACAAATTAAAGGGACAGAGCGTTTACCTGAAATTTGACAAGACTAAACATGACGAAAACAACCTGCTTCTTTCCTATCTGTATCTGAAAAACAAGACCTTTATTAATCTTCATTTTCTCCGCTCAAATTTGGTCCGGCTGGACGAAACCTTTCCATTCAGATATCATAACAAGTTCGAGGCTGTCATCTTTTCTTAACCGCTGCCCGCGCCCTCGGAAGCTGCATAATGTAGGTTAAAATAAATATTGCGGTTCCGATGGCATACCATACGAATTTATTCCCAAAACCCGTCACATCTACAACCCAGTATGGACGAAGTACTACAATAACAACCACGGCAAGAAGAAGGCTTTCATAAATTCTGTTTTTTGCGGCAAAGTAATTCTGGGTTAGTGCCGCGAAAGCGCACATGGCCATTGCGCCAGTCAGAAATATAATTATGATATGCGGCCAGTCGTCTATGCCTATAAGAAGTATATCGGTATTGAATATGAACATGAAGGGAAGAATTGCCGTCCGGATGTCATACATAAATCCCTGGATACCGGTACGTATTGGATCCGATTTTGCTATTGCCGCAGCCGCATAAGCGGCGAGACCGACAGGAGGCGTGTCGTCCGCAAGGATGCCGAAAAAGAAACAGAAAAGATGTGCCGCAATCAAGGGGATCGTAATACCGTAATCGGGTCCAAGGTGAACTATCACAGGGACTGTCAGCGATGCCATAACAATGTAGTTTGCGGTTGTGGGAAGTCCCATCCCGAGGAGAAGGCTTGCGCAGGCCGTTATAATAAGAAGCAATACCAGATTTCCGCCGGCTATTTTATCGATAACTTCTACGATCAGCCCTCCCAGACCCATTGAAACAACGCCGACTATTATTCCTGCTGAAGCGACAGCTACCCCTATTCCCATCATATTCCGCCCGCCTGAAACAAGGGCCTGCCATATCTGGACAAAACTGAATTTGACCGCATCGGTAAGAGATGTTTTATCTATAACCGCACGGACGATATTCTGAAGAAAAATTAAAACAGCAAGAACCTGAATAGCTCTGTATGCAGCAAGCTGCGGAGTATGCCTGAGCACCATCAGCTCATATATCAGATAAACAAGGGGTATAAGGTAATGAAGCCCACCGAGAAGGGTCTTTCTGAATGACGGCAACTGATCAGCCGGCAACCCTTTTAAACCAAGTTTTGAAGCCTCAAGGTGTGTAATATAGAAAAGGGCGATATAGGATATCACTGCCGGGATGAATGCTGCACGAACAACTTCAAAATAATCAAGATTGCAGTACTCGGCGATTATAAAAGCCGCGGCGCCCATGACAGGCGGCATAAGCTGGCCGTTTGTGCTGGCTGCCACTTCAACTGCCGCGGCTTTGTAATCGGGATATCCTACGCTTTTCATGAGCGGAATGGTGAAGGTCCCGGTCGTAACCGTGTTTGCTATGCTTGAACCGGAAACAAGTCCTGTCAATCCGCTTGCTAAAACGGCTGCTTTTGCTGGCCCGCCTTTAAACCGCCCAAGAAGGCTGATGGCCAGATCAATGAAATACTTCCCGCCTCCGGCCTTATCGAGCATTGCTCCGAACAATACAAATAGAAAAACAATCATTGCTGAAACATCGAGGGGAATACCGTATATACCTTCCGATGAAATTGTAATCTGGCTCATGAAACGGCTGACAGAAACACCCTTGAAGGCAATTACTTCGGGCATATACGGGCCGAAAAAACTATATATGATAAAAAAACAGACAACAATGGGCATGAACGGTCCGAGGGATCTTCTTGCGGCCTCAAGAAGAAGAACAATCAAGGCAACTCCAACAACCATGTCTGTTCCGGAAGGAGCGCCCTGCCTCAGGTTCAATGCATCGTAGTTAATAGCGAGATAAAGCGCTGACCCTGCGGCAGCAACACCCAGTAAAAGGTCTGCAAAAGGGAGCTTCGCCTTTTGGGATAGAAAACCAAAAATACCTTTTGTCTCGCGTTTTTTAAATGCGGGATGGCAGAAATAGACCAGCAGAATTGCAAATCCAAGGTGGATGCACCTTATAAGCACCGAATCGAGCATGATAAATTCGGGAAGGGATAACTGGAAAATAGACCAGGCTGCAGCTATAACAGGGATCAGATACCGGCTGAAACCTGATAATTTTCTTGAACCGAATTCGCTCTCTTCCGCGATTCTCTTTGCAGTTTCAACTCCTTCATCCATTTCAGCTGTTTTTTGCGGGTCCATTTCTGCCTCTGATACTCCGTCTAATAAATTATTTTATCAATCCGACTTCCTTGTAATATTTCAGGGCGCCAGGGTGAATCGGAGCGCTGAGGGCCTGGAGCATCTCTTCTTTTTTCAGCATTTCAAAAGCCGGATGGAGGCCCTTTAATTCTTCCAGATTATCGAAAATCGCTTTTGTGATTGCATAAACAACAGCATCCGGAACCTTCGCGCTTGTTACGAAAGTCGCCTTTACAGCAAAAGTTGGGGAATTCTCTTTGTTTCTAGCCATGGCATAATGTTTTATCGGAATATAAGCTTTTGCATAATAAGGATATTTTGCAATCATATCTTCTATGCATTTGCCTTCTATAGGCACGAAGTGGACCTTGCGCCCCCCGCTTGTCGCTTCTTTAATGGAACCGTTGGGGTGGCCTACCGTGTAAAAAAAGGCGTCTATTCTGCCGTCATTCAGCATTTTGGCCGATTCGTCTGCCTTAAGACCTTCTGCTCTCAAATCCTTTTCCCAGTTGATTCCGCAGGCTTCAAAAGCATCCATTGAATTTCCCCTCTGGCCTGAGCCCGGGTTTCCTATATTGACATGCTTCCCTTTAAGATCTGAAAGTTTTTCGATTCCCGTGTCATCACCAGCAACAAGCACAACGCTTTCAGGATGAAAACTGCATATGGCGCGAAGATCTTTCTGGGGACCTAATTTTTCCCATTCCTTTTCACCTTTTACGGCCTGAAACTGCCTGTCGGACTGCACTACGCCAAATTCAAGATCGCCTGCCATTACGGCATTGACATTGAAAACCGATCCGCCTGTAGATTCTACGGTTACCCGGAGATTGTAAACATCTTTTTTCTGGTTCACAATCTTGCCGACTGCACCACCCACAACATAGTAAACGCCTGTTACTCCGCCTGTTCCGATGGTCACAAACGTGCTTTTGGCCTGAGCTTCAATCGGAATCGAAGAAAAGATAAAAGCAAATCCAAACAACAACGCAATGGTAAAAAACAAAGACTTTTTCATAATACCCTCCTTTTTTGTTATTGGTACATTTATTCCGAGACCTTTTTCCTGTCCTGAAATTCCTCAAGTTTTCCCACTCTTTCGGGAGCAGAAACGGTAGCAAGACATGCTTCAACTTCATAATCCATTAAAGCGTCAAGACTTGCTTCATTTGACATATTCAAACCCTTCTTTATAAGATTGATGGAGAAGAGTGAGTTCGCCGCAATCTTTTCCGCCATAGCGATGGCTTCTTCCATGAGCTTCTCACCAGGAACCGTTTTATTTACAAGACCGATTCTCTCAGCTTCTTTCCCGTCTATGTAATCACAGGTGAAAAGCAATTCTCTTGCCTTTCCGGGGCCCACCAGATCCTGAAGCAGTCTCATGGCTCCGCCGGTTACAGATGATGATACTCTGGCTTCGGGAGAACCGAATTTCGCGCTATCTGCCGCAATCCTGATATCGCAGGCCAGGGCCAGCTCGTAACCGCTTCCAAGCGCGTAACCGTTTACAGCGGCTATTGTCGGCTTTGGATACCGGATAATCAATCTTGATATTTCCTGGAGATTAACAAGATAATCTCTGTAGGCCTTTAATGACCGCCCTTTTGAATCCTTGAGGTCAGCCCCTGTTGAAAAAGCTCTTCCTTCCCCTGTAATGATCAGAACCCTGATCTTCTCATCATAAATCGTATCGGCAAGCGCCTGCTGCAGATCGAGCCAGAGCTGCTTATTCATGGCATTAAGCACTTTAGGCCTGTTTAACTTGATAACCGATACATGATTATTCTTTTCATAAATAATGCATTCAAAATTCATTAATGTCTCCTTTTTTCAAAAACCTCATATCTTTTTGCATATCTCTTTTTACGATTATATCTTCTTTATGAAATGATTATCCTTGCGTCCACTACCGATGCGCCATTTTCATGTACGATTACAGGGTTGATATCTATCTCCTTAATATCAGGATGATCTGCTGCAATCTGAGACACTCTGGCAAGCATATCTTTTATAGTATGAATATCACTGGGCGCGGATCCTCTTATTCCGGTCAGCATGGGATAACCCTTTATATCCTTTACCATATCGTCTATGTCCTGCACGGTCGGAGGTATGACCCTGAATGAGACATCTTTTAATACTTCAACGAATACGCCCCCAAGCCCGAACATTATGACCGGACCGAACTGTGGAGTTCTGACCATGCCTATAATGCATTCCTGGCCGGCCGGCGCCATCGGCGAAACAAAAACACCAACTATGTCCGAAACCTCTGCCACCTTCCCTGCATTTGAGATTATCTCTCTGAAGGCGTCTTTTATCTCCTCCGGTGATGTCAAATTCAGCTTTATTCCACCTGCGTCGGACTTGTGAATTATAGCCGGAGAGACTATTTTAAGGGCCACAGGTGAAACAATGTTTTTTGCTGCTGCCACGGCATCATCTGCAGATTTTGCCAATACAGCCAGAGGCATCTGTATTCCATAGTGCTTCAGAATCTCCCTTGCTTCAGTTTCAAGGAGACTTGTTCTTCCTGCAGCCGCCGCGCCCTTTATTATCTTTTCCGTTTTATCCCTGTTTACTTCAAAGGATTTCACAGTGGATGAACTTATCAGCTTTTCACGTTTTACGGCAAACCCGGATAAAAACGAAAGGCACCGGGCTGCTCTCAGGGAAGAAGATGTAACAAGCACACCATTCTCAGTCAGTATCTTAACGGATTCGAAAGGCTCGTTTGCAAAGGATGTATGAACTGCTATCGGTTTTTTATATCTTTTTGTCAGTTTTACAAGTTCAAATGAAGTTTTTTCTTCAAGCTCACCCACATGCGGGGCAATAATTTCCTTGAAGCCTCCGAAGAAGCCTGTGATGTATATCGAATCTATAATATCCTCTTCCATTAGAACAGCGGCTATTTTATTTATCATGTCAGGATTCTCTTCTGCCGTTCCGCCGTAATCAACAGGATTCCCTGCGGGCATTCCTGCGAGAAGGAAGGGTCTTATCTTATCCTGGGTAGTTTGGGGCAGAACAGGCACTTCAAGACCGCTTATCTCAGCATTATCGGCTGCCACGGAATTATCTCCTCCGCCTTCGGAAATAATGGCAACCCTGTTCCCTTTAGGAAGAGGCATATGCGCAAAACACATCGCTGCATCGAACATCTCGTCGACATTATATACTCTTACGATGCCGGCCTGTTTGAATGCGGCCTCCACGATTGAATCATCAACCGCTAAAGAACCGGTATGCGAAGCGGCAGCTCTTGCTCCGGCATTGCTTCGCCCCACCTTCAGGACAACAATCGGTTTCTTTTTTGATACCTCTTTAGCGACCGCAACAAGCCTGTCACCATCGTTTATTCCTTCCATATACATCATTACAACTTTTGTCTCTTCATCCCCGGCAAGATATTCCAGGTATTCATGAAACTTGACACCAATGGCATTCCCGGCCGATATAATGCTGCTTAAGCCGATCCCCTTTATCGCTGCATAATGTGTTATGGAATCAATGATATTCCCGCTCTGGGCAATTACTGCCATAGGTCCTTTGGCAACAGGTGGAATTCCAAGAAGGTTCATGGAGGCAGAAGCGGAAAAAAGGCCGGAACAGTTAGGCCCGATTATTTTTGCTCCGCCATCAGAAGCTATTTTAAGAATCTCCCTTTCAATCCTTTTTCCTTCTTCACCACTCTCTCCCAAACCGGCCGTAATAATAACAATGCCTCTTGCTCCCATTTTAACGCTGTCGGCAACTGCCTGGGGAATAAACCTTGGAGCAACAACTATCATTGCAAGATCTACTTTCTTTCCCACATCCAGAACAGAGGAATAGGCCTTTCGTCCGAAGAGAATATCCCGCTTTGGATTAATAAGAAATATATCGCCTTTATAACCGCCCTTGATCAAGCTTCTTATTCGGCGTTCAGCCGCTTTTCCGGGAACCTCTGATGCGCCGATAACGGCTATGGATTCCGGATGGAATACCGGAAAAAGTGGGTGATTCATCTAAATAACCTCCTGAATTATACTATCTTGATATTTAACAGTAAATCAGCATGAGCTGAATTGCCTCATACGTTCGAGCTTTTTCTTTTTTTGCTGAATATCGGTTGAAGCCGATGGAACATATATTTTTTTGTCTTTCCAGATATTCTCTTTTTCCTGCAGAATCTGGAGAGTTTCGTCAAGATTCTGTATGCTGACAGCAGTCAGTAGAGCATTGGCTATGCTTATTGAAGCCGTGAAAGATTCAATGAAAGAATCCATTCTTGAATAAACCGGCAGAACCCAGTCCGCATATTCTGCAAGAGGAGAAATAAGTGAATCGGTTATTGCTCCGACCTTTGCTCCGTGATTGTGGGCATATTCAAGAATTTCAACGGTGAGTCTAGTATATCTTGGAAAACTTATCCCGATTACCAGATCATCCGGTCCCAGACCGAAGAGAATGTTCCACACATCGCCGTAACCCGGAACAAGCAACCTTGCGTCCTTTTTGAGAAAGTTTAGATAAAGGCCGAGAATTATGGCCGGAGCATGAGAGCCTCTTAAACCTGCCACATAGATTGTTTTTGATTCTGTGATATCTTTAACCGCCTTCTGAAAGGTTTCAGGAGAAATATCCTGCAATGTCCTTGTGAGATTTGAAATATCCTGCTGAATTATCTTTTTCAGCAAATCGCCTTCATTGCGAACATCCTTTATCGATTCCTCAAGTCTTGCAACAGTGGACAGCCGATCCTGGAATTCTTCCCTGAGATGCCTCTGCATATCCGAATATCCCTGAAATCCAAGAACCTGGGCAAGTCTTACAACTGTTGCTTCTCCGACGCCGGCTTTTTTCGACAGCTTTGTTGCAGTCATGAAAACAGCCTCATCATTATGTTCGAGAATATATTTTAATACTTGCTTTTGCCCGGCGGTAAGTTTTGATTTTTTTTCGGTGATGAGGGATGATATTTTCATGGAATATTTCCTTCATATTTTTATTATGATGAATTAAATCATTCACAGTATTCTGTCAAGAAAAGATGCGGATTTTCGGCAAAAAAAATGCCCTTTATATATAACCCATTGAAAATTCATAATTAATAAGTATTGACATATCAAGTGGCGTTTGTTACATGGATTGATAATTCGTCCTTCCATGAATCATAATGTCTGATCTTACTGTTTTTTATTAAACATTATTAACCTTAAAAGCTAAGGAGAAAATTATGAAAATGAAAGCAGGTTGGATCGGTACTTTAACCATTGTCCTTTTACTTGGTTTGTTTTTTTCAGCTCAGGCGGCTCCCGTCGCGGGAGTATCTGATACCGAGGTGGTGATAGGCATGTCCACTCCTCTTTCCGGACCTGCCGCCCTCTGGGGCGTAACCGCCCAGGGCGCCAAGGCCTGGGCCGACTATGTCAACGATAACGGCGGTGTTAACGGACGCAAGATTAAAATTATCTTAAAGGATGACGGCTACAATCCCGCGCGGGCCATGGCTAACCTGACCGAAATGAAAGGCCAGGTCTTTGCTGTCTGCGCACTTTTAGGCACTGCAATTGCCAACGCAACCAAGGACTTCTTTGCTGAAAATAAAATCCCTCTCATCACTGTCTATGCTGATGTACGGATCTGGGCCAATTACCCGAAAGACAAACTGAAATACATATTTGTCAGCTATCCGGATTATGAAAATGAAGCCGAGTATCTGGCCACCTATGCCGTGACAAATCTTGGCGCAAAGAAAGTGGGCCTCTTTTACCAGAATGACGACTATGGAAAAATGGCCATGGAAGGGGTAAAACTGGGCCTCTCCAGGCTTCCGGGGAAACCTGAACTGGCCGGAGCCGTCCCTTATGAGGTTACTGAAAGAGCGCTGGCGACCCACGCACAGAAATTGAAAGAAACGGGCGCCGATACCCTTGTGCTTTACCCGACCATGACCCATGGGGCTCTTATTTTAAAGGAGATGGCCAAGATCGGGTATCGCCCCAAAGTTGTGGCCTGTTTTACTCTTGGTGATCCCATAATGTACGGCCTGGCCGGCGCTGATGTCTGGGAAGGGATCTATCCTGCAGCCCCGGCCAACTCGGGTATTCCGGGAGATCCGGCAGCAGACCGAATTATTGAAATCATGAAAAAATACGATCCCAAGCTGGCGGGAAAAGAATACCTTGCCCTTTTCGGAGCCGTTTCCATGATGCATCTGGTTGAGGGTTTAAAAAATGCCGGAAAGGAACTTACCCCGGATTCCCTGGTCAAAGGAATGGAGATGATCAAGAACTGGAAGCCCGAAGGAATGGGAGCGCCGGTCACATACGCGCCGGACCGGCATCACGGTGTCAACGGCTCCCGGATGATGAAGGCGGAGAAGGGGATGCACATTCCTGTATCGGACTTTAATATTTATAAACCGTTGTTCTAAACGAAATTAAGGGCTCAAGGGGTTTAGGTGCACTCGAATCCTTTAACCCCTGAACCCTTGAACCCTTTTTCTGATGTCTCTTTTAGAAATCAAAGATTTGTCCATAAGCTTTGGCGGTATCATGGCCTTGAACGGGGTGAACCTTTCCGTATCGGAAAAGTCCATCATGGGAATAATAGGTCCCAACGGCTCAGGTAAAACGACCCTTTTTAATTGCCTGACCGGCATCTATCACCCGGATCGGGGAGATGTGTTATTTCAGGGGAAAAGTGTCCGGGATCTCTCTCCGGATCGCATAGCAGCTTGTGGCATTGCCCGCACCTTCCAGAACCTGCGGTTGTTCATGAATATGAGCACTCTCGACAATCTGTTGCTGGGACGACATCTGCGTTTCGATAAAAACCCTCTGTATCCCCTGTTCAGGATTCGCAAGGAAGAAATCCGTCACCGTGAATGGGTTGAAGGAATTATAGATTTTCTTGATCTTCAGGCTTACCGCAGCTCACGGGTGTCCGACTGTCCATATGGCGTGCAGAAGCGTATTGAACTGGGCCGGGCCCTGGCGCTGGAACCCAAACTGCTCCTGCTCGACGAACCCATCTCGGGACTGACCTCAGAAGAAAAGGATGAATCGGCTTATCTGATAACGGAGATCAGGGGCCGGTTCCAGATGACAATTCTTTTGGTGGAGCATGACTTGCGGATTGCCTCCCGCTTATCCGATACCATGGTCGCCTTGTACTACGGGGAAAAAATGGCTGAGGGAATTCCTGAAGAGGTCAAGCGAAATCCCGAAGTCATACGCGCCTATCTGGGGGACGACTGATGGCCTTTCTCCAGATCGCGAATATCGAGACCCTCTATTTCGACCGGATTTACGCCCTTCATGGCTTGACCCTGGAAATCAAGGAAAAGGAAATATTTGCCGTCCTCGGTCCAAACGGCGCCGGAAAGACCACCTTGCTAAAGACGATAGCCGGCCTGCTTAAAGACCAGCCGAAAAAAGGAAGTATTGAATTTAACGGCCGTCGTATTCACAGGCTTCCGCCGGAAAAAGTCTCCTCTCTCGGCATCGTTTATGTTCCGGAGGATCGGGGCCTTTTCCGGGAATTGACTGTGCGTGAAAACCTGGAACTGGGTTGCTGGGGCAGACACGACAAGGGCATCAAAAATGATCTGGATTTTATTTACAGCCTTTTTCCCATCCTGAAGGAACGCACTCACCAGCAATCGGAAACGCTTTCAGGTGGTGAACAGCAGATGCTTGCAATTGCGCGGGCAATTCTGCGAAAACCGCGACTTCTGATGCTGGATGAACCATCCCTGGGTCTTGCCCCGATGGTTGCGCGTACGGTTTATGAAGCCCTGGTGAAAATCAGCGAACTGGGAACGACCATTCTGCTGGTCGAGCAGAACGCCAAGCTTGCCTTGAAGATCGCTCATTACGGTTATATTCTCGAAGCGGGCCGGATCGTCCTTAAGGGAACCGCGGAAGAACTCAAGAAAAATGAAGATGTACAGGAACTGTATCTGGGCATGGGCGAGCAGACTGTTTCCGCCAAGGGCTGGCGCCTTTATAAGAAACGGAGGCGATGGTAATGACCGAAGGAAACAGCACATTCCCGGGCCTTTTTTTCAGGCAGGTCTCGCGTTATCAGGACCGTGTGGCACTGCGCCACAAGTATTACGGCATCTGGAAACGGATCTCCTGGAAAGAATACGGAGAGAGGGTCCGTATCGTGGCTGCCGGGCTGATTTCTCTTGGGGTGGAGCGCGGGGATAAGATTTCCATCCTGGGGGAGAACCGCCCTGAATGGCTTTTCTGTGATCTGGGGAATATGAGCATCGGAGGAGTCTCTGTCGGAGTCTATCCGACCTCCGCTCCTGATCAAATAGCCTATGTGGTCGGTCACTCCGAGTCGAAGGTCATTTTTATCGAAAACGAAGAACAGGTCGATAAGATACTTCAGATCCTTCCCGAACTTCAGGTTAAGGAAGTCATAGTCTGGGACCCTAAAGGCCTCTGGGGATTTTCACGGGAACGGATTATTTTCTTCGACGAGTTTATCAGAAGATCAAAAGCCTATCTGGAACAAAACCCCGACTGTGTTGACCGACGTCTGGCTGAAATCCGGCCGGATGACACGGCAATGATCATATACACTTCGGGTACCACAGGCCGGCCCAAGGGAGCAATGATCAGCCACAACAATATACTGAGCATGACCGACTCTTATATCCGTGCCAACCCGGGATTTGAAACCGACGAAGCCCTGTCCTATCTGCCGCTGGCTCATATTTACGAAAACCTGATCTCACTTTTTCAGGCCATATGGACCGGAGGCACGGTCAACTTTGTGGAAAGCATGGATACCCTGCCCCACAATTTGAAAGAGGTCTCTCCTACCATCTTTGCCAGCGTACCCAGAATATGGGAAAAATTTGCTTCCATGATCGCCATCCGCATGGCCGATTCCACCTTTATTAAAAAGCAGCTTTATAAAATAAGTATCGGGGTGGGATTCAAGTATGTCCGCTCCACCGTGAACTCCATGGAACGATTCTGGTGGAGTCTGCTTTACTGGCCTATCTACTGGCTGGTGCTCTACCACTTGAAAAAGCATCTTGGTCTGGAGCGGGTCAGGGTGGCCATATGCGGCGCAGCCCCGGCTTCTCCTGAACTCTTTGAGTATTACAATGCCATAGGGGTTCCCCTCAGGGAAGGGTACGGCCAGACCGAATCGACCGGAGTTATTGCCGTCCAGCGACTGGAGCGACCCCGCTGGGGATATGTCGGTGAAGTGGTGCCCGGGGTGGAAGTAAGGATAGCCGAGGATGGAGAGATTCTGGCCCGTGGGGCAAACGTTTTCAAGGGGTATTATAAAAACCCTGAACTGACTGCAGAGACCGTCAAGGACGGCTGGCTATACACCGGAGACGTGGGCGCCCTGGAGGATGGATTTCTCAAGATTATGGACCGCAAAAAAGATATTATCATTACAGCGGGTGGAAAAAATATCACACCAGCCTTTATTGAGAACAAGCTCAAGTTCAGTTCTTATATTCAGGATGCCGTAGTCATAGGGGACGGGAGAAAATTCCTGACTGCTCTGATACTTATCGACGAGGACAATGTCACCAAATATGCCCAGGATAAACGTATTCCCTTCACCACCTTTGAAGATCTTTCACAGAATTCTGAAATCCGGCAATTGATCGATCAGGAGGTCGTCAATGTCAATAAAACCCTTTCCCATGTGGAATCTATTAAAAAATTTGCCCTGCTTCCCCGGCGTTTTTATGAGGAGGACGGCGATGTCACCCCAACCAAAAAAGTGAAAAGACGTTTTCTGGAAAAACGGTATGCCGATCTGATTGAATCGCTGTATAAGGGAGGACAAGGGTAAACAGATGGATTTAATAGAGAGCTATAAAGATGAGTTGCGGCTTGTCCGCAAATTCTGGACGGGGTTCTGGATAGTGCTTCTGCTGATCGCCCTTATACTTCTACCCTGGTATGGAAAAGAGCACTGGGTTTACATCCTTACCATGATTTTTATCTTTTCCATCGGCGTCCAGGGACAGAACCTGCTCATCGGTTACACCGGCCAGATTTCATTCGGGCAGGCCGGGTTTCTGGCTCTGGGGGCATTTACTTTCGGGCATTTAGTGCGCCTCGGGGTTCCAACAGTAATTTCTCTGCTGTGTGCCGGGCTTGTAGCCGCCGTTTTCGGCCTGCTGGTCGGTTTCCCCTCTCTTCGACTTAAAGGTCCCTATCTTGCCATCGCCACTCTGGGTTTCGGTATTGCGGTGTATCAGGTCTTTGTGAATTCGGAAATACTTTCGGGAGGCCGGATGGGTCTGACTGTTCAGAAGCTTCCCGCACTTTTCGGGTTGAGCCAGGTGAATACCTATTACTATTTTAACCTGCTCCTGGCCGCACTTTTTACTCTGGTCTCTTATAACCTGATCTCTTCTTTTCTGGGCCGGGCTTTCATTGCGATCCGCGACAACGACATCTCGGCCGAAGCCATGGGAGTCAACCTTACCATTTACAAACTGCTGGCTTTCGCAATAAGTTCTTTCTATACCGGGATTCAGGGCGGACTTTATGCCCTGCTTGTGGGTTACCTGGAACCCAACATGTTCACTTTTCTTGAAACGATCAGCCTTTTCGTGGCGGTCATCGTTGGCGGACTTGCATCGATTGAGGGATCCATTTTAGGCGCCGCCTTTGTCATACTGGTTCCCCAGGTTTTCAGCCATGCAAAGCATCTTGTTCCTGTAGTTTTTGGTGTGACCATAATCCTGATCCTGATATTCGAACCTCTGGGACTATCCGGGAGATGGCTGAAAATACGGCTCTATTTCAGGATGTGGCCGTTTCGGTAAAACAAAAAATCTTTAACTTGTAAACTTTAACAGGTGTTTTATATGAGTCAATTCCTGCAATACGTTGTTTCAGGTTTATCCATCGGGGCCTTGTATGCCCTGGTAGCCCTGGGGCTGGTTCTCATTTATCGCTCCACCCGTATCCTGAATTTCGGGCACGGAGACGTTGCTACGGTCGGCACCTTTTTCGCTTTCACCTTATTGAGCCATAATTACGTCTGGACCATAACCTTCCCGCTGGCCCTGGTTCTCGGTTCAACCATTGCCATGGTTTTCTATTTTGTTATCCTGATCCCGGCCCAGCGGCGCAATGCCACCCAGCTCGGCCAGATCATTCTCACCGTAGGCCTGAGCCTGATTCTCCAGGGATTGGTTTCCCATTTTTGGGGCACCGAACCGCAGCCTTTTCCATTCCCTCTTTCAGACACAAAGACCTGGAAAGTTTACCATGACGTAGTCATAAGTGAGCTCAGTCTGGGAGCTTTGGTCATAGGCCTAATCGGCAGCCTTATACTATTCCTCCTTGTTCAGAAAACCAGATTGGGACTTGCCATGCGGGCCACCTCGGAAAACCTCCCGGCAGCCCAAACCCTGGGTATTCCGACACGCCGGGTCCTTTCCCTCTCTTGGGGACTGGCCGCTTTCCTGGGCGTACTTGCCGGGATTTTTCTTGCCCCTGCCCTGCTGCTTGATCCCTTCTTTATGTTAGAACCATTCCTTAAAGGCTTTGCGGCCGCCGTTCTGGGCGGCCTGAACAGCCTTCCCGGGGCAATTGCGGGAGGTATTATTCTTGGAATAGCAGAGAGTCTGGCAGGCGGATATGTTACAGTGGCCTTTAAAAACACTCTTGCCTTTTTAGTTATTATAGTCGTGCTGCTCATACGTCCTGAAGGCCTGCTTGGCAAGGAATTCATTGAAAGGGTTTAAGCGGAAGCACCTCAATCATAGTTTATTAAGATCTGTGTTAACTGTTTCGATGCTTTTGTTTCATTTTTTTTTCAAGAGCCTTAAAAAGCTTTTTCCCCTTTATTCCAAGTCCTGCCTTGCTCAAATAACTTTTGATGAATAAATTCCAGATATTATCTCCGGGCCACTGAGAGTGTCTGAATAAAGCGCTCAGATCATGAACGGCAACCGAAAAGCGGGATAAGCCATAATGCATTTTTTCAAGATCTATCAGTCGGATATCGGGCGGGACTTCTTTTTCTGTTTTAACAAAAATATGCTTTCCATAAAGACAGCTGTGTTGCAAACGGCGGGAATGGACTTGAGCTGTCATTTCAGCAACCGAATCAATTATGGAATTTAATCCGGGAACTTCATTCTCTCCAGTTTCTTTAAGAACCTCGTCAAGATTTCTGTATTCTTCAAAAAACCGGATGACCAGAACAGCCTGAATATTTCTTCCTGCCCGACGTTCCCCGTAATAAAGGGGTTCAAGGGTCGGGATGCCGTATTTTTCAAGGCGGCATATATTTTTGTATTCCCTGAATAAAGTTGGAGCACCCCTTAAAGGGTGTAAAAGAGATCTGAATGTGTGGTTTTCCTGACGCTTTATTACTATTTTTAACGGCTGCCCGTTTTGAAGTTTTATTTCATGGAGTATTATGCCGCTCCACCCGCCACGGCGATAATTTGGATCTTCTATGAAGTCGCTTTTTATTTCCCATAGCTCTCTAAAGGAACCTATTCTGTTATGAAGAAGAATTTCTCTGTTTTCTTCGTAATGGAAAAATTCTTTTAGCTTCATTCTCTTTTTTTCCGCAGAACATAAATACGCCACATGGAATAATATCTTGCAAAATCGATTCGCCCGATTATTTCAAAACCGGTTTCAATAAATTCGCTTTCGATGACCTTGCTGTTTGCAACAAAACGGTTCCGGTATCCTTTTCGGTTTCTACTTCCTTCAAGCCGGTTCCTTCTCCATGCCTTGTAATTTCCGTCCACCCAGAGTGAAAGGCATACGGTGTCGCGTGTAACCCTTTTAAATTCATTTAATAATGCTATGCGGTGTTCCCTATCTAAAATGTGATGCAAAAGGCGCATGCAAAATATTGAGTCGACGGAATCAGATTTCAGGTTGATGCTGAACGCAGATGCCTGAAAACAGGGTATGCGTTTTGCGATAAAAGAATTCTGAAGTTTTTTTGCAACCATAATCATTGAAAGGCTGTAGTCTGACGCATAAATATTTCTATCCGGAAATTCGGACAACAGGGGCCAGAAACGGCCTGCTCCGCATGGAAGGTCGAGAACGGAGCCAGGATTACCGGCAATTTCCAATGCTTTTCTGGCGATATTCTGTTCCCGCCAGTTGGATAATCTGCGCCCTATACCGTCATTATGTTTTTTATAATAATCGAAAGAATGCTTAGAATCATATTTTTCAGAAAACTCCAGCTTGATTTTTGAATCGGAACTCATTTTTTTTGATCCTCGTTTTTAACCTTCCGGTTTACTCTCGCATATTTCGAGAGATTCCCGCATATCTCTAATCTTTTCGAGGTTTATATGTCAGACAGGTATGAATATGTCAACAATCAAGGCAACTGCTTTTGTCCGGTTGACAGAGTGAGGGTATTTTATGTATTAATATAATCACACATAAAAAAAGGAGGAAGAAATGTCGGGTCTAAACAAGGCAATGATCATAGGAAGGCTGGGGAGGGATCCTGAAATTCGTTACACACCGGGCGGAGTAGCTGTCGCTAATTTCAGTGTAGCAACGTCTGAAGAATGGAAAGACAAGGAGAGCAACGAGAAAAAGGAGCGCACGGAATGGCATCGCATTGTAGCTTTCGGTAAACTTGGGGAAATTTGCGGTGAATATCTCACAAAGGGAAAACAGATTTATGTTGAAGGCCGAATCCAGACAAGATCATGGGAAGATAAAGACGGGAACAAAAAATATACGACTGAAATCGTTGCATCCGATGTTCAGTTTTTGGATAAAAAAGATTCAGGTTCAGGGGATTATCCCAGAAAAGGACAGGATGATAAGCCGGAGCGTGGTGCAGGCGGCCCAGCATATCATGATTCAAAGGATGATGATATTCCTTTTTAAAGCCTAATATCGAATATAGAATTTCGGACATCGAATTCCGAATTGCTGTGTAAGAGAAAAGATGAAAACCCTTAGAGATAAGGATTTATCTTAAAAACCTGATTGAAGGAAATGAAAACAGGCGGACAGTTTTTTGTTAAACCGCCCGCCTGTATATTATATTTTACAGTATTAAATTGAAAAATTCTGTTATCAGGATTTTTTTACATCATCTATTTTTTCAGGCTCTTTTTTTTCAGCTTCTGTGGTCGCACCTTTGAAATTTTTTATTGCCTTACCAAGGCCTGATCCTATTTCAGGAAGTTTGCCTGCTCCAAAAATAATAAGAACGATGATAAGTATTACTATAAGTTCCTGCATCCCTATTCCAAACATACAAACCTCCTATTTTAATGCTTTTTTTATTTTAGTTCATGCAGAAGCTGCAAGAACTCTTTTGATTTCGTGTAGCGGTCT
Source organism: uncultured Desulfonema sp. (assembly GCA_964402865.1). Lineage (GTDB taxonomy): Bacteria > Desulfobacterota > Desulfobacteria > Desulfobacterales > RPRI01 > RPRI01. Next base: position 4,167 of record CAYODW010000004.1, on the reverse strand, counting down.
ATAGAGCTTCTGTAATCTGCCCACTTTCCCCATGATTCAAGCCAATCATCGTTGCGCCAGTAACAGTCTTTGTCTCCGTTGCCCTTTAGTCTTTCTATATAATCGGTATATTCTTCCGAGCAGCTTTCACAAAACCGGTATGGAATCCTGGGGTTTATATCGGCTTTTTGTCTGTTTATTTCTGCGGGGCAGGTCTGAACCCCGATCTGGATTCCACACTTTTCACATTTTATGGCACAGTGAGTACACTGAAAGAGCTTCTGAACCGCCAGTACTTTGCGCCTGAGCGTCATCTCGGCCGTTTTTTCTTTTGAAAGCTGAATTTTTTCATTCAATGATATTACATCAGCCACAAAGCACCTCTTGAATACCTGGACGATGACATATTGATTCTGTCCGACCGAAGGCCCAGGCAAGAATTATTTAAACTTATACCACCGGCCTGTAGGAGTGTCAATCTATAATGGGAACATGAATGACGGCTTCGTAAAAAGTCATTCTGCTTTGTTGCGCTTCGACCGTAAGGAATATTAATCATTTAAGATACGCTCGCTATCCCTGCAAAAAGCTGCAGGTAATGCGCTCGCTGTTTCGGTTCGCGCGCCTTGCATAATGAACTTTTCACTTTGCCGTCTGAAGTTCGACTTTTTACGAGTTTATAATAAATATTAGAGGCGGAAAGAGGCTGGGTATAATCAGGAACAAAAAAGAGTTGACCGCTGGAAAGGGTTTTTTGTTGTCATTTATTCTGTCTGCATGCTAATTTACATGGTGTATGATATATTTGCATATGAAAGGTGAAGTTTTATGATTAACGATTTCAGGCCAAATGGTCTTCCGCTTCTGATAGGGAGCCTTCCGGTAGATGATCATCTCCTGGCCATAAAGCTTGTCCTTGAACATACTCCGGAGATACCCTTGTGGGTACAGCTTCCCGTTTTCCGGGAAGAGGGCATGATAAACCAGTTTTTGCCGGGCCTTCCAGGTCTGACCGAAGAAGATGGTAGACTTTTCATCAATACTTCGGGTCGGGATTTCGATGAGGATATAATCGGATTTTACGAGGAATATATATCTGTTATCGGAGGCGAAAAGGATTATGATGATACCAGGTTTGTTCTAACTCCTGAAAACGCAAAGGGGTTTTTTATTTTTACTGAGAAGATTAAAGATATGCCGGTTAAGCCTGTGGCTGTAAAGGGTCAGATAACAGGACCGGTAACTCTTGGAACCAGTGTTTCAGATCATGAAGGAAAAGCTATTTTTTACAATGAAGAGATGAGAGATGCGGCTGTAAAACTTGTCGCAATGAAGGCCGGATGGCAGGTGAGACGGCTTGCCGAATTTAAGGTTCCGGTAATAATGTTCTTTGATGAAGCCGCCCTGGCAGGGTTCGGGTCTTCGGCCTTTATAGGCATATCTCCCAATGAAGTAGCCGGATGCTTTGAAGAGGTTATAGATGCGGTACATAAAGAAGCTGGTCTTGCAGGAATACATGTATGTTCAAATGCCGACTGGTCGGTAGTACTCGAGTCTTCCGCCGATATAGTCAGTTTTGATGCCTATTCATATTTTGAAAAATTCATCCTTTATTCCGACCATATAAGAAAATTTCTTGAATCGGGACGGATGATCGCGTGGGGTATTGTTCCGACTTTGCGGCAAGAAGATATCGAAAGAGAGAATTCCACTTACCTTGCAGAAAACTGGAAAAATAAGGCAAGGATGCTTGAGCCGCTAGGATTTGACCTACGGGCTGTTTTGGCACAGTCTTTTATCACACCAAGCTGCGGGACGGGTTCCCTTAATATTGAACATGCCATGAAAGTGCTTAGAATGACGAAAGAGGTTTCACAGATATTAAGAAAAGAGATAGGATTATAAGAAAGGATAAGAAAACATGGTTGGTGAGAAACAAACATTTTCGGGTGCGAAACATTATGTTCTGGATGAAGAGCTTGCCAAGATAGTTAATATTTCAATGGCTCTTGAGATGCCGCTTCTTTTAAAAGGAGAGCCGGGGACAGGGAAAACAATGCTTGCCCATGCTATTGCGGAGAGTCTTGGCATGCCGCTTATAGTACTCAATGTCAAATCAAGCATGAAGCTTGTCGAAGCCCTTTACCAGTATGATACCCTGACCCGGTTGAATGACAGCCGCTTTGGGGATTCCAAGAGGGATGTCAGCAATATTGAAGATTATATCAAGATGGGGAAAATAGGGCAGGCTTTTACGTCGGAGATAAGGACAGTGCTCCTGATAGACGAAATAGATAAAGCGGACACCGATTTCCAGGATGACATGCTTGATGTTCTTGACCAGATGGAATTCGACATAATTGAAATCGACAAGACAATGGGAGCCAAAAACCGGCCGGTAATTATAATAACATCCAATGCCAAGAAAGACCTTTCAGACCCTTTCCTTGGAAGATGTAACTTCCATCATATAGCTTTCCCGGATCCGAAGATGATGCGAAAGATCATCAGGGTTCATTTCCCTAATATTGATTCTGATCTCATGGAAAATGCCGTCAATGTTTTTTACAAGCTTCGGGAGCTTGAATCGATTGAAAAGCGCCCGGCTACACGCGAGCTTGTAAACTGGATAAGGGCTTTAAAGTCCGATCCTGATTTTAAAGCAAAGGAACTTGCAAAGGGAGATATTCCGTATCTTGGCGTCCTTTTCAAAAAGAGCCAGGACTATGAGAGGGCTGTTAATACTGTCAACCGCAGAAGGCTGTGAAAAGCAGGGATCAGTGACGAGAGAACAGGAATAGTGAATTTTGAATTGAATTGCTGGCAACGAACTTCGAATTTCGATGTTCGATGTTCTATATTCGGATACTACTATAAAGTACTCCGCAAATAGCGGGTTTAAAACTGTAGAAAATCGGTTTTTATAATGTTTATTGGTTTTTTTTATAAATTAAGGGAAGCCGGAATACCGGTAAGTCCGACATCATTTCTTACCCTTCAGAAAGCGCTGGGGAAGGGACTTGTATCTTCACTCGATGACTTTTATACAGCATCAAGAGCAGTTCTCGTTAAGAGCGAAAGGTACTTTGACCTTTTTGACCAGGTTTTTGCTCATCATTTTGAAGGCGCGGAAATGCCTGATTATGAAGGCGTTGAACTTGATGAACTGGCAAGAGCGCTGCTCGAATCATGGCTCCATGATCCAAAAACGCTTGCCGCGGCTCTCGGCATAGATGAAGCTCAGTTTTCAAAACTTTCTCCGGATGAACTTATTGAATATTTCAAGGAGCGTCTTAAAGAGCAGAAAGAGCGCCATGATGGAGGAGGCAAATGGATTGGAACCGGAGGCACTTCACCTGTGGGGCATTCCGGGAATCATCCCGGAGGTATGCGGGTAGGCGGCGCTTCACGAAACAGGTCGGCAGTTAAAGTTGCAATGGAAAGAAGATACCGGGATTATTCCCTGAGCGGACCTTTAACTCAGGCAATGGTCGGCGAGGCGCTAAAACGGCTCCGGAACATGATACCAGCTGGCCCGAGAGACAGGCTGAATATAGATAAAACCATTTACCAGACCATGAAAAATGCCGGGGAGATCGAGATTGTTTTTGACAGGGATCTTAAGGACCGCCTAAAGGTTGTTCTTGCCATAGACAACGGGGGATGGTCGATGGACCCTTATGTTCATGTGGTTCAGACACTTTTCGATTATGCAAGGGCGCAATTCAAAGATCTTAAAACCTATTTTTTCCATAATACTATTTACGGGACTATATGGCAGGATCCATCCAGATATAAGAAACCTCTCAGAATACAAGAACTTGTAAGGTTCGATCCCGAAACGAGACTCATTCTTATCGGAGACGCCAGCATGGCCCCCTATGAGCTAATGGCGTCAGACGGCTCAATTTACATAGACGAGAGAAGCGGAAAACCGAGCATAGAATGTCTCAAATTTCTGGCGGAAACCTTCCGACATTCCATATGGCTCAATCCAATGCCGACTAACATGTGGGGATATACACAGACCATTTCAGCGATAGGACGAATTTTTCCAATGTTTGAGTTCAGCATTGATGGGCTGGAAAAAGCTGTGGCACATTTGATGGCAAAGTAATCGAAGGCTTTATAATTAGTTTCCATTCGGAAATGGCCCTTTTGTGCGATCTCTGTGTCAATCTGCGGGAT
>CAYODW010000003.1:0-80790 GCA_964402865.1 uncultured Desulfonema sp. | reverse complement strand
CCTGATTCTTATCCTCTCCAAAAAAAGCGTCATACAGACGAATATTTACGAACAATAGCCCATTTAAGACCCCGCACCAATAAATATGGCGCTGCTTTCCGCATAAGATCTGATCTCTCTTTTGCCATACATAAATTTTACAAAGACAAAGGGTTTAAGTATATCCACACTCCTGTAATAACCGGTTCCGACTGTGAAGGCGCGGGTGAACTTTTCAGGGTTACAACCATTGAACCTGACCAAGTCGAAAAAAGAGACGGAAAAACGGATTACTCCAAGGACTTTTTCGGTAAAGCAACAAACCTAACTGTGTCCGGTCAATTGTCAGCCGAAATGTTTGCTCTTGCTCTTGGAGATGTTTACACTTTTGGCCCTACTTTCAGAGCTGAAAACTCAAATACAAGAAGACATGCCGCCGAATTCTGGATGCTTGAACCGGAAATAGCTTTTGGTGATATTAACGACAATATGGAGTTAGGAGAAGAAACAATAAAGTTTTTAACAGGCTATGTCCTTAAAGAATGTAAAGACGATCTTTATTTGTTTGCAAATTTTGTTGACAAAAATCTGATTAACAATCTGGAAAATATCTCATCATCTAATTTTATTAGATTGCCGTACGAAGAAGCTGTCAGAATATTGCAAAAATCGGGCGTTAAGTTCGATTATGAAGTTCCCTTTGGTAAAGATCTCCAGTCTGAACATGAAAACTTCCTCACCGAAACATATTTCAAGAAACCGGTTATTCTTTATAATTATCCGAAAAATATAAAACCCTTTTACATGAGGGTAAATGACGACAACAGAACTGTTGCAGCTATGGATATTCTTGTGCCCGGAATAGGAGAGCTTATCGGCGGCAGCCAGCGTGAAGAGCGTCTCGACATGCTTGAATCACGCATAGATGAGTGTAAATTGTCAAAGGAAGATTACTGGTGGTATGTTGATTCCCGCCGTTTTGGTACAGTTCCTCACAGCGGTTTCGGACTCGGTTTTGAAAGACTATTGATGCTTGTAACGGGCATTAAGAACATAAGAGATGTGATCCCGTTTCCCAGAACTCCTGGAAGCATTGAGTTTTGATTCGCTGGGATGAAGGGAGCTTGCTTCACAAAAACCGGATAGGCGGAGATAAAATTTGACTTGTCAATCTGTTCTCATGGTTCTCAGCTTGGCGAGTTCCCATATATAGTCGTACAGATGAAGGCCTTTGCTTGCCGCAACTATCTCGCCATCTTCTACTCCGATTTCCTGGGCCATGTATTCTTTCAAAAGCTGTATCGCCCCGAGGTTTGCGGGAAATCCGTTCCATAAATCCCAGGATCTGAAATAAACCATAAAGTGTAGTTTTCCATACCTGATTCTTGTATCAATACCCCTAAGACATGGTGGATCAACAAGGTACAGGGTTGATGGATCACCAACGGTCATATACGCTTGATTTGTTCCGTGCCCGTCTTCTTTATACATCCTTATAACTTCGGCAATCTGACTTTCAAGATATTGTCCATATGTGTAATCTTCATTGGGGCTTTTTGCGGAGGTCATCAAATATGGCAGATATTCTTCAAGATATCCTTCCGCAACAGGGTTGGGTATGTTTAATACATGCGGAATGTCGGGTATAAGCGGGCGGGCGCCGGGATGTTTAATGTGCACGGTAATATAATCAAATTCCAGTCTTTCCTGCCCCTTAAAACTTCCTCTTTCGATTACGTATTTATGCCCGTTGTCAATTATCTGGTAAACAGATTGAAACCAGGCATCTGGCAGGTCTCTTGCGGCTATAGAAACAACATTTAACATTGAATGGCCATCGATTGGAAAAATTGTTTCCGCTATATGTCTAGCATTCTTACATCAAGGGCGTTGTTTACTATAAAATCACGCCTTGGCTCGACCTCATCACCCATGAGTATAGTAAAAATTTCATTGGTATCAACAGAGTCCTGTACCTTTACCTGTAAAAGAGTCCTTTGTTCCGGATTCATGGTAGTTCCCCATAACTGTTCGGGGTTCATTTCCCCAAGACCTTTATATCGCTGAACAACTAGTCCTTTTCTGATCTCTTCAAAAACAAACCGCAGAAGCTCTTCTTTGTTGGATATTTTTACCTCTTTTGCCCCGGATTCCTTGTTTTCCGTGTTTATTACAAAGAACGGAGGTTCATCATATTTAAAAATATGCTGGCCCAGAAATACGCACTTCTGATAATCCTCTGAATAAACCAGGCCTGTCCCTATTTTAATATTATTTGTTTCTTTCTTGCTCATTATATTCGCCATGACCTCGGAAACCTGGCTTTCGGGATATTCAACAACCAGTTCATACACACTTCTTTCAGGGTTCCAGAGAATTTCGCTGGTCTTATATTTGTTTTGGTTAAGAATATTTTTTATCCTGGACATTTTTTCCATATTCTGGAGAAATGTTTTATCTTCCATTCCGTTTTTCAGTAGAATTTCTGTCAGTTCCTGTTTTAAACCACTTCTGTTTAGCCTTGCTAAAGCAGCGGAATATTCTGCCAAATTGGTTATAAAAAGGTATAGGCGCTGATCGGATAATGTATTCTTGTTTTCGCCCATTAAAATTCTGTTATGCTCGCAAAAAAGCCTTGTTGCGTAGTCGTTTAAAGCTGTCTCATCCTTAAAATATTTTTCGTTTTTCCCTTTCCCGACTTTAAGGAGCGGGGGCTGCGCTATATATAAAAAGCCCTTCTCTATAACTTCCGGCATCTGTCTGTAAAAAAACGTCAGCAGTAGTGTTCTGATATGAGATCCATCAACATCGGCATCAGTCATAATAATAACTTTATGATATCTGATGTTATCAATATTATACTCTTCTCTTCCGACTCCTGTTCCAAGAACCGTAATAATGTTTCTTATTTCCTCGCTTTTTAATATTTGATCGAACCTTGCTTTCTCAACATTTAATATTTTACCTTTCAAAGGAAGAATGGCCTGAAATTTTCTGTCCCTTCCCTGTTTCGCACTACCTCCTGCCGAATCTCCCTCCACAAGGAATATCTCTCTCATGGCCGGTTCCTGAATCTGGCATTCCGCCAGCTTGCCGGGTAGCGACGCATCCGCCAGTAATCCTTTACTCCTTGCTATATCTCTCGCTTTTCTTGCGGCAAATCTTACTCTAGCAGCATCAATAGCTTTGGATAATATTTTTTTTGCGGTAGGGGGGTTTTCTTCAAAATATATTCCGAGTTTTTCATTTACTAGTGATTCTACAATGCCTTTTATTTCGCTATTCCCGAGTTTGGTTTTTGTCTGACCCTCAAATTGCGGGTTTTTCAGCTTTATACTTATTATCCCGGTCAAACCCTCCCTGACATCATCGCCGCTCAATTTATCTTTAAGGTCTTTTGCGGAGATGTTTCCATTTGAGGCATACTGGTTAATAACTCTTGTGAGGGCTGTTTTAAAACCGATAAGATGAAATCCACCTTCAATGGTATTTATATTGTTAGCAAAGGAAAACAGTTTTTCGGTAAATGTATCATTGTACTGGATCGCCACCTCAACATGAACATCATTTTTTATTCCCTCGAAATAAATAGGCTTATGTAACGGCGTGGTGTGTTTATTTAAATACTCCACGAAAGAGGTTATGCCACCTTCATAATAAAACTCTTTTTTTGTTTCTGCGCGTTCGTCTTCTATTTTTATCCGGAGCCCTCTGTTTAAAAAAGCAAGCTCTCTCAGTCTTTTTTTAAGAATTTCAAATTCGAACTTATCTGTTGTGAGTATTTCTGTGTCGGGTTTAAAATGTATTTTTGTTCCACGTTTTTTTGTTTCCCCTGTTATGGAAAGCTCTGTTGCTTTTTTTCCCCTTTCAAAGATCTGGTGGTATATTTTGCCATCGGTATATATTTCCAGCGCGAGTTTTTCTGAAAGGGCATTAACAACGGAAACACCAACACCATGAAGACCGCCTGATACCTTGTAAGAATCATTGTCAAATTTCCCTCCCGCATGCAGCTTGGTCATAACTACTTCGGCAGCAGGTACATTTTCGGTCTTATGTATTCCTACGGGAATACCCCTTCCATTGTCTTCCACGCTGACACTGTTATCGGTATGAATGGTGATACTGATAAAATCACAGAAACCAGCCATTGCTTCATCAATACTGTTATCAACAACCTCATAAACAAGGTGATGAAGTCCCTGAATATCTATGTTTCCGATATACATTGAAGGTCTTTTTCTAACGGCTTCAAGACCCTCAAGAATTTTTATGTTGTCGGCTGTATATGTATTATTGTTGTTTTCTTCGTTCATATTCTCATCGGCATAATAACACTAATAAAATTCTTATTGTTATCTCCCTCAATCAGGCATGGGCTTTCACTATCAATAAGCCTTATACTTACTTTTTCATCATCTATTACATTGAGTGTCTCAATAAAATATCTCACATTAAATGCTATTTCGAACGGATCTTGTTCAAAATCTATATTCATCTCTTCTTTTGATTCACCAAGATCCGGGTTTGTTGAAGAAACTGTTAATTTTCCTTTTTCGAAACTGAAAATTACTCCTTTATAACTATCAGATGTAAGAATTGACATTCTTTTTAAAAGCATTAAAAATAATAATCTTTCTACTTTTACCGAAAAAACTTCTTTTCTGTTTATTATATCTTTGTATTCCGGAAAATTTCCTTCAAGAAGCCTCATAATTATTGTTTCATTTTGCTTTTTTAAAACAAAATTGCTCTTGTTATAGCCAATGCTTATATTTCCTTCCTGTTCAAGGAATTTTCCAACATCATTTAAGCCTTTTTTTGAAATTATTATTCCGGTTTCGCCTGGTAAAATTAATTCGCCTTCACATTCGTAATCAGCTTTTGTCAGACGGCTTCCATCTGTAGATACAAGTCTTATTAACTTTTTTTCTCCTTCTTTTTCCAGTTTTTCAAGATATATTCCGTTTATATGAGCTCTCTTTTCTTCAGAACTTCCCAAAATAAAAACTGTCTGCTCTATCATCTTTTTAAAAGCCGCGGAATTCAGGTCAAAATAGACAATATCTTTAATACCGGGAATACTTGGAAAATCGTCAGGATTCATTCCTACCATCTTGTATTCTACATTGCTGTTATCTCTAATTTCAATCCAATTGTTTTCGAGTTCATTGATATGCAATTCATTATTTGGAAAATCTCTTACTATTTCAAACAATTTCCTTGCATTAATCGCAACTGCTCCTTCTTTTTCTACTGTTGCAGGGTAAAAACCTTCAAAACCTGTTTCAAGATCCGTTGAAATAATATTAATGCCATTATTATTTGTTCTTATCAGTACCGCTGTTGTTATGGCGATGTTTGTTTTTCTTCCTGCTATTGCCTGAACTTTCGATAAAACTTCTACAATATCTTTTTTTTTAATTTTAATTTTCATACATCATTCCTTTTATAATAGTTAATAAATAAATGATATATATTATACTCTGTCAATAAATATAATAACATACTAAACATGCTGATTTAATGTAAAATAATAAAGAATAAAAGATGTAATTTCAACATGAAACAATTTTTATAATAAGCGAATAATCAATTAAATAAATAAAACTGTCGAAAACCAAAAAAAATTAGACAAACAAAAACAATAAAAACAAACAATCATGTGAGCCAATTACAAAAGTCGTCATTCCAGTGCAAACGTTAATCAATAAATTTTTGAAAAATATTGAAAAGGCTGGATTCCCACGAAAGTGGGAATGACAAATTTTTCTCTATTTGGGATTTTTACAATTAGCTCATGTATTTATCCATTTTTTTATATCAGAAATAACTGGCGGCCATTTATCAGAGACTCTTAATTTTATAAAAATTTTAAACAAATCATCTATTAAAAAACAAATTACATTAAAAAGAAAAATTTTTTCTGTGGCGAATCCATCAATATCTTTTTTTGTTTCAATAAATCCGATATCAGGAGTTTTTATATTTGATAAACTTAAATTTTCCCCAGTTACAGTAAAAAACCATTCTTTCTCACCAGATTTATATAATAAATTTATTTCTTTAACCACAGCCCCCTTTTTAAGAGAAATAATTCCTTCTTCAAGATCGGCATCTTTTCCTTTAATAGTTATTTTTTCGAAGGAATCATGGAGTTTTCTTTCAAGGACTATTTTATTTCCTATTTCAAGAGAGTCACCTTTTTTAAGAAATTTATTCATGTCTGAAGAGGAAACGGAATACCAAACCCATGTTAAGAATTCACAACCCAAAAAAGCAAAGCGATAATAAGATATTGAAGCATCAAGCATTACTATTCCATAAAGTTGGTTAAAGATAAACGTGAAAGAGTATCCTTTTCCTGATCACTTAAGCCAGACAAAACATCAGCTTCAGAATAAGGAAAAATTTTAATTAAATGTTTATTAAAAGATCTTTGAAAAAGGGTTTCAAATTCTTCATTTGCTGATTTGTTGTTTGAAAAAAAACAGATCATAGATTTCTCATAATCCCAAACAACGTCATAAATATTTGGAGTTGCCGGCACACGTAATAAAAGAAGAGAAACAACATGTTCTTTAATAATTTTTTTTTCATTTGCCGACAAGTAGCTCCGCCCGCTTTCCTCAAATCTTTTAAATGTTTCAAAATACAAAAATTTTTTTATAACCTTGGAAGAGACGCTTTTTTTGTCTATTCTTAACGAAAAAACGAAATAATCGCCAAGAACAAAAGAGGAGCTTTCAAAATCTGGTTTAAAGTGATTATTAAAAGAAGTCCAACCAGATGTTTTGTCTGAAGGAGCCTCTTCTATCTCCTTAAAGGAATATTTTTTTAATCCCTTTGTAACAACCTCAAGAACAGATTCCTGAATTTTACCCTCGACATAATACCTGTTTATCGATACAGAAGATGATAATAAACCCATAAATTAATTAACACCACAAATCCTTATCATTAATGAATAAACACCATATATTGTGTAAGAAGATTATCATAATAAATATATATTGTTTAATAGAAATAAACAAGAGATTTTAAAGCAAACATGAAAATAATGGCTGACCTACATATTCATTCACGATTTTCATTGGCAACATCTAAAAGCACAGATGTTGAAAACATATATATCGCTGCAAGAAAAAAAGGAATAAATGTTCTGGGAACAGGAGATTTTACCCACCCTGGCTGGTTTGAGGAATTAAAAAATAAACTCGTTCAAGCCGAAGGGGGTCTATACAGGCCGAGCAATGATATTTATAGCAGAATTGAGAACCGCATTCCAGAAACATGCAGAGGAATAACCCGATTTATACCAACCACAGAGGTCTGTAATATATATAAAAAAAGCGGAAAAATCAGGAAAATCCATAACCTTATATTGCTGCCGGAAATGTCTGCGGTTGAGAAACTGAACCGTAAACTAAAGGGCCTGGGAAAGATAGAATCAAATGGAAGACCTGTTTTTACATTTGACGTAGTTAACATGCTCGAAATGGTCTTTGATGTTTCAGACAGGGCCATGATTATTCCGGCTCATATCTGGACTCCGTGGTATTCTTTGTTTGGCTCTAAATCAGGCTTTGACTCCATAGAAGAATGTTTTGGGAATTACTCCGGATATATATTTGCTGCAGAGACGGGATTGTCTTCAGATCCCGCCATGTGCAGGAAATTTTCAGAGTTGGATAGAATAACACTTATATCCAACTCTGACGCTCATTCTCCCATGAAAATAGGCAGAGAGGCAAACGTTTTTGATACATCACTTTGTTATAATTCAATAATATCGGCAATAAAAAGGGGCAACCCCGAAGAGTTTACAGGTACCATCGAGTATTATCCGGAAGAAGGTAAGTATTACGCGGACGGACACAGAAATTGCAACTATTCTTTCCTGCCGGCGGAAACCGATAAAAATGGCGGTATATGCCCGGTATGCGGAAAGAAGATAACAATCGGTGTGCTCCACAGAATTCAGAAACTTTCAGATAAATCAAAAAATAAACCGGCGAAAAAGACATACTTCAAAACAATCCCCCTTACGGAGATTCTTTCAGAGATTTATCAATTGAACCCTGGCTCAAAAACAATATTGCTGCATTACAATAAACTTCTGGAGCAATTCGGGCCGGAACTTTATATTCTTAATTTTATTGGCATCGATGAACTCAAAATTTCAGAAAATGATCTTCTTGCGGAAGCAATAGAACGAATGAGAAAAAACGAAGTCATGACAAAACCCGGCTTTGACGGAAAATACGGAAGTGTAAAAATCTTCCGGGAAGACGAGATTAGAAAATCATCTGTTGATAAAAAAAATCGGCGATCGTACTAAAGAAAAAACAAGCAGGCGGGAGGGCTATCTTGTATAAAACCGGTTTTTAATAACAACATATTGATTTTGAATACTATTTATATGTTTTTTCTTGAATTGATTTAAAAGTTATGTATAATTTAATATAATTTGGTGGGAACGAACAGATAAAGAAAAAGGATTGTTTATTTGGAATCTGAATTGAGAAGAATGCAATATAATTTTTTTACACCGATCCCAATAATAAAGACAGCATGGAAAGCGGCGCGGATGGGTATTTTTTCTGTTCTGTTGGTGTTTGGATCCTTTGTTTCTTCTTTTGCCGTCGGCGATATTTATAAGTACATCGATGAAAACGGAGTTATTCATTTTACTAATGTGCCGACAGATTCGTCATATCAGTACAGTCTCTTTATCAAAGAGATGATCCAAAAACCCACCTTACCGCTTTCCCGCTATTCATCAAATGTGTACGATGAAATGATTACAGAGGCGTCTAAAAAGCATGGAATTTCATTTCCCCTGCTTAAAGCCGTCATAAAAGTTGAGTCCGATTTTAATCCAAGAGCGGTCTCAAGAGCAGGCGCTCTTGGATTAATGCAAATAATGCCGGAGAACGCGAAAGCTTTCAGGATGAGAGATCCTTTTGATCCAAGAGAAAACATTCTGACAGGAACTCAATATTTCAGAGAACTACTTGAACGATTTAACGGAAAGCTTCATCTTGCTCTTGCCGCATATAATGCCGGACCTACAGTTGTTGATCGCTATAACAGAATTCCCCCCATAAAAGAGACCGAAGATTACGTTGAAAGAGTTATGAAGTACTTTCAATTATTCAAAAACAATTATTGAACCGAAATGTCGGGCGCATTCCGCCGTTGCTTTCGACGGGAAGCGGCAATAATAAAATCAAGCTATTCGATGTATTGTAATGCTATTCCAGTACGGGTCGGAAGATAAAGGCAGATAAACTGCCTACGGGATTTCTTTGATTTGTCAGAAATAGTGATATGTTCCTGGTCGGGATTGAGGCGGCCATATCCGCAATATTCTGTGGCATCGCTGTCAAAAATCATCTTATATGTTCCTGGAGGCGCATCAAAGCAATAGTCGGTAAATGAGCGTGTGGGATGAAAGTTGAACACAAATAATAGGCCTGCCCTTCTGAAGGCAATTATTTTATCATTTGTATTTTCATATAGAAGCATGGGCGCCGGAGAATCCAGGAGATAAAAGCGTTTCGCCAGAGAAAGCATGTCGCGGTCAAATTTTGCAAGAAGGTGGTATTTTAGAGAAGGATCATCAACAAGATGCCACTGGCGCCTTGCATAATTATATGACCAGTTATTGCCGGGCCTGGGAAAGTCTATCCACTCAGGATGTCCGAACTCGTTTCCTATGAAATTCAAATACCCGCTTCCCGCCGTGGCCAGCGTTATTAATCGTATGAGCTTGTGCAGTGCAATTCCCCGATCTACACGGTAATTATTGTCATGCAGGCTCATGTGATAGTACATATCCGAACCGATCATCCTGAAAATAAGGGTCTGATCACCGACAAGAGCCTGATCGTGCGATTCAGAATAGCTGATCGACTTTTCTTCCTCTCTCCTGCTGTTAAGCTCGTACCAGAGGGTACCTGTCGGCCAGTCTTCATCATACATATCTTTGACAAGCCTGATCCAGTAATCGGGTATGCCCATTGAAAAACGGTAGTCGAAACCGAATCCGCCTTCTGAGACAGGAACGGCTAGCCCCGGCATTCCACTTATATCTTCAGCTATTGTTAAAGCATCGGGCCGTATCTCGTGAATCAGTTTGTTTGCAAGAGAGAGATAAGTCAAGGAGTCTTCATCGACAGCCTGGTTGAAGTAATCGTCATAGCAGGTGAAATTTTTATCCAGGCCATGATGCAGATATAACATGCTTGTGACACCATCAAACCGGAAACCGTCAAATTTATATTCTTCAAGCCAGTACCGGCAATTTGAAAGCAAAAAATGCAGAACCTGATTCTTTCCATAATCAAAACAGCGGGAACTCCAGGCAGTGTGCATGCCGCGCGGCCCATAATGAAAAAACTGATGAAGGGTACCGTCGAAACGGCTTAAACCCTCCACTTCATTGCTGACAGAATGGGAATGAATTAAGTCCATGGTAACAGCAAGACCGTATGAATGCGCCCTGTCTATAAGCTCTTTAAGATCATCGGGAGTTCCGAAACGGGAGGAGGGGGCAAAAAAACTTGATACCTGGTAACCGAACGATCCGTAATACGGGTGTTCCTGAATTGCCATTAGCTGGATCGTATTGTAGCCCGAGGCTATAATACGGGGCAGTGTTTTATCGGTAAATTCCCTGTAAGTGCCTGTTTTAGCTTCTTCCTGTGCCATACCGATATGCGCTTCATAGATAAGAGGGGCTTCCTTTGGACGTTTAAAATTAGTACAGTTCCATTTGTAAGGAACAGGAGGAGACCAGACCTGAGCATTGAAAATCAATGTTTGGGAGTCCTGGACTACCCTGGTGGCATAAGATGGTATGCGGTCGCCATTGCCGCCAGGCCATCTTATGAGAAGCCTGTATAGATCACCATGTTTTAATGTTTCGGCAGGGAGGGAAATTTCCCAGACACCATCTCTGTTAATCCGTTTTAATGCAAACTCTTTTTTTTCCTTCCATCCGGTAATATCTCCGATTATAGAAATTAAATCGGCACCAGGAGCCCATTCCCGGAAAACCCACTTATTTTTCGAAAAGTGAAGTCCGAAATAATGGTGGCCACAGGCAAAATCGGCAAGGCTTGTTTTGCCTCGGGTGAGAGCCGCCTCTCTTTTAATAATATTGCTAATCCTGCGTTCTATATCGATCCTGAAAGAATTGAGAAAAGGATCTTTTTCATAAAATCTCTCATTTATTTCCATGGTCACTTTCAATTAAAATTATCCGAATGAATTTATTAGAGGACGCTGCAGCATCTTTTCATAAAGATCTATATATTTCCTCGCGGTAACAGGGTGGTTGAAACTCTCCAAGCTTTGTTTCATAATTCTTTTTATGTTTTTTTCTTTCGTTTTAAAAGGCTTGATGTAAAAATTCATTGCCTCGCCAATTGCCCATTTCAGTCCTTCTGGGTTAAAGAATTTGAAAAGAAAACCATTTCCGGTGTTATTTTCAGCATCAAGATGTGTTACCGTATCATGCAGACCACCCGTGTCATGAGCTACAGTCAAACAGCCGTATATAGGCGCAATCATCTGCGGAAGTCCGCAAGGTTCAAAACGCGACGGCATAAGAATAAAGTCCGAGGCGGCATATGCCAGGCGTGCCATGTTTTCATCGAAGTTACAGACAGCGACGCGGTTATGGAAATGATGATAGTCAACAATATTTTTAAAATGTTGCTGGAATTCTCCGTTTGCCACAAAAACAATCTCGAGGTTCTGAGTCCAGTATGAAGAAACTACATTATAGAGAATTTCTGCAAGGAGCTGGGAACCCTTCTGAATTGTGTCAAGCCTCGACGGCCAGAAAAAAAGAGGCGCATTATCATCCGGTATGAGACCCAGTCTTTTCTGAAGAGCCCGTTTGTTTTCAAGTTTTCCTTGAGCATAATCTTTTTCATTAAATCTTCTGATAAGAATATTGTCTGAAGAAGGATTGAATGTCGGATCAGGGGCATTGAGTATTCCTACTGCACAGCCGGAATGCCATTTGTTTGACAGTTCCTGTTTAAGATGAGGCTCGATAAATTCCTGTTTTCCTTCTATTATCTCGGTAAGAAATGTCGGGCTCACGGTATTAACAAAATGAGCGGCAAAGACCGCGCTTGTAAGCAGGTCAACAGGGTTTGATTCTCGTGTTCCGTGGTAGTCGTAAGCCATGCGCTCATAGAAAAGGTTTTGCCAGAAGGATGCTGCATCAATACCCGTATCTTCAATGTATGAAAGAGATGTTTTTTTGGTATGAATGTTATGAATGGTAAATAAACAGGGTATGCCAAGCCTTCTGGCCATCGCGGGTATCAAACCGGTCATCCAGTCATTACAATGAATAAGATCCGGTTTTACGCGGGGCACGATGTTGTTTATAACCTCTCTCTGAAAAGAAAGGGCTATTTTCAGATTTTCCCAGCTGTAGTCGGAATAAACATGGTTGAGATAATAAAAGACCCGGTCTTCCGCAAAGTGAATTCTCTCATCAGGCATTTTGCTGCGTATCAAATCAAGCTCTTTTCCATAAATCGGGGATAGCTGGGCGCTGAATATCTCTCTGTAGTCAGGCATTGCGACATGGATATCGGCTCCCTGATCAAACAGGGCGCTTATCAAGGCTGCAGAAACATCAGCAAGACCCCCGGCTTTTGCGGTGAGAAGGTTTGCAATGTTGCCCATACCCTCGGGAAGATAAGTAACCTCGGGAGTTACAAGAAGTATCCGGGGATTTCTTTTTGAAATTTTTGTCATTTTAGGCCTCTCTTGCCCGGACCGGCGTATTTAAAAGATTTAAGCCCAGGTCAGCAGATCAGGAGTGTTTTTAATCCAGTCATCACCTTTTGGTATTGCTCTGACTGTAAAACCGAATCTTCCGGAAATGTGGCATCCGACATCGCATCCGTAAACATACCGGCCATTGCCAAGATCCTGCTCCGCTTTCATTGACACATAACTGCCTGTTGTGAGCGAATCGACAGATTTCATCTTGCCGAAGTAAAGCTGAACCTCAACCTCTTCCGGTTTAATTTCTCCCAGAAAGACTTCGGATGTTACATTAAAGGTATCTCCAACCCGGAAAGGACCAGTTTTTTTTCTGACAGGAGGATGTAGCTTTATTAGTTTCCAGAGAGAACGCATCCTCTCACGCTGAAGAGTCAGCGACTTTGCTTCTGCAAGGTTGTCTGATATGAGTTCGAGCAGCCGCTTTCCGGATGGTACATAAAACTGCTTATTGTATTTTGAAACCATAACATGGCTGCAGAAATATTGCAGGGCCATTTTCATGGATGCTTTCATTTTAGCCACCCATAAACGGGGGGCATCCCCATTTTTCCTGTCGTAAAAACAGGGAATTACTTCTTCCGAAAGAACATTATATAAAGCCTGGCTTTCAACAGCATCCTGATAATCAGGATCAAAAAACTCTTCACCTTTGCCGATTTTCCAGCCTCTCTCTTCGGAGTATCCTTCACACCACCATCCGTCCAATATGCTTACATTTATTGCTCCATTTATTGCCGCTTTAATTCCGGATGTGCCACATGCTTCAAAAGGGCGCCTAGGAGTGTTCAGCCAGACATCGGCACCCTGAATAAGAATTCTTGCAATGCTGATATCGTAATCTTCGAGGAAAATCAAACGATGCCGAATGCTTGGTCTTTTGGCAAACTGAATGACTTTTTTAATCAGGTCTTTTCCTTCCTGGTCTTTTGGATGGGCTTTCCCTGCAAAAACAATTTGGATCGGTTGGGTTTTGGAAGTAAGAATTGATTCAAGCCGTTCGGGATCCATAAATAAAAGATGCGATCTTTTGTAGGTTGCAAATCGCCGGGCAAAGACAATTGTTAGGGCATCCTGGTCCAGAACAGATTCTATATCGCTCATAATCGTTGTCGGCGTATTTCTCCGCCCATACTGTTTTACCATGATTTCCCGGCATGTACGAATCAGTCTTGAACGGTTCATTTCATGAATGCGCCACAGTTCTTCATCATAGATCCCGTCGATACGGTCCATTATAGAGGGATTCCATGGGTGATGGCTCCATCCTGGACCAAGGTACCGGTCAAAAAGAAGAGATAGTTCATATGAAATCCAGGATGGAACATGCGCTCCGTTTGTTACGTGTGCTATAGGTATTTCATCAACAGGTCTCTCCGGCCAGATATGCGCCCACATCTTCCGGGCAACAGATCCGTGAAGCTGACTAACTCCATTGCAGAACTGAGATATTCTCAGACCCAGTACGAACATGGAAAACTGACCGTCGGCATCTTTCCAGAATGGCTGCCCCCAGGATAAAATCTCTTTTTCGCTGATACCAAGCCTCTCTTTCAGAGGAGCAAGATAGGGTCTTACAAGGTCTGCTGGAAAGACATCATGTCCTGCAACAACAGGTGTATGTGTTGTAAAAACTGATGTGCGCGGGGCGATTTCAAGAGCCGTTTTCAAGTCGGTATTAAAGCGGGCAATGATCTGGGCAAGACGCTCAAGACTGGAAAAAGCCGAATGACCCTCATTCATATGAATAACGGATGGAAATATACCCATAGAAGCAAGGGCCCGCATACCTCCTATACCAAGAAGCACTTCCTGGGCCAACCGTTTGTTCTGATCGGCAGGATATAAATTGGCTGTAATTCCTCTTATCTCAGGAGAATTTTCGGGCAAATTGGTGTCGAGCAATAAAAGAGAGATTCGTCCAACCATTATTTTCCAGACCTGCGAGTGAATTTCCCCGTCTGGTCCGGCGATGGTTATGTATAATTCCTTTCCATCGGCACCAAGGGCTCTTTCAATTGGAACAGTGTAAAGATCTGTCTCGGGATATTCTTCCTGCTGCATTCCGTCAATGGTAAGATACTGCCTGAAATATCCCTGCCTGTAAAGAAGGCTTACTCCTGTTATCGGAAGCATGAGATCGGAAGCGGCTTTTAAATGATCTCCCGCAAGCACACCAAGACCGCCTGCAAAGAGAGGAAGGCTTTCGTGAATTCCGAATTCCATTGAAACATATGCGATCGTTCCATCAGGCTCAAAGGGAGAATCAATAAGTTTTGGTTTTGAAAGAACATTGTTTTCATAAAGTTCCTTGACTCGCTTCTGGTGAGCCAGAAAACCCTCGTCAACGGTAAGCTCTTTTAAGCGGGAAGGAGAAACCAAAGTTGAAAAAACAATAGGATTCTGCCCGGACTCTCTCCATAGTTTCGGATCTATCCTCCTGTAGAGCTCCTTGGCATCATGGTTCCAGCTCCACCAGAGATTGCGGGACAGTTCATCCAGAAAAGAGAGGGGGCCAGGTATAGCTGGAAATACTTGAAATGGTTGTAAGTGTTTCATTTTATAAGATCCTTGAAAATAAAATTGAGATATTATTATCCCGGTTTATTTAGTTTTATCCATACCCGTAAAGCCTCACTTGCTCCCCAGGCCTGAGCATCGCAGCCTCTTGATTTATGAGGGTAGTCTCCATCAAGAATTTCCGGAATATGACCGGTACACCCATAGCTTATAAGCTCCGAGACAGAGGAAAGCAAGGAAAGGGCGGTATCTTTTCCAGAAGGGCCATAAGTATTAACCCACGCCTCGCAAAAACTGGGAAACAGCCACGTCCAAGCAGTGCCGTTATGATAAGCCGGTTTACGCCTGGTATCTTCATCCCCTGCATATGTTCCCCAGTAAGGATTAAGTGGATCATTCAACGGGGCGCCATGATGTTTTATCTCGAGAGGACGAGATACCGGCCTGTCCGCAAGGCTTCTGATGGAGCCGGGAACCAGCAGTTCTTCACATGAAGAAAGAATTCTTCGGCAAAGCTGTAAATCTGTTACGGTGCCAAGAGTTATTGCAAGAATCTGATTCGGTCTCAATGAATCGTCCGGCTCGGCTTTTATTGCGGGGACCCCTGGACGGGCATAAAGGCAGTCCGAAAGAAAACCTTCGCTGACCGGAAAGAGGGAAGAAACCGATTTTTGTACTGTTAATGCCAAAGTTTTCCATTTTCCTTGCGAACCGGTATTATCTATTTCAGAAAGAAAAAGAAGAGCTTTGTACCAGAGGGACTGAAGTTCAACCGGATACCCTTCGCGGGGTGTGCATGCCGGGTAGTTGGTATCCATCCACGTAAAATGCGCCGGACTGAAAATAAGACCGGAATCGGCATCCATGTATATTCCGTTCGGCGTGCCTTTTATCAGCCTGGCACCCAATGAAATAAGTGTTTGGCGAATAAGTCTGCCGTTTAATTCCTGATCGAGGAAAGAATCTGTTTCTTCGGCCAGGATTAAATCGGAGCAGGCCAGAAAAAGCCACAAAGGAGCATCGGACGTGTCTCTGTTTGCCGCATCATTTCCGGCTATCATATTGGGGATTGTTCCATCTTTTTCGAACCGGAGAAACTGTTTTATTATAAGCTTCGACTCTTTGAGTTTTCCTGCAGCAATCATTCCCCTTACAAAAATAAGGGAATCACGTCCCCAGTCAAGGAACCAAGGATATCCGGCAATTATTGATTTGTAAATCCCTCTTTTGACGATGTAGTGGTCAAGGGCCTTTGTTAAAGCTTCTTCCATTGTAAGCGAAGAAACCTGTTTGGGAAAGGATAAATCCTTTTTTTTGGAAGAGGCCGGGCATGATTTTTTGTTTGCAGTTAAATCAAGAACAGAGGCAGACAGTGAGGCTTCGTCTCCCCCTTTTAAAAAGGTATAGAAATAACCGGGGCTAAAGATATCCGAGTTGGAATCGAGACCACGCTCTTCCTCTAGTGGCCTGTGTACCATATATTTCCATTCGGGTTCTGATACAAAGCACCCTTTCGATAAATTGACTGAAAGTTTGTGCTCACATGATGGTGCAAATGTAAAACCGTCTGATCTGACCGAAACAGCTCCCGGCCAGAATTGCTCCGGCCCCTGATAGGCTTTGGTTGTTTCATGAAAGCTGCGGTATTCAATATCGGGTCTCAGTATAAGCTTGATTTCCTTATTATCGGGCATTTTTCTGTCTTTGTTTCTGGAAGATAACCGGGTAAAGCGCAGGCAAACCGTATTTTCATCTTTTACCATTCCGATTTTTATATTAAGAAATATGTGTTCTCCCTGGCCGGTTGGTACATGATAATACCAGACTCCGCCTTCTTTGTAATCAAACACAAAAGAATCAAGGCAATCAAGGCAGACATCCTGTGAAAAACCTTGAAAAACAACCCATGCCCGGCACCGTGAGAAAGTCACGAGACGGTCCGCGGGATGTTCATTGTTTGTATTTGCCGCAAGAAGAGCATCATATTTGCTGTTAAGTATTCCCCATGAGACAGGAATATGCACCATTCCGCCACGGCCGTTTGTATCAAGAAAAGAAATCGAATTTCTCAGCAATTCCTGACGATTGAATGACTGTTTTATCCTGACAGCCTTTGCTTCAGTGAGAAAAAAAAGAGAAGATTCGGCATGTTTAGTTTCTCCCGATCCATAAACTGTCAGTTTAAGTGTCAGGCGATGGTGTTCGGAAGGCATTTGTATAGGAGAAAAAAGAGCAAAAAAAGAGCCATCAGAACACGGAAGACTTTCTTCCCGTGACACAACATGGTCCCTGTTTGTAATAAGGGAGCAAAAGGGTGTTTTGGAGCGTATCATTAAAAAGTGATTAGGGGGTATCATCACTTCTCTTTTGAGATCTTTTGGCCAGTTCCAGACAATTACGCGGGTTTCATGGCCAAACGGGTTCCGGCTGCGGCAAAACTCCAGAGGGTTATCTGCAAAGAATGCAGCCCCGTTGTCGGGGTTGTATTCACCGATATCATTGTTTCCGTTATACAGCCTGAAAATATCGAGGGCTTTTGCTCTCATTTTTTGGCGCGTAACTTTTTCAGGAGGAAAGAAGCCTTTTACGGTTTTAGTATTTATAAGATCAAGGTCTTTTTCGTCTGTAGTGAGGCAGACAACCTGTCCCGGATCAAGAAAACAAGAACTGATCCTACCTGAAGATTCAATCTTGATTTTGTTAGAGGTAATGAGATCAAAACATGTTTTATCTTTAAATCCGGTCTCTTGATTCTCCCATGTTGCAAGGGCATTTTTTTTATCATCCAGATTTGCAACTATAAGAAGTTTCTTTCCTGTCGGGATGTTGTGGCGAAGCAGAACTATATGGTTTCCCCGGCCCTTCTGAATCAGTTTTAAAACAGTCTTATCAAAAAATGCCGGGTGGATTTTAAGAATATCTGAAAGACGTTTAATATGTACAACAAGATTATCTTCTGCTCCCCAGCTAAGAGAGGATGCTCCGTGAACATCGATCTTTTCGGTGGCGAACCACTCCACGCCGTTTGCAAAACCATATGCTCCTTCCGGGGAGCAGAGAGAACACAGGGCTGTCCTCATTCTGGCGTATGTTCTGGAGCGGGAGGCAAGCCTGTTGTTATCGTGGGTTTCGGCAAAGTTCACAAGAAGACCGTTTTCTTCAGAAATACCCATTGCGACGGGAAGATAATTTTCAATCTGACCGCGGTCATAGTTTTGAAACAGTTCTGAATAAGCCCAGTTGAAATTTCCAGTATTCAAAAGGTTACGGGTGACCGATATTTTTCCTCCCAGGCCCTCTAACAGAAAAAGAGTATCGGGAAACTGTTCCCTTACGGAAGAAATTATGAATCGCCATGCAGGCAACGGAATCATATAACCGGCATCACAGCGGAATCCGTCAACGCCTCTGCGGCACCATGTCAGAAATACGTCTGCCATGTATTTCCAGAGGTCCCTTTTTGAATAATCGAGCATTGTAAGATCTTCCCAGCTAACACCCCAGGCGCCGGGGACTTTTATATGCCCGTCCTCACTGCGCACAAGCCACTCGGGATGCGTTTCGTGCAGGGCGGCCCCCCAGCCTGTGTGATTGATAGCTATATCTATGAAGATTTTGGCGCTCCGTTCGTGAACGGCATCCACAAGTTCAATGAATTGCTCAAGAGGTGTAGCCCTTGTGTCGAATTCGGCAAGGGCCGGGTCTATAGCCGTAAAACCAAGAGCAGCAAAAGGACTTCCAAAACGGCCCATACGGGCGTAAGTTGTAGGTGTCGGGTTTACAGGAAGGAGCTGGATAATTCTGCACCCCAGATTGTCTATAATAAAATTGAGTTCCCGGATAAGATTGCGAAAAGTGCCTGATGGAGGAATTACCGCATACCCTTTTGAGTCAAGATTTTGTATCCATTTATCTTCTGCCGGACTGGAAAGCCCCCTGCCTTCTTTATTGGGTCCAAACTGTCGAACGAAAGCATTGTAAATGATATTGGCGCAACAGGTATCGGCCGGTTCAACATTGATTATAGTATTTGAACCGGACGGCCAGACTGGGTTTACATCACCTTCTTTTAAAAAGAAGCCTTTGGCTTCAAAATGGCCGACCTCGCAAAGAGGTATTGTTATGCGAAAGGTCACTTCATCAACCTTTTTCATGGGAATGTCAAACCAGTCTCTCCCAAGAATGGGTTCATCATAAAGGACTTCTCTTATAATTTCGTTCCTGCAAGTTACTGCGCGGCCAAGATTTGTCCTGAGCCATGCGCTGCCGTTAAGGGGAGCTGAAAGTGTAAGAGTGAAAACCTGCGTATCACCGCAAAACATAAGAAGATGTGTTCCAGGGGAAGGGGTTTGGGATGCAAGAACTGAATTCTCCATTACAAACTATCCCTCTACAACATGCATTGCAAGGTGTCCCAGCTCCGGAAAGATCAAAACCTTGCAGGCGAG
The DNA here is from genome assembly GCA_964402865.1 of uncultured Desulfonema sp. Taxonomy (GTDB): domain Bacteria; phylum Desulfobacterota; class Desulfobacteria; order Desulfobacterales; family RPRI01; genus RPRI01. The sequence goes on along the minus strand of CAYODW010000003.1, from coordinate 61,024 downwards.
TTTGCAGGCTTTCAGGCTTCCCGGCATGCAAAAAACGATTGTTTTTCCTATAACCCCGGCTGTAGCGCGTGACAGCAGGGCGGCCGAGTCTATCTCTTCAAAACTGAGCTGGCTGAAAACAGGGCCGAATGCAGTCAGTTCTTTTTCAAACAAGGGACGCACAGCTTCAATCGTGACATCTTTGCTGCTTATCCCGGTTCCTCCTGTTAACAAAAGAACCTGTGGGGCCTGTTCATAAACAGCGCTCCTTAGAATCTCGGTAATATTATAAACGTCATCAGAAACTACCTTATAGAAGACCACTTCGTGACCTTCCTTTATGGCAAGCTTTTTTATCCAGCTACCGCTTTCGTCGGTTGCTTCCGTCCTTGTTGATGAAACAGAAATAACGCCTATTTTAATTCTTTTAGGAGCATTTTTTTTATGTTCATCCGAACCCATTAGCTATCCTTTCTCTATTACTACTTCGTCGGCGCCGTCATGTTCGGACAGCAGAACGTTTACGGTTTCAAAGCGTCGGGTTGTGACCTGCTTCCCGATATAGTTTGCCTGAATAGGAAGTTCTCTATGGCCCCTATCTACAAGCACCGCAAGCTCTATACGATCCGGTCTTCCATAATCCATAATTGCATCCATAGCGGCTCTTATTGTCCTGCCTGTAAACAGAACATCGTCAACCAATATAAGCTGTTTTTCATCTATGGAAAAGAAAATATCGGTTGCCTGGACAACGGGATGGTGGCTTATTCTGGTCCAGTCATCCCTGTAAAGAGTAATATCAATTATTCCGGTCGGTATTTCAATTCCCTCAATTTTTTTTATTAAAGACTGTATCCGCCTGGCAAGGAAAACTCCACGGGTCTGAATTCCAATCAGAGAAAGATTGTCGGCGCCCTTGTGAACCTCGAGAATTTCATGAGTGATTCTGGTAATGATACGCTCTATATCCGCCGCATCAAGTATTGGATATGCAGTTTTCATTGTTTCTCCGGTAGTTGTCTGTTGGATAAGTGTTTGCACGTTATAATGAAAATAATAACATAAAACGTTTCTTTTTATATCATGTGTAGCATTTTGTTCAAGAGATAATATGGATTTGCACGGGGATAATGCTTTTTTGAACCGAAAGAGCGAATGCGGCAGTTAAATAACCATGAAAATCCGCTTTGGTTTATCTATGCGTGTTATTCCTTCCTTTTTTGCAGCTTTAACCGCTTCGTCAAAATCTACATCGGAAGGTCCTGAGGAAAATTCCCTGAACTGATGAGCCTTTCCGCAGGGCCTGTACTGAAACATGATGTTAACATAGGTGTTTTTTGATATTTTATCTGCAAGAAATCGCATTATTTCTCTTGTTCCGGCATGCCCGTGCGGCATTACAAGATGCCTGACAAGCAATCCGCGCTGTGCGATTCCATGTTCGTCCACAACAAGATCTCCAACCTGCCTGAACATCTCGGTCAGGGCCTTTCGGGCAAACTCCGGATAATCCTTTGCAGCACATGCTATATCTGCAATAACCGGATCCCAGAATTTGAAATCAGGCATATAGATATCAATAACGCCGTAAAGAATTTTTAAGGTTTCAACTCTGTCATACCCTCCCGTATTGTAAACAAGGGGAATACAAAGGCCTCTGTCAACTGCTATTCCGAGAGCGGAAAGAATCTGCGGCACAACATGGGACGGAGTGACAAAATTGATATTGTTACAGCCTGATTTTTGAAGGGCAAGCATTATGCTGGCCAGTTGCTCATCCGAAACCTCTTCGCCGTATCCTTCATGGCTTATCTCGTAGTTCTGACAAAACACGCAAAGCAGATTGCAATTGGTAAAAAATATTGTACCGGAACCATTATGGCCAACAAGCGGGGCCTCTTCTCCAAAATGGGAATTATAGCTTGACACCATTGCCCTTGCGCCTGTCTTGCAAATTCCGGTTTCGCCCGAAAGCCTGTTCACTTTACATCGCCTCGGGCAAAGGATGCATGAGCCAAGAATTTTTCGAGCCTCTTCCGCCTTTTTTTTCAGCAATCCTTTTTTATGAGTTTCTATATAGGCTGGTTGAAACACTTTAAGGATTCCTTGATTCTGCTATATTGCTGGATTCCCGCTTTCGTTATATGTGACGTGCTTACTATATCAAGAATATATCCGTTCCGAACATTGTCCATTTTTAACATCGTTCGAATTTCGACATTCGAATTTCGACATTCAGCTTTTTAAAAGCCGAGCAGTTTTCCTCCCTGAAAGACGCAAAAAGCAGCAATCCATGCAACAGATGTGCTGTATATTATGCTGAATGCAGTCCACTTGAAAGAGGCCGTTTCCTTCCTTATCATTGTGATAGTAGCAAGACAGGGCAGATAGAGAAGCACAAAAACCATCATGGAAAGAGCGGAAAGAGGAGTCATGCCGGAAGACAGCAGAGCATTTTTTAATGCATCTTTATCATCTGGTCCTTCTGTTGAATACAGCACCCCTAATGTGCTTACAACTATTTCCTTGGCGAAAAATCCTGTTAAAAGCGAAACACTGCCCCGCCAGTCAATACCAAGCGGCTCAAATACAGGAGAAATTCTTTTCCCTATTCTTCCCATGTATGATTTTTCAGTTTTTTCCGCATTCATTGCTTTCTCTATTTCAGCTATAGCAGCAATTCCTTCATTTTTTAAAACCTCTTTATCTTTTTCATCCGCAGCAGCAATTTTTATATTGAACGATTCATTTGAACGATTCATTTCAGACGAATAATCTGTGGAATACTCTATATTACGGGGAAAAGCTGAAAGCGACCACACGATAACCGAACCCACAAGTATAACTCCCCCCATCCTCCTTAAAAACATCTTGCTCCGGTCCCACATATGAATCATGAGGCTTCTTAACATAGGGACCCTGTAGGGAGGCAGTTCCATTACAAAAGGGGCGTCAATTCCTATCAGAAGTGTTGAACGAAAGAGCCTTCCGGAGATTATGGAAAGAACAATCCCGAGAAGATATAAGGAGAAAATCACATTGCCTGCTTTTGCGGCAAAAAAAGTGCCGGCAAGCACAATATAAACAGGAAGCTTGGCGGAACAAGACATGAAAGGAGTAATCAGGATAGTAAGAATACGGTCTTTTTCGCTTTCTAACGTTCTTGTTGCCATTATTGCCGGGACATTACACCCGAATCCCATAAGCATCGGTATAAACGACTTTCCGTGAAGCCCTATAAGGTGCATGATCTTGTCCATTATAAAAGCCGCCCTTGCCATGTATCCGGTATCTTCGAACAGGGCGATACAGAAGAAAAGAATCAGGATGTTCGGTAGAAAAACTATTACGCTTCCGACACCCCCTATGATTCCGTTTATAAGAAGGTCTTTAAAAAGGCTTTCGGAAAGAATGCTACCTGCATACGAAGAAATAAAATTTACGCCCCTTTCAATCCAGTCCATCGGGTATGCTCCAAGAGTAAAAGTCAGCTGGAACATGGCCCATATGAAAAAGATGAATATCGGAAAACCTATGAAACGGTTGGTCAAAACAAGATCAATATTGCGCGAAACGTCCACGCGCTTTTTTATCGTTGTTGTCCGTACTTCCTTGATGATGCCGGCAATAAACCCGTACCGGTCATCAGTCATCACTATTTCGGGATCTTCGTCAAAAGTGTTTAACAAGTATTTTCGAAGAACCCCGGTTTCTTCAAGTATCTCTTCACCGGCTGCTCCCGCTTTTTTGGCAAAGCGTTCTTTAACAATCTTGTCATCCTCAAGAAGCTTTATTGCCGTCCATCGGCTCTTGTAGTTAATCCTGTCTTTTGCTTTTTCTTCAATAAGGTCTTGAATCTTTAAAATAGCATTCTCGATATCCCTGCTGTATTTCACATTCCTGTTTTCACTTTTATCCGGATTCGATTCAGCAAGTTTTATTGCTTCTTTCAAAAGGTCATCCATTCCTTCATTCTTGTTTCCAACGGTGAAAACAACAGGGACATCGAGGAGGTTGGAAAGCTTTTCGGAATCAATTTTAGTTCCGTGCGAAATGGCAAGATCCGCCATGTTAAGGGCAAAAAGCACCTTGCAGTCGATTTCTCTTAACTGGGTTGCAAGATAAAGGCTTCTTTCGAGGTTGGATGCGTCTATAATATCAATGATAACATCAGGGGATTCTTCCAGCACAAAGTCTCTGGCTACGATTTCTTCTATCGAATAAGGGGTTAAACTGTATGTTCCGGGAAGATCAACAATTTTAAGATCATATCCAAACTTTTGTATAAGACCTTCTTTTTTTTCAACGGTAACACCCGGCCAGTTTCCCACCTTCTGCCTTGTGCCGGTTATGTTATTGAATATAGTTGTTTTCCCTGAGTTTGGGTTTCCTGCAAGCGCAATAGTTATGACTTTTTTTTCAGACATTGAGCAATTCAGTCCTGTTGCTGTTTTTCTACTGTTATTTGCGCTGCCTCTTCAACCCGGAGAGATATATGATAACTTTTCACAATTAATTCTAACGGATCTTTCAACGGGGCATACTTATCGACGTAAACTTTAGTTCCTTTAATTATTCCCATTTCAAGAATTCTTCTGCGTAAAGCCCCGTTTCCGCCTACCCGCATTATTACCCCGGACTCACCTTCCTTCAATTCACTCAGCAGCATGAATAACGCTCCTCAGCATTCAATAAGAGGTTCAACAATTATTTTTTGCGCCAGGCCCTGTCCGATTACATATCTGCTTGATTGCACGGCAATAACAACCTGGCCCTTGCTGAAATTTGTAACAACTTCAATTTCGTCTTCAGGCCTGATTCCCATGCTTAACAGACGCATGCGGGCGCCGGATCCTCCCATAATATCTCTGATAACAAGCCGCTCGCCCTGCTTTGCCATAGAAAGCGGCAGAAGCCTTACTCTTTCTTTCAAACATTCGGAACAAATTCCATATAATTCCATTTTATGCTGAAGGAGGTGAAATCCGTGTTTTGAAGCGATATCGATCTGTAAATTTTCCATGGCATCTTCCTCAAACTCAACTATTTTCTTGCATTTTATACATATCATATGATCGTGATGCTGCCCCAGATGCCAGTGCTCATAACGAACCACGCCATTATCAAATTTGTTTTTCCGTGCAAAACCAAAGTTGCACATCAGTTTCAACGTGTCTCTTACAAACTCATTATCCAGATTATATCCGTTATCGTTCAGAATTTGTGTCAGCTCTGCAGAAGTTAAATGCTTTTCCGTCTGAAGAAAAGCCTCAAGAACTTTGAACCTGTCTTCAAAGTTATCAATATTACCCTTCTTAAAAAGTTTTTCGAATTGTTTCTTTTCCTGATTATGAGTCCGTTTCATGTCTGTTCCTTATTGATATCCTTATTAATATCGTTGACAATAATAATGCCTGAAGGAATAGTTGTCAACAAACCAGATTTATTATGTTTTGATGGTCTGGAGAGAGGTGGATTCGTAGAAATCCGGCAGATTTTCACATAGATCGCACAAAAGAGCCATTTCCGGAATAAAACTATCTGGTATGTCCTGGTATGTCATAGGTGGTGCAGGAACCGCTCGAACATGATCTTGTCTGAGAACTTACAGATGGTTTATTGCCGGAACTGCCACCCATTGCAAAATTGGTTGTGCTGATAACCCGCTCAAAAGCATCGCTTCCGCATTTTGGGCATTTAAGCTCTTCTTCATCATTACTGTTCATTAAAAGCAGCTCAAAAAATTCAGAGCATTTCGAGCATTTAAATTCATATATTGGCATAATATCAAAATCCTTTATTATACTTCAGATCTGATGCGCGCGTTTATTTGCAACCGAACTCTTCGAACTTACTTATTATCACTATAAAACAATTGTCAAGCAATATGATCCCCGAAGAATAACAAGAATAATTTTTTTACTGTGACCAGATCTTGCTTGACCTTCATCTAAGAAATTGCTATTTTTCATCTTACCGAATCTTACACACTTCAGGAGGCGCCCATGATTACAACAACCCTGTCCGGCAAAGGTCAGATCGTCATCCCCAAAGCCCTGCGGGAAAGTCGCCGATGGCGTCCGGGCACTCGTTTTATTGTCGAAGAAATAACCTCCGGCATTCTTCTGAAACCCAACAGGTCATTTCCGCTCACTCGTCCGGAAGACGGTCTTGGCTGCACCGGCTACAAGGGACCGGCAATTAATGTGCAGGACATGGATCAGGCGATTAAAAGTGATATCTGTAAGCACTGGCGGAAGGGGAAAACCAAATGATCGCCATAGACACCAATGTCTTGGTCCGTTATGTCACCAACGATGATCCCGACCAGGCAAAACGAGCCTTGACTGTTTTAGCAGAAGCGGATGAAATCTTTATTGCAAAAACAACGCTCCTTGAGTTGGAATGGGTGTTGCGCGCCGCTTATAATCTCTCCTCAGCGGCTATCATCCGGGCTTTGCGTCATATTCTAGGCTTGCCGAATGTGCAGGCGGAAATGTCGGATCAATTTGAGAAAGCAATTGATTTTTATGAAAAAGGGCTTGACTTCGCTGATGCATTACATTTGGCATCGAGTCCGGAAGGTACACTTTTTTATACCTTTGACACCGCCTTCATCAAGCGCGCTCGCTCACTCAAGGCCCCTGTGAAAGCTTTGTGCTGATTCGTCATGTAATTTGCTTTCCGGATCATGCTTTAAATCCGGCCGGTTGACAAGGTAAATGCCGGCTCCCACAAAAACAAGCGAAAGCAGAAGCCATGTTGAAACGGTCTCGTTCAGAAGCACTCCGCCGGCCAGAACGCCGAAAATAGGCGTCAGAAAAGTAAATGAAGCGATCCGCGCAACATGGTAATGGCGGATGAGCCAGAACCATACCAGATATGTAATGAACGCAACCCAGACGCCCTGATATATAAGGCATAAAGCTATAAGAGGTGTCATAAACTTTATACCCTCCTCACCCATACAAAAAGATGCCGCAGGGAGAACGATTGCTGAAACACCTAGCTGATAAAGCAGTGTTTTACTGTGCCCTATTCTTACAAGAGGCCCGGCCTTTATCATTACCGTGACCGCACCCCATAAAAAAGCCGCAATCGCCAGCATTACGTCACCTATGAGCATTCTGTGTGTGGGAAATCTCAATGACTCTCCGAACGCTATAAGTACCCCTGCAAAAGCACAGCAGAGTCCGGCAACCTGAATTTTTCTTAGCTGTCCGCCCGGGATAAACAACTGTGATCCGAGTGCGACGATAAAAGGGGAGGTATAGAGAAAAATTACAGCACGTGATGCGTTTGTATAATTAAGACCGATATAAATGAAAACAAATTCTCCCGCGAAAAGAAGCCCCACGGCTGTTCCCCACCACAGAGTCTCATCCTTATCAAAGATCCGTTCCCGGCGTGCTGCCATCCAGATCCATACAAGAATTGCAGCACAAACAGATCTAATACCGGATTGCAGGACAGGTGAAATACCCTGATTGGCTATCTTGATTGTTACCTGCTGAAGACCCCAGCTCGCACAAAGAATGGTTAATAATATGAAAGCCTTAAAATCCAGACTCCGGCTTGTTTCCTTCCGTATATTATCAGTCACTTTCTATTTTATGCCTTTCAGGCGCTCCGTCTCCTGTACCTGAAAACGAGAAAAATCGTTAAGATTATGCAGCACATTGAAGCGGCAGACGAGATAATGAGAGGCCACCCTCTATTGTTTAACAGAAACTGAACTATAGCATAGAAAAGGGTAAAAGACGCGGCCACTATCCATATGCACCATGATTTAAGGGAGATGTCTGCGCTTGATTTTGTTTGAATAAGCTTTATCCACTGGGGCAGATAGGCCGACAGGGAAATGAATGTCGTTGCAATCTGACAAACATTAGCCGCAATTATAACTGAATCAGGGACCATATTTTTTATCCTTTATGGTTTGCGACTGTTTTACGGAATCTGTTTCAATCTTCCTATGGAAAGGTCGTGAATTGGTATGATTATGTCAGCCATATTTTTTATTTTCTGGACGGAATCATAGGCTTTGATGGCATCTATATGAACACCGGGGCAGATTGCCGGTCCTTTGTCCGGAAAGTTCTTTTCATTGCAGCAAAAACCCGTAATTACGGCTTTTCCTTCTGAAGTGTTTATGGCAACCGACTGCCCGCCGACGGAATGACCGGGGGAAAAGATTACTTCTATCCCGTCCTCTATTGTGGCATCTCCTTCGATTTCAACGACATTGACTCCATCAAGAACATCCGGGTAATATCTGTGATCAATGGGATGGGGATTTTTAAGAAACGCAATCTCGGCTTTTTGGGCATAAACCAACGCATTTGAACATTTATAATCATTCTCACAGTGATCATTGTGAAGATGGGTATGGATTATCACATCTATATCTTCAGGTTTAAGACCAAAAGATGAAAGTGCATCTTCAAATTCGAGGATTTTGAATCCACACTCTTTTTCTACCTCTTCCGATACAACAAATTGTTCAAGTCCGGTATCAACAATAATATTTTTATCACTTCCTTCTATATAAAACATGTAAATGGGAAGAATAATCCTTTTCCCGTAATCACGCTGATAGGTCATTATGCCCTGGTCGGTTTCATTTATCCCGACAGCAACTGGATGTATTTTGTATTCCCTCATTGCCAACCCCCGGTTCGTTGTTCGTTAATCGTCGATCGTGATCCGTAAATCTTTGCTCAAGTTTTTCTTTTTCGATCCGCTATTTACGATCTGTGATTAACGCTCTTGCTCCTTGATCCCTCGAATCCTCGAACCCTCTTTTTCTATCTTCTCTTATCGTTGAATATATGGTTTGAAATAACAACTCTCTGAATTTCAGATGTCCCCTCGTAAATTGTCAGAACACGGGCATCCCTGTAAAATCTTTCTACAGGATATTCTTTAATGTAGCCGTATCCTCCATGCATTTGCAGTGCCTTTGCGACAGTTCGGTTGACCATTTCGGATGCATAAAGCTTAGCCATGGATGCATCGAGAGTATATTTTTCCCCCCTGTCTTTAGTTGCAGCAGCAGAAAGGGTCAGCTGGCGTGCCGCTTCAAGTTCGGTTGCCATCTCTGCAATCATCCATCGGAGTCCCTGGAATTTTGATATGGTCTGGCCGAATTGCTCCCGTTCGGTTGAATATTTTACTGCGGCATCGAGAGCTGCCTGGGCTATTCCGATTGATTGCGCTCCAATCCCTATCCGGCCGCCGTCAAGCGCTGTCATAGCTATCTTAAAACCATCACCCTCGCCCCCCAGAAGATCCTTTTTATGTACCCTGCAATTATCAAAGATAAGGTCGGTAGTATCGGAAGCTCTCAGGCCCATTTTGTCCTCGGTCTTTCCGACAATAAATCCCGGAGTCCCTTTGGCTATAAGGAACGCGCTTATTCCTTTATGTTTTTTTGCAGGATCTGTATTTGCAGTAGCTATTATAAGGCCCGCATTTTTTCCGGTTGTGATAAATCTCTTTGTGCCGTTTAATACATAGTAATCCCCGTCTTTTACGGCAGATGTTTTCTGGCTTACAGGGTCCGAACCGGCCTGCGGCTCTGTCAGGGCAAAAGCGCCGATGTTTTTGGCGGTGACAAGAGTCGGGAGATATCTCTTTTTCTGATCTTCCGTTCCGTAACGGCATATGCTTTCACAGACTATGGAATTGTGAACAGACATGACTACTGCGGTAGATGCGCATGAGTAAGCAATCTCTGAAAGAGCAAGGACATAGCTAACAGTATCGGTACCGGCGCCTCCATATTCAGACGAGACCATCATGCCCATGAGCCCTAGTTCCGCCATTTTTTCAAAATTTTCTGCCGGAAACTCCTTTGTCTCATCCCGCTTCATAGCTGTCGGGGCTATAACCTTCCTTGAGAATTCTCTGACCATGTCCCGAATCATGAGTTGTTCGTCGGTAAGAAAATATGACATCTTTTACTCCTTTTTAAATCGTACTTCGAAGTTCGTGGATCGTGATTCGTACATCGAATATCGAACCTCATTATTCATCAATCGATTCACTATTCACTATTCACGATCTGCGATCAACAATCTTGATTCTTGAGCCTTCAGCTGAAATAGTTTGCGAAGCCGTCACGGTCCGTAGATAACGACGAGAAGCTCAGCCTTTATTTCCCCGACATTTTTCAGCATATGCCTTATCCCGGAGTTAAAATGCAGAGAGTCGCCTTCCCCAAGCCTGTTTACGTGATCCCCTACAACTACCTCGACATTGCCCTGAAGGACGTAAACGAATTCCTCTCCCTCATGATTGTAGCTGACCCCTTTATGATTCTGCATGGGATCAACAGTCACCTTAAAGGCTTTAAGATGTTTATTTTCAGCTCCAGGGGTAAGTGTTGTGTAGGCGTAGTTCTCTGTGCGCTTTGTATATGCCTTAATGCGCTTGCTCAAAGCCGACTCCTGCTCCCTCAGGAAATATCCGGAATCGATTTCAAGAGCCTTTGCAATCTGGAGAAGCCCCCCGACAGGAGGGAAAATCTTGCCGGCCTCAATCTTTTTAAGATAATCGACAGAAAAACCGGTTTCATTGGCTATCTGGTCAAGGGATATCTTTTTTTCTTCCCTCACCTTCCGGATTTTACTGCCGATCTGGACAACAGATGTTTCTTTTTTTTTCGGCATATTACCCCCTTATTTATAGTCGTAAAAGCCCTTTCCCGTCTTTCTTCCCAGCCATCCCGCTTCAACATATTTCCGGAGAAGAGGACAGGGTCTGTATTTTGAATCCTTAAAGCCGTTATAAAGAGTCTCCATTATGGCAAGGCAGGTGTCGAGTCCGATAAGATCTGCTAGAGCAAGAGGTCCCATCGGATGGTTCATTCCCAGCTTCATAACGGTATCAATATCCTCTTTAGTGCCTACGCTATGATAGAGACAATAGACCGCTTCATTAATCATGGGCAATAGTATCCTGTTTGCTATGAATCCGGGATAGTCATTTGCCACAGCCGGTGTTTTTCCGAATTTTAAAGACAGGTCCCAGGTAAGTTTAAATGTTTCGTCGGAAGTGGCGATACCTCGTATTATTTCAATAAGCTTCATGACAGGCACCGGATTCATGAAATGCATGCCAATCACTTTATCGGGCCTTTTTGTCTGGGAGGCAATGCGTCCTATGGGAATAGAAGATGTATTTGTTGCGAGGATCACCTGCGAAGGGCATATTGTATCGAGATCTTTAAAAATCTGAAACTTTAACTGCTCGTTTTCGGTAGCGGCCTCAACGATAAAATCTGCTGCTGCCATATCTTTTAAATAGGTGCTGATCTTAATGCGCTTCAAAACGGCATCCTTCTCATCTGCCGTTATCTTCCCTTTTTCAACACTCCGCGCAAGGTTTTTTGTGATCGTATCAAGACCGCGCCGGACGAATTCATCGTTTATATCGTTCATTATAACCTCAAGGCCGCTCATGGCTGCAACCTGAGCTATACCGTTTCCCATCTGACCCGCTCCGATAACACCGAACTTTTTTATTTCCATCTTGCTCTCCTTATCTTTTAACAATCATTGCAACGGCCTCTCCCCCGCCGAGGCAGAGAGATGCAAGGCCTGTTTTTTTGTCCTGTTTTATCATTTCATGTAAAAGCGTCACAAGAACACGGCATCCGCTTGCGCCTATGGGATGACCGATAGCAACGCTTCCGCCGTTTACATTCACCTTCGAATGATCCAGATTCAGTTCACGAAGCACGGCCACTGTCGAGCCGCTGAAAGCCTCGTTGATTTCATAAAGATCGATCTCATCCTTTGAAAGACCCTCTTTTTTAAGGCACTTGGGGATCGCCCATATTGGAGCCACAAGCACATATTTCATGTCGATACCGTATGAAGCCTGCGCACCGATTTTTGCAATTATTCTGCAGCCGAGCTTTTCAGCCTTCTCTTTCGACATAACGACCACAGCGGCAGCCCCGTCGCTTATTATCGAAGCGTTTCCGGCAGTTCCGACACCGTCCTTTTTAAAAGCAGGCTTCATTTTCACCAGTGCTTCATACGGTGTCTCCTTAGGGCACTCATCTTTGTCAAATATTGTCACTCCTTTTTTCCCCGGAATTTCAACAGGAATAATTTCATCTTTAAAACGGCCTGAATTAACCGCGTTAACCGCCCTTCTGTAAGACTCCGCCGCGTATCTGTCCTGATCTTCACGGGTGACATTATATTTTTCCGAACAGAGTTCATTCGACATGCCCATATGGAAATCATTCACATTGTCCCATAATCCGTCGTGCATCATATGATCCTGAAGCTTTCCGGGTCCCATGCGGTATCCGAACCTTGCCTTTTCAAGAAAATACGGGGCCATGCTCATATTTTCCATTCCGCCCGCGACAACAACATCGGCATCTCCTGTCTGGATCGCCTGGGCCGCAAGCATGACCGATTTTAATGCCGAACCGCAGACCTTGTTTACCGTGATGCACTCGGCCTCCCATGGCATTTTTGCAAGAACCGCAGCCTGCTTGGCAGGGTTCTGCCCGTAACTGCATGGAAGGACCATTCCCATTATCACCTCATTGACAGCATCTTTAGCTATTCCCGCCCTTTTTACAGCCTCTTCGATTACTATCGCCCCAAGCCTTGTTCCCCCGATACTCCCGAGCGATCCGTTGAAACTCCCAAGAGGCGTTCTTACCGCGCTTACTATAACCGCTTCTTTCATTTGAATTATCTCCTTTTAATGCTTACTTCAAATATCAAATATCGTGGATCGTCATTCGTTGATGGTGGTTCGGTTATCGATTCACTATTCACGACCTTGCCACTTGAACCCCCGACTTCTTGAATCCTTGAACCCTTACATTGTTTTACATATTCCTTCTGTATTTGCCCCCGACATCATACAGGGCCTGTGTGATCTGCCCAAGCGAGCATGTCTTTACTGTATTCATAAGTTCTTCGAATATATTTTCGCCCGAAAGAGCAGCCTTCTGTAACCTTTTTAACGCATCGGGAGCTTTATCAATGTTTCTCTTTTTAAAATCTTCAAGTCGTGTAAGCTGAGCCTCTTTTTCTCCCTCCGATGCTCTCGCAAGCTCAACGCATGACGACATCTCTTCAAGATCAACATCAGGATCACGGAAGGTGTTGACGCCTATAATCGGATATTCACCGGTGTGTTTCAAGGTTTCATAGTAAATGGATTCTTCCTGGATCCTGTTTCGCTGGTATCCGGTTTCCATGGCACCGAGAACACCGCCTCGTTCAGTAATCCTGTCAAATTCCGCAAGAACGGCCTCCTCAACGAGATCGGTCAGTTCCTCGACTATAAAGCTCCCCTGATTCATATTCTCGTTATTTGCAAGACCCCATTCCTTGTTAATTATAAGCTGGATTGCAAGCGCCCGCCGAACGGATTCCGTGCTTGGAGTGGTTATTGCTTCATCGAATGCGTTCGTATGAAGACTGTTGCAGTTGTCATAAACGGCACAGAGTCCCTGCAATGTCGTCCTAATGTCGTTAAACTGGATATCCTGGCTGTGCAGCGATCTTCCAGAAGTCTGTATGTGGTATTTAAGCATCTGTGAACGTTCATATCCCTTGTATTTCTCACGCATCGCAACAGCCCATATTCTTCTCGCAACCCTACCTATAACCGTGTACTCGGGGTCCATCCCGTTTGAAAAAAAGAAAGAAAGATTTGGTGCAAAGCTGTCAAGCGGCATGCCTCTCGACAGATAATATTCAACATAGGTAAACCCGTTTGCCAGTGTCAGGGCAAGCTGGGTAATGGGATTTGCGCCTGCTTCGGCAATATGATAACCGGAAATTGAAACTGAATAGAAATTTCGGACATTGTTCTTTATAAAATATTCCTGGATATCCCCCATCATCTTCAGGGCAAATTCTATAGAGAAAATGCAGCTGTTTTGACCCTGATCTTCCTTTAAAATATCGGCCTGCACAGTACCTCTTACATTTAAAAGCACCATTGAACGGAGGCCCGCGTATTCTGTTTCATCAGGATTTCTTCCTTTCTCTTTTGTGAACTTATCTACCTGCTGGTCTATCGCGGCATTCAAAAACATCGCAAGCATAATGGGAGCCGGCCCATTTATCGTCATCGATACCGACGTATTCGGAGCGCAAAGCTCGAATCCGTCATAGAGCATCTTAACATTATCGAGTGAACATACGCTTACTCCCGAAGTACCCACCTTCCCGTAGATATCAGGACGCCTGTCCGGATCATTCCCGAACAGGGTTACAGAATCAAATGCCGTTGAGAGCCTTTTTGCATAATAGTTTGCTGAAAGCAGTTTAAACCTGTTGTTGGTTCTTGCAGGATCACCTTCTCCCGCGAACATACGGGTCGGATCTTCGTCAACCCGTTTTAGCGGAAAAACGCCGGCCGTATATGGGAATTGTCCCGGAACATTCTCTTCCCTCATCCATCTCAGTATTTCTCCCGGATCCATGAACTTTGGGAGGGAAATCTTTGGAATCTTCTGGTGCGAAAGAGAGCGCGTATAAAGGGGAAGCCTTATTTCTTTATTTCTGACCCTGTACACAAAGTCATCCCCTGAATAACTCTTTTTAATTTTATCCCAATCGGCGAGAACATTTTTTGTTTCATCCGAAAGCCGGTTATCCGCCCTTTTTATTTCTTCTTTCAATCTTGAAAGAATTGCGTCTGTGCTATCTTCTTTTCCTGTTTCACTATTTACAATCTTTTCTGTCTCCTTGAGATGCCACAAACTTCTGACTGCCGCGGACTGCTCTTTTGTCTCTCTGTGATAGCTCCTCATTATATCAGCAATTTCAGAGAGATAACGTGTCCGCTCCGGCGGAATAATAATTGTCTTTGATGCCGATTTTTTCTGACCCGAACGGGGAAGCTCTGAAATTAATTTTATTCCTTTTTTTTCAAAGACTTTGTCTAAAATTTCATGATACAATGCCGTAACGCCGTCGTCATTGAACTTTGATGCTATCGTACCGAAGACAGGCATTTCATCAAGACGTTTTTCCCAGGCTTTCCTGTTCCGCTGAACCTGCTTGCTCACGTCACGAATGGCATCTTCGCCTCCACGTTTTTCAAACTTGTTGATGACAACAAGGTCGGCAAAATCAAGCATATCTATTTTTTCAAGCTGCGAGGCTGCTCCAAACTCGCTTGTCATAACGTAAATTGATACATCCACAAGATCTATTATCTTTGAGTCGCCCTGTCCGATACCTGCCGTTTCAACAACCGCAATGTCAAATCCGGCAGCTTTCACGACATCGATAACCTCAGGAAGGGCTTCAGGAATCACCGTATCCGACATGCGGGTTGCAATCGACCGCATATACACCCTGGGTGTGCCGATCGCGTTCATGCGTATCCTGTCTCCCAGCAAAGCCCCGCCTGACTTTCTGCGGGACGGATCACAGCTTATAATTGCAATTTTGACTTCCGGAATGTCACGCATGAGCCGCAGGATTATCTCGTCGGTAAGCGATGATTTTCCGGCCCCGCCCGTTCCGGTGATGCCTATAACCGGAACATTGCTCTTTCTGCCTTCGGAAAAAAGCGGGATAAAGTTTGAGAGGTTTCCGTTGTTTTTTGCAAGTTCCACTGCCGTTATAAGATGTGCGATCTTCAGTTTGCTATCCGGAGAAAGGGCGGTAATGTCAATTGTCTTCTCATCAACAGTCGGGAAGTCAAGTATCTCCACCATATGGTTGATGATTCCCTGGAGTCCGAGCCTGGTTCCGTCTTCAGGCGAGTATATCTTTGCAACTCCGTATGCTTCCAGCTCCCTGATTTCATCCGGAACTATGACTCCGCCGCCTCCGCCGAAAACCATGATATGAGGAGCTCCGTTATCACGTAGAAGATCTAACATGTATTTAAAGAACTCCATATGCCCGCCCTGGTAACTGGACACGGCTATTCCCTGAACATCTTCCTGAATTGCTGCATCGACAATCTCTTCTACAGACCGATTATGTCCGAGATGTATTACTTCAACTCCTGTATCCTGAAGAATCCTGCGCATTATATTAATGGATACATCGTGTCCGTCAAAAAGGGATGTCGCTGTCACTATCCTTATATTATGCCTGGGCTTATAGACATTTACTTCAACGCTCATGCGCCCTCCTTTAAAAGTGGCTGGTTCTTTTTTTGCCCTGATATGCTGAGGATGAATTCGGTTTGATACTCAATATAATCTTCAAGACTGTAATGGCGTGCAAGAAACCACCGCCTGAAAGTCCACATGTGTCCCAGGACTGATATGTTGTGTGCGGCAAGCTCTATCGCCCTTTCATCAAGAGGAGCAATATACCCCTGAGAGACAAGGCGGGCAATAGCTTCAACAAAGAGGCCTGTTATCCTGAGTTCATTCTCCAATACTTTCTTCTGCCACTGGAGCGGAAGGGACTGCGTTTCCTGATAAATAAGAAGAATAAAATCACTCATTTTGTTGCAAACCATGAAATATTCTCGGATGATATCAGCAAGGGCGTCTCTTCCTCCCGATGATTTTGTCATTACATCGGTTACCCTCTTCTCTACCTCGACATGGATTGAATCACAAACGAGATAGAGAATATCCTCTTTTGACGCTATATATTCGTATAGAGATCCTATTGAAACACCAGCAGCTTTGGCAATCTGCCTTGTCGATGTTTTATGGAAACCCTTATCAATGAAAAGCTTAACGGCGGCTTCGGCAATCTGCCGCCGTCTTTTTTCAACAAGGTCAAGATTCTTTACCTGGGTCGGAATATCTTTTGTCCTTTGAAGTTCCTGCATAGTCCATGTTAATCCATAAATAGGTTAACCGAGCGAGCGCTCATTCGTAGTCCAATATCACGCCTTGTTTTTGGTTGTCAAGATTTAAGAGGGGTATGTTTTTTTGATATCAATGCCCGCCTGATGATATAGGCGGCAACACCACTTTTTATTGAAAATACACTCATTATATACCGTTATTATTGCATTTATTTTCTTATTTCCCGGATCGGGGCATCAAATGCCAAGAAAAATATTGACAAACTTAAGAACAAAAGGATAAACTTGAATAAAACTGACCGAGCGCTCGCTCATATTAATTATGTTATTAGCCTGCACTTGAAGTCCGGTTTTTTTAAAGTTATTAAAACTGTAGGAGTCGTAAAAAGTATACAATCCAGTCACTCCTGAAAATGGGAGTCCAGAACTATTTGAGTTGAAACAACAAGCGCTAAAACCCGCTGCTTGCGTCAGGAAAGCTTCAATAATCTGGATTCCCGCTTCCGCGGGAATGGCAAAAAATCCGAACTTTTTTAAAGCCGGCAAAACTAATGGAGGAATTAATATGACAGAAGAACAGGTTCTCCTGACAGAAGAAAAAGACGGAATAATGACACTTACGTTAAACCGTCCCCAGGCAATGAATTCTTTAAATTTCAGCATGCTGCATTATCTACAGAATCAGGTGGAAGCTTTAAGATTCAGATCCGATATAAGAGTTGTCATCATTACTGGATCGGGAGACAAGGCTTTCTGCTCGGGAGCGGATCTGAAGGAGCGTGTAACATTGAGCCCTGTGCAGGTAAAAGAATATATTTTTACGATACGAAATCTCTTTACCTCGATTGAACTCCTTAACAAGCCTGTGATTGCGGCGGTGAATGGTATAGCGCTTGGGGGAGGCACCGAACTTGCACTTGCTTCAGATATCCGCATAGCATCAACAAATGCCACTATGGGACTCACAGAAACGAGGCTTGCCATTATTCCGGGAGCAGGTGGAACCCAGAGGCTTCCAAGGTTGGTTGGCAGGGGCAAAGCAAAAGAACTGATATTCACTGGAAAGCGAATTGATGCGCAGGAAGCTCTTTCTATAGGACTTGTCAATAAAATCTGCGAAAAGGATGACCTTATAAAAGAATGTATGCTGATGGCCGCCATGATATGCGAAACAGGGCCCATAGCAATTGAGCAGGCAAAATATGCAATCAATTACGGGCTTGAAACAGATATTCAGACGGGCCTCGCAATAGAATCGAATGCCTACTGGGTAACGATTCCGACTGAAGACCGCCTTGAAGGGCTTGCGGCTTTCAGGGAAAAAAGAAAACCGATATACAAGGGGAAGTAGCAAAAAGGGTTCAAGGATTCGGAAGACGGAATACATAAATATAGATGGAACTTATTTAAGACTATAGAATTGCTTTGATCGATGGTAGCAGTGAAGCATGCTTCGCTGCAAGAGATTCGGGATGATTTCAAAAGGGATAGACAGAACGCCTCAAAGGAGAAAAAAATGTCAGATGTTTATATTTCAAAAAGCCAGTTTGCAGGGAAAAAAGTTGAACTCAGCGATATCAGTATCAGAGACGGTTTGCAATCGCTGGAAACCGTCATCGATACCGATACCAAGGTCAAATATTTGGAAGGTTTGATTATAGCAGGCTTTAAGCGTTTGGAAGCCACGAACTACGGGCATCCGAAATTTGTGCCCTTTTTCCCCGATGCCACGGAAGTAATCAAACGACTGCTGAACAGCAATACGAAGGCGCCCAACGGTAAAACCATTGGTGAAATGATGAAACGCAACGGTGGCGATGTGGAGCTTACAGCAGTTTCCATCCATGAAACAGGGGCTGAACGCGCATTTAAAGACTTTGATCAAGGGTTTGGCCCGGACCGAATACTCCAGATGACCTCAACCTGCCCCGAACATCAGAAAGCCAATTCGGGCAAGACGCATGATCAGTACTTCGCAATGACCGAACAGGTAATAAAAGCCGCCCATAGCCGGGGGATGGTAGTAAACGGTACCGTCAGCACCATCTGGGGAAGTCCTTTTAAAAAATATAATAAGCAATACAGCATGGCTGAAAAGCTGGACATTGCCATTTCCTTTGTAAAGCGCTACCTGGCTTGCGGGGCAGATGATATAGAACTTGCCGACCATGACGGTTCTGTTACCGATTATCACAAAGCGTATGAGTTTTTCAGCCGCGTGCTTGATCCCAAAGAGATGGGCATCGGGCCTGACGGTCGCAGTTATTCCGACCCCAAGCTTTACGTTGCCCACTTCCACACCAAAAACATGGCTTCGGCACTCAGAAATGCAGCAGCCGCTCTTAAAGCCGGTATTATCCGGTTTGAATCCTGTATGTCGGGAATCGGCGGTCAACCGGCGAACATGGTTGACGGAGTTCCGATTAAAGGACGTGAGGGCGATTATTACAGCGATCACTTTAACCATGGTCTGATTTCCACAGAAGATATAGTCACAATGTTTCATGAGATTGGGGTTGATACCGGAATCGATCAGGAGAAGCTGTTGGCCCTGGGGCGTGAATTTCGCGCCGAGGTACTTGATGCTTTTGCCGCCCGGCAGATAGATTTTGGTCGCCAGTACATGCCGTGCCGCTCATTTATGTTGTTAAACGGACATCTGCCAAAGAGCGTTACACAACTATACAACGCTTAGGGATTCGATACACACCAAAATTCCACAAGCGTTCCCAAGGTTCTCCTTGGGAACGCAACTGGAAATTTAAGGAACATAAATCATGCCTGACAGAATCGACTCGATACAGGATCTGAACCACGAACAGACGGCCCGCCTGATTATCGACATGTTCCATCGCATAATAGTTCATTATGCCCTCTGGTACACCGAAATCAGGCACCAGATGGGCACTGAAAGGGCGCTCGAAGCTCTGAAGACCGCGTCTGAAAGAGGATATGAAATCCAGATGAAGAGACTGGGAAAAGTCCTTGGTTTTGAAATGAAGGACGGCATACCTCTTCCCATGCTGAACATGTCGAAAGAAAAACTGTCTGATCTGATGGACTGTGCCGCCGCGAACTGGATTGCAAATGACGGGGTCTGGTTTCAGGCTGTTGAATTTACAAACGGGATGATAGATGCCAAGCGGTGCAATGATACCTGCTGGGCGCACTTCTCCCCATTTGAAGCATGGACTATTAAGAGATTTTTAAATCTTCCCGATAACTCCGGACTTGAAGGTCTCAAAAGGGCACTCAATTTTCGCATATACGCCCGGCTGAATACCCAGTCTGTAATCGATGATACTCCGAACAGTTTTATCTTCCGGATGAATGAATGCCGCGTTCAGTCTGCAAGAAAACGTAAGGGGCTCGATGATTATCCGTGCAAATCGGGCGGCATGGTCGAATACACTTACTTTGCAAGAAGCATTGATTCGAGAATCATGACGGAATGCGTCGGCTGTCCGCCGGACAAACACCCTGACGACTGGTTCTGCGCATGGAGGTTTATCTTGAAGGCTTGAGGCACAAGGCGAGAGTCGAGAGCGAGTGACAAGTTTCAATGACCCGTTACTAGTCACTCGTTACTCGTCACTCTTAACACTTGAGACCTTTGTTTCTTCGATGTCCGATGTTCAATATTCTTCTGATCGAATATCCATAACCCTTTATCAATGTGCTTCGGCCCAGTTATTACCTGACGAAATATTTACCTTGAGCGGGACTTTCAGCTCCCAGACTCCTTCCATTGTGTCTTTAACAAGCCTGCTAACAGCATCAAGCTCATCGGGCGGCACTTCAAAAACAAGCTCATCATGAACAGAGAGCAGCATCGCGGTCCTGAAGTTCTTTTCAGCAAGCGCCCTGTCGATATTTATCATTGCGACTTTTATGAGGTCGGCGGCAGTTCCCTGAATCGGCGTGTTCACCGCAATCCGTTCTGAAGCGGCGCGGACTATCTTGTTGGAGCTGTCAATATCAGGAAGAATTCTGATGCGCCCGAGGAGCGTTCCCGTCTTTTTATTTTCATGCGCTTCCTCAATAGTCTTTTCGATAAATTCCTTTACTCCTCTGTATCTTGCAAAATAGTTATCGATATAAGTCTGTGCCATTTTCTGGCTTATGCCAAGCTCTTTTGAAAGGCTGAAGGCGCCCATGCCGTATATTATGCTGAAATTTATAATCTTTGCCTGCCTTCTCAGTTCGGAGGTAATAAACTCCGGGAAAACCCGGAACACCTCGGTAGCCGTTCTTGTATGAATATCCTCATCGTCTGAAAAAGCCTTTATCAGGATTTTATCATCAGAGCAGTGGGCAAGAATTCTCAGCTCTATCTGGGAATAGTCGGCTGAAAGAAGATGCCACCCTTTTTCAGGTATGAAAGCGCTTCTTATCTCTCTGCCCTCATCTGTTTTGATGGGAATATTCTGAAGATTAGGGTCTGAACTGCTGAGCCTCCCTGTCGCAGTTACGGTCTGGTTAAATGATGTGTGTATGCGCCCTGTTTCAGGGTCTGCAATTTCAAGCAGCGCGTCCGCGTATGTTGATTTAAGTTTTGAAAGAGTCCTGTGTCTTAATATAAGCGCGGGAAGCTCGTGCATTCCGGACAGCTCGGTAAGCACGTCCACGTCGGTTGAATATCCCGTCTTTTTTTTCGTCTTCTTCATTACAGGAAGCGACAGTTTTTCAAAAAGGACTTCTCCGAGCTGCTGCGGAGATTTAATGTTAAATGTCATTCCAGCAAGTGAATAAATACTGCCTTCAAGATCTTCTATCTGCTGTTCAAAATGTTTGGAAAGCTCACGAAGCCTTAGCCTGTCAACACATATCCCTTTCATTTCCATATTCATAAGGACAGGAATAAGGGGTATTTCGACATTTTCAAAAAGATCCTTGACTCCGATTTCACCAAGTTTCGGCAAAAGAACATCATGGGCAAGAAGAGTTATGTCGGCATCCTCGCATGCGTATGATACCGCCTTATCCAATGGAACACCCGTGAAACCATCCTCCGGCTTTTTCTTTCCCACTGTCTCTTCAAAGGTGATTTTCTTATGGCCGAGAAAATCAAGAGCTATCTGGTCAAGGTTATGGGCGCGCTTGGAAGGATTGATAAGATAGGATGCCACCATCGTATCAAAGGAGACTCCGGCAAGAGTAATTCCATGACGTTTCAGAACTATCCAGTCATATTTTATATTCTGGCCTATTTTCTTTATACCCGGATTTTCAAAAACAGGCTTCAGTCTTTGCAGCACTTCATTTCTGTCAAGCTGTTCGGGAACACCTTCGTAATCATGGGCAAGCGGAATATAAAATGCCTCATGAGGTTTTAAAGAAACCGATATTCCAACGAGTTTGGCCTTGATCGGATTTTCGGATGAGGTTTCGGTATCAACAGCAAAGTGATCAGCCGATTCAAGTCGTGAAATAAGGGAAGAAAGGCTTCCCATATCCGTAATCAGACCGTACTCCTTTTCCGAAAGATCCGATTGCATGGAGACACTCTGCTGAAGCTGCCTGAATTCAAGTTCCTGAAACAGCTCTGACAATCTTTGGTTATCCGGCTTTTGAAAACGAAAGGAATCAGGATCAAAATCAAAAGGAACCATGGTGTTTATTTCAACAAGCCGCCTGCTTAACAATGCCTGATCTTTAAACAGAACAAGATTTTCCTGCTGCTTTTTCTTTGTTATTGAATCAATATTTTTGAAAAGATTTTCGATGCTTCCGAAATTTTTTATCAGATCAAGAGCTGTTTTGGGGCCGATTCCGGGAACCCCCGGAACATTATCTGCAGTATCCCCCGAAAGCCCCATGACTTCAATAATCTGGCGCGGCTCAATGCCATATTCTTCAACAACTCTGTTTTTATCAGTGATCTTATCCTTCATGGGATCCCAGATAATAACTTTATCGGTAACAAGCTGAAGAAAATCCTTATCTCCCGTCACCATTACAACGGAATAGCCGGAATCTTCCGCTTTGCCAGCAAGTGTTCCTATGAGATCATCTGCTTCATATCCGGGCATTTCAATTACGGAAAGGTTAAAAGCCCTCGTTATCTCTTTGATATAGGGAATCTGAACCTGCAAATCTTCAGGCATCGGAGGACGGGTGGCTTTGTAGTCTTTGAAAAGATCATGCCTGAACGTCGGGCCTTTGGAATCAAAAACCATAACAACGTATTTCGGCCCCCAGTCTTCAATAAGTTTGATCAGAATCCTGGCAAAGCCAAAAATTGCATTTGTCGGGAGCCCTTTGGAATTTGAAAGACCTCTTATGGCATGATATGCACGGTAGATATATGCGCTTCCATCAATAAGAAAAAGTGTTTTATCAGGATACCCAGGTTTTTTTTCCACAGTAATTCCCGCTTCTAAAGTCCGAGTTCATCTGCAATTTCAGACATCGCCTTTATGCTTATCGAGACAAACTCTTCGATAGGAAGGCCTGTTTTTTCACACTCCATTATTCTTTCCCTGCTCACGGCGCGGGCAAAATGGGGAGTTTTCATCCTTTTTGTAACAGAGCTCACTTTAACACTTGAAATTTTTTTGTCGGGATAGACAAGAGCCGTTGCCACAACCATGCCTGTTATGCTTTCCGCACATGTCAGGGCATGCTCAAAAAGGGTCGATCGCGACAGGCCCAGCCCTTCCGCGTTATGCTTCTTTATGACATCCGCTATTTCAGGAGAGACTCCTTTTTCTTCAAGCATTTTCGCTGAAACCGCTCCGTGTCTGGCTGAATCCTCACCTGTAATCTCGTAATCAAGATCATGGAGCAGTCCCGCGATTCCCCACAGGTCCTGGTCTTTTTCGAATTTTACGGCAAGTGCTCTCATGATAGCTTCTGATGCGATGCAGTGAGCGACCAGTTTCTCATTCTTTAAATGCTCCCTTAAAAGCAGGAGGGCTTTTTCTCTTGTAATTCCGACTCCAAAGGCATTTGACATGTTACTGCTCCTGTATTTTTATGGAAACACACTAACATTATATATTCGATGATTGCATAATGTAACTAATATTTTCAATATCATAAAAAACTGATTGACAGAGGTAAAATTTTGTATATATTAGTTCGAAACTTATCGAATTGTAAAAATTTCAAAATGAACTTAAAGAGGTTTTATATTTATGGATTCGGCTAAGCTGTCAAAAATCATGAAAGCGCTTTCAAACCAGACGCGCCTGGAACTGTACATGCAAATTGCAAAACAGAGCGAAGCCAATTTTGAAACAGGATGTGAATGTTTTATCACAGATATTGTCGGATCTTTAAGTATCGGTGCCCCGACCATTTCCCACCATTTGAAGGAACTGGCAAACGCAGATCTTATTATTACCGAAAGGCGGGGAAAGTTTCTGGCGGCCAGAATAAATAAGGAAACAATCCAGGCGGCAAACGCTATTTTATCTTTAATCGATAAGTAAGCGGCAAATTTTTTTATTCTTATAATTCGATACTTATCAAATTATAAAACTTAAAAGGGAAATACCTTATGGATAACAGACGCACTTTTTTGAAAAAAGGATCATTCGCGCTTCTGGCGCTTTCAACTTCAACATCTCTTTTCCCGGTGAAGGTGAGTGCCGGAACGGGAATGACCGTCACCGATCCCAAAACCGCGGCTGTGATCTGGTACAGTCAAACCGGAAACTCCGAAAGAACCGGAAGACTCATCGCGGAAACATTCAATAAAAATGGACTGAACGTCACAGCGTCCGATTACAGGAATTTTGACCCGAAATCTATCGGCGCCTACGATCTTATAGTTGCCGGTTCCCCTGTTTACTATTATGATGTGCCGGAAAATTTCAAACTCTGGCTCAAAAGTTTGCCCGCAATAACCGGCAAGCCCTTTGCTTCCTTTGTCACTTTCGGCGGTCCCGGCGGCAACCAGCACAACACCGTCTGCACCCTGGCGGATCTGCTGGCTGAAAAAGGCGGTGTCCCGGTTGGTATAGAAACCTTCGGCAACATGTCAACCTTTGCCATTACCTGGTCATTCGGAAATGAAGAGCGTGTGCTCGAGTACAAACATCTTCCGGATGAGATCGCCTATGACCGGATGCGAGTGTATGCCGGTTTGATATTGGACCGCGTGCACCAGGGGCAGGGCATAGAAATCGATAAAGATTGCGACTTCCGGGAACTGATCAAAAATTCTCCCTCCATATGGGCGACTAAGCTTTTCATATCCGATCATACCATCGACGGATCAAAATGTATCAAGTGCGGCACATGTCTTAAAAAATGCCCGGTGGATGCCATTGATCTTGAAAAAAATCGTGTGGATACGGATGCGTGCATTGCCTGCCTGGGGTGCGTCAACAACTGCCCGGCCGGCGCCGTTCACATGGAATTTATGGGCAAAGAAGTATACGGGTATTATGATTTTCTTGAAGAGAACCATATTCAGATAAATCTTCCGAAGGAGTTGAAGAATCGGGTTAGAAACCTTTAGCCGTTTCAGCATCGATTTACGTTAACAGCTTAAAGGCTAATTTTAAGCAGAACAACCCACACAAGCAGAGGGGAAAAGTGCCGGCTTTTCCCCTCTGCCTTTATGCGGATATTATACGATTATAGATGATATAGCTTTTATCTTGCCGGAAAAAACTAGTCAAGATCCAACTTCATCTTACACTGATTACATATTACAACGCCCCGGAAAACTTTATTGCCGCATTCGGGACAAATATAGCGGGCTTCTTCATCCTGAATCCACTTTTCAGTACCGACCTCTCGCCAATACGGAACAGCCCGCAAAATGACTTTTTTGCCGACGGTCATGGGAAAATTTTCAATATGCTGACATGGAAATTCGTCGCATTGATGACATCCGGTATATCCTTTCTCTATTGTGCAGTCCCTGATATCACAGTGCGTGCAATGCATAAAGCGATTGTCGGATAAACACCCTTTGCATCGTATATCATCTGCTGAAATATTTTCACTGATAGGAAGAGCGCCTTTGCCGGGAACTTTTCCTTTGTAAACCTCCACCAACCTTTCCTTGAATTTTTGATTATTATCACGGTGTGCAATATAAATGGCGCAGACTCCGCAGTAAAGTCCGCAAGGAGAAATAAAATCCGGATTTATATCCATAATTCTAATTCCTTTTAATCTCTTTCGACTAACTCCTTACAACTTCCGCAGCGCCTGGCACCGCGAAAGAGCTGGTCATTGCAATGAGGGCATCTATAGCGATTTTCTTCCTCTTCCACCCACTTTTCAGTACCCAACTTTTTTCTGGCGGGGACGGAGCGGAGTATTACTTTTTTACCTACAGGAACAGGAAAATCATTAACCAATTTACAGGGGAATTCTTTACATTGATGGCAGCCTTCATAGTTTTTCGCCATTGCACAGTTTCGAATATCGCATGCCTGGCAGTAAACAAATTTTTCGTCCGACAAACAGCCTTTGCAGGCTATTTGTTCGGGTGTAACACCATAAGCAACGGCTAATTTATCTTTAAGTTTTTGATTATTGTCGCGACTTGCCGAATAAACACCGCAAACGCCACAATACAGGCCGCAAGGTGCTAATAATTCTGTGTTCATTTTTATTCCCTCCTCTCGATAATCTTTAATTCCTATCCGGAGATTTTATTTTGACTTCGTATTGCTTTTTTCTCCGGCGACCACCACAATGCATTCGGCTTCCATATTTCCGACGTTTTGCGCTCTGTGAGGTATGGATGGATCAAAATGTATGGCATCCCCGGTCTCAAGACGGATAATTTCTTCCCCGTAGATAAGTTCAATCGTTCCTTTTAAAACCATAATGAATTCTTCCCCCGGATGATCAAACAGCTCCTTTATTTTTTTATTAAGCGGGGGATGTTTCATAACAAACGCTTCAATAAGATAAAGGAGCTTGGGCTTTTTGAACGAATAATAGGTAAAACCGATATCAGATCCACGGCGAACTACCTGCTTTCGTTTATTGCTTCTGGTTACCGTATATTTTTGTTCCGTAGTCGATCCGCTTTCCTCAAAAAAGAGGCCGATGGGGACTTCCAGACCCTGCGCAATTTTTGCCAGGGTAGCAATGGGAGGAGTGGAACGGTTCGTTTCCAGACGGGACAGCATTCCCCTGGAAATTCCGATTTTTTCCCCCAGTTGTTCGAGTGTCATTCCTTTTGTTTTGCGGATCTGTCGAATTTTTTCAGCAATTTGTTTTTCAATCATCGATGGTCCCCTTTTTGAATTCGGACCGGCATGGATTTGACTATGAGTGTCGGAATATCCTTTTTTAGCTTAAGAAGAAGCATACTAAAAATAAATCTTGACATCAAGAAAATAGTTTATCAAAATGCAACAAATTTCATTTAATTAAATTTAATTTCAACTTGAAAAATTCTGAAAGTCGGAAAGCCAATGTAAAAATTGAAGCCCCCCGCAGCAAGATACCGGGGAAGGCTCCCGCTATTACGGTTCATTGCTTCTTTATCGGAGGATAAAAAATCATGAGATCGGATATTTTAAAGAAAAACGTCGAGACTCTCCCTCACCGGGCACTTCTCATGTCGGCCGGTGTTTGCCGGCAGGATATTGAATCCGGCAAGCCTTTCATTGGAGTGGCCAACAGCTTTAACACCCTTATCCCCGGCCATATCCATCTGGACGAGCTGACCCTCGAGGTCTGCCGGGGGATCCGTGATGCCGGTGGCGTACCCTTTCAATGGGGAGTCCCCGGCGTTTGTGACGGGATTGCCATGTTTGTGGAGATGCGCCTGAGCCTTCCCAGCCGGGAGCACATCGCCGACAACATCGAAATAATGGTACTTTCCCATTCTCTGGACGGATGGGTCGGCGTGACCAACTGTGACAAGATCACCCCGGGAATGTTAATGGCCGCGGCCCGCCTGGATCTGCCCTCTTTAATGCTTACCGGCGGTCCAATGAAGGCCAATATCGTGGCCGGCCAGAAATGCCATCCAATTGCCGGCTTTGGCATGGTCGGCCGCGTTAAGGCCGGGAAAATGACTGCAGATCAGGCCGAACATATGCTGCAGGACATGGTCTGCGGGGCAGGGGCCTGCGTGGGGTTATATACAGCCAATACCATGGCCGTGGTAACCGAAGCCCTGGGAATGTCGCTGACCCGTTGCGCCACAACCCTGGCCCTGGATCCGCAAAAAAAGAAGCAGGCCTATGAATCCGGCCGCAGAATCGTTGAACTGGTCAAAGCCGATATCCGTCCCTTGAGCATCATGACCCGGGCCGCCTTTGAAAACGCGATCCGTGTTGATATGGCCATGGGCGGATCGACCAACACGGTACTGCACATTCCGGCCATTGCGCGGGAGGCAGGCATCGAGATCGGAGTGGATGAATTCGACCGGATTTCCAGGGAAACTCCCAATCTTTGTTCCATCATTCCATCCGGACCTTATGAAATGGCCGATATCGATGCCGCCGGCGGCATTCCTGCTGTTTTGCAACGTTTGCAGCCCCTGCTCACGGACAATCCGACAGTTGCAGGAAAATCAATAATCCAGGTGGCGGCAGAAGCGACAATTAAGGATCCGGAAGCCATCCGCAGCCCTGACCGTCCATTTCACACGGAAGGCGGTATTGCCGTGCTCAAGGGCAACATCGCCTCCAGCGCCGTTGTCAAACAGACTGCAATCGCTCCCGACATGCTCATTTGCACGGGTCCGGCCAGGGTTTACTATACGGAGGAGGCCCTTTTGGATGCCATTGCAGCCTGCAAGATTTCCGAAGGCGATGTGGTGGTACTTCCCTTCCAGGGCCCGGCCGGCGGACCCGGCATGCCGGAAATGCTGACCCCCACCGATGCCATCAAGGGCGCCGGCTTCACCCGGGTGGCTCTGATCACCGATGGCCGCTTTTCAGGCGCCACCAGCGGGCTGAGTATCGGCCACGTGGAAATGGAAGCGTACAACGGCGGGGCCATTGCCGCCATCCGCGACGGCGATATCATCGACATCGACGTTACGGCGCGTAAACTTGACGTTCGGCTCACACCCGAGCAGATTCGTGACCGCCTGTCCGTTGTAAAGGTGCCGGAACGGGAACTGCCCCGCATGCTCGGTTCTTTTCGCAAGTCTTATACTGGAATCAACTGCTATGGAAAGCAGGTCTGAAAATCTTAAACTATACTTCAAAGAGGAGGAAAAACAACATGCACAGATCAATTACAGTCCTTCTGGTCGTCATCTGCCTGACGGCCCTGACAGGCATTGCAGCCGCCGAGACCCAGATCAACATCGCCACAGTTACCAATCCGAACCT
Organism: uncultured Desulfonema sp.; assembly: GCA_964402865.1. Lineage (GTDB taxonomy): Bacteria > Desulfobacterota > Desulfobacteria > Desulfobacterales > RPRI01 > RPRI01. Next base: position 31,991 of record CAYODW010000003.1, on the reverse strand, counting down.
TGTCCACACCAAGGCTGCCGTCTGGTTTAAGGAGTGCCTGGAAAAAGCCTTGCCGGGAAAATACGTCGTTAACGTTCACCACTCTGCTGCCTTGGGGAGCGAAACCCAGGTGTTGCAACAGATTCAGCTGGGCACTACACAGATGTCGGTGTGCACCACCGGCCCGATCGAGGCTTTTGTGCCCGAGATCAAGGCACTCGAAATGCCCTTTCTCCTTCCCTCCTATGAGGCAGCCGACAAGGTGCTCGACGGAGCCATCGGACAGGAACTGGGCAAGAAATTTGAGAAATCCGGATTGATTGCCATTGCCTATCTGGACAACGGTTTTCGAAATGTCACCAATGCCAAGCGTCCCGTAAAAACACCCGAGGATCTCAAGGCGCTGAAAATCCGAACAATGGAGGCTCCCACTCACCTGGCTATCTGGCGAGCTATCGGAGCCAATCCAACCCCCATGGCATGGCCAATTTTCACCCAGCTTCAGCAGGGTGTAATCGACGGCCAGGAAAACCCGATTGCCGTGATTCACGCCTCCAAGCTTTACGAGGCAGGTCAAAAATACCTGACCCTGACCCGGCATGTTTATTCGGCACTCGTCTTTGTAGCCAACAAGTCCTTCATCGATGGCCTGCCCGCTAACGAGCGCAAAGTTGTTTTGGACTGCGCCCGCAAGGCGGCGCTCCAGGGCCGCAGCTTTATCCGCGACAACGAAGCCAAACAGCTGGCCGAACTTAAAACCGCCGGCATGCAAGTGGAAGAAAATCCGGATTTGGCTGCTTTCCGCAAGGCAACGGCTCCGGTGATCGAAACCGCCTCAGGCGAAACGAAAAAACTGGTGGATCAGATCCGGCAGTCTATAAAATAGCCGGGGTTTATGATCAAAAAGAGTGACAGGTGAAGCAAATGCTGGTAGTGAACCTGTTACCTGTCACTCGTTACTTGTCACAAAAGAGGAATGGCTGTGTTTGAAAGAACAAGCCGGGCGATCAACGCCTATGTAGAAAAAATGCTGTTTGTCATCGGAACGGTGATCTGTATCATCTTGTTCGCACAGGTCGTCTTTCGTTATGCCGGGGCATCTCTGGGCTGGTCCGAGGAGGTAAGCCGTCACCTTCTCGTGGCCATCACTTTTTTAGGCGGTACGGTAGCCTACAAGCGGGCCAGTTTCATCGGTCTGCGGGGCTTCGGACATCGCATGGGACCGGTTGTCCAAAGGATCATAGTTGTGGGCCTGCAGGTGTTGACCCTGGCCGTTTTTACGCTGATTGCCCTGTTCGGGATCGCTTACACGATCAAGGCAGGCCAGCATACATCATCGTCGCTCCAGATCCCCATGTCGATTCCGTTTGCGGTGATACCCATTGCCGCCGTTATTTTTGTTATCCATGTGCTGGCCGATATGGCCCGAACACTTGGAGGTCGGAATCCATGATCGTTGCCTGCCTTTTTGCGTCTCTTTTCATACTCATCGCAATGGGGCTCCCAATCGCCCTGTCGATCGGGCTGCCGGCAATCGGCTTTATGCTCACTCCAGGGGTCTTTCCCGCCGGAATCCAGCTATCGGCCCTGGGCCAGACGATCATTCAACTTCTTTTTGCCGGGGTGGATTCGTTTGACCTGCTCGCAGTTCCACTGTTCATGCTGGCCGGCGCTATCATGGAATCCGGGGGTATATCCCGCCAGCTTATAGATTTTTCCGACAGTCTCGTTGGCTGGGTCCACGGAGGCCTTGCCTGTGCAGTTATCGTTGCCTCGATGTTTTTTGCCGGCATTTCCGGGTCGGCGGCCGCGGATACGGCTGCGCTGGGCGCCATCGCCATTCCGGCAATGATCCGCCAGGGTTATCCAGCCGCCTTTTCCGCAGCCCTGGTGGCTGCGGGCGGATCCGTAGGCGTGATCATCCCACCATCAATTCCCATGGTAATCTTCGGCTTTTTAACCAATGCGTCGATTGCCAGGCTCTTTGCCGGAGGAATGATGGTTGGTCTGCTTTTTGGATTGAGTTTTATGGCCGTGGCGATCTGGACATCCTGGCGCCATGGGTACGGCACCCGCCGCCCTTTTTCCCTAAGGCAGGTAGCTGCGGCCACAAAGGAGGCGGTCTGGGCCTTGGGAGCGCCGGTAATCGTGCTGGGCGGGATCCTATCCGGCGTTGTCACCGTCACCGAGGCCGCGGCCCTTGCCGTGTTTTATGGTTTGATTGTTGCCATGTTCATCAACAAAAAGCTGCAATGGAAAGATATGCCTAACCTGATCATCCGCTCTCAGACCATAGCTGCCACGATCTTGTTCATCATTGCCATGGCCAAAGTGTTCACTTGGCTGGTGGCCATGCAACAGACCACCCAATTAATTCAAACAGCCTTCAATGCACTGGCCCTGCCGCCCTGGGGTCTCCTTCTGCTTGTCATGGCAGCACTTCTCGTTTTGGGCTGCGTGATGGAAACCACCGCGGCCTTAATTCTGCTCGTGCCGGTGCTGGCCACACTGTCTCCCCAGATGGGAGTGGACCCGGTCCAGTTCGGAGTGCTCATGGTGGTCAATCTGGCCATCGGAATGCTCACCCCGCCGGTAGGCATCTGCCTTTTCGTCAGTTGCGGCATTTCCGGCCTGCCCCTGGGTCAAGTGAGCCGGGCCGTGATGCCCCTGATGGCCGTGGCTATCGCTGCACTGTTGATATCCTGTTTCTGGCCGCCATTGACACTTTGGCTGCCGTCGTTGATTTATCGCTGATGAAATCCTAGCAATTTATTCAGCGCCGGCGCCCTGTTTAACAAATATGTGAGTAACACCAACGTCATCATAAAAACGAGGAATAAAAAATATGGACACGTTCACTCCCAGGCACATCGCCGATCTGTCAGCCATAGTTCCTTCGGACCGATTCTCCACTGGACAGTCCAATCGTGAGCTTCACCGCCACGATATATCCTTCCATCAGGGAACGCTTCCCGCCGGAATCATCTGGCCGCTTAAAACCGATGAGGTGTCCCGCATTTTATCGTGGGCGTACGCCAACAATGTTCCGGTAACTCCCTGGGGCGCCGGCACAAGCACCGAAGGAAACCCGGTGCCCACCCGGGGCGGGCTAGTGGTGGATTTGACTCTAATGAACCGCATTCTGAACATCCGTCCCCAGGATCTTCAGGCCGATGTGGAACCCGGTGTCCTGCGTAAGGAACTGAACCGGCAGGCCGGCAAACACGGGCTTTTTTTCCCGCCCGATCCAGGGGCCGATGCAACCATCGGCGGCATGATAGCCAACAACGCATCCGGAGTCCAGACAGTAAAATACGGTGCTACCAAAAATTTCGTCATGCGCCTGACGATGGTGCTGCCCCAGGGCGTGATCATCCACACTGGCTGTAAAGCGCCTAAATCCTCATCCGGCTATGACCTGACGCAGCTCTTTGTTGGATCAGAGGGAACCCTGGGGATTGTTACCGAGGCGACACTCCGCCTGACCGGCATTCCCAGTCATTTTCTGGCTGCAACCATTCGTTTTAAGGATCTTGAAAGCGCATCCAGAGCTGTAGCACTGATGATCGGATCGGGACTTGGCCCTGCCGCCCTTGAACTATTACCGTCCGGGTTGATCCGGTTGATGAACCGGGAAAAGAATCTCGGTCTGCCTGAAGAACCTTCCCTTTTCTGCGAGTTCCACGGAATCAGCAAAAATATTCTCCTGGAAACAGCTGATCTTGCCAAGGAGCTGTGCGAGGAGTGCGGTGCTGTCGGTTTTGATTTCGAAACCGAAGAGGGGGCACGAAAAGATCTTTGGCGCGCCCGTCACGAGGCATGGGAGACTATCCATCGTGCCCATCCGAAGAAACAAACCCTGATTGTCGATGCAGCTGTTCCGATCTCTTGCTATCCCGAGATCGTGGTGTTTTCACAGAAAATTATAGACGAATACCGTGCCATAGGCTATGTTTTTGGACACGCGGGCGACGGCAATCTGCATGTGGTAATGGTTGGGGACCCCGCAGATACAACGGAATGGCAGAGGCTCGAAGCCGTTAACCATGCCATCGTGGAAAAAGCCGTTCAAGTGGGGGGTACCTGTACGGGTGAACATGGGGTGGGCATCGGCAAGCGAAAGTTCATGCAGCTCGAACATGGTGAGAGCTATCATCTCATGCGACAGATCAAGGAAACGATTGACCCCAAATGGCTGATGAACCCTGGCAAGATTTTTTAGTCTGACATAGAAACCCCGGTTTTCAGAGTCAGGTAAGATTTCAGAAAACACATCCTTACCCCTTGGAACTTGTTGTTGCGGCCATGGGAGAAGGTCGTACATAGGATGTTTTTTTACATTTCCAAAATGTCGGATATCAGCTTGTCTCGTTCTCGCTCTGAGATGTAGGGTTTTATCCTTACATCGCGAATTTTAGCCTCGCGCGCTTTTTTCCTGGCAGAGGCTTTTTTTGCTTTGGAAATGATATCATGTAAATCGCACGGTTTCGTCAGATAGTCAAAGGCGCCGAACTTCAACGCTTCGATGGCGGAATGAATTGAGGCGTGGCCCGTGAGCATTATTACTTCCACGAGAGGGTGCTTTTTCCTGAGTGTTTCAACCATTTTAATGCCGTCGAGATCAGGCATTTTGACATCGAGTACAACGACATCAACCGAGTCATTGTTTTCCAGTCGATTCATCGCCTCCTTCCCTGAAAAAGCACAGCCCACCATAAATCCTCTTTGGTGCAGGCGTTGGGCGAGAGTTTCAATAAACGGCTTTTCATCATCGACAAGAAGAAAATTTAACGAGGCCATGCGCTTCTCCTTCTGTTGAATAGAAAACGGCGACAAATTTTTTTGTTTTGGGGCGATTGTCGGGGATGTCCCAGATACTTTTAAAAGGATATGACAACACGACCACTTTACATGCTTAAAGAATAACCGTCAAGAAGACGGATGGCGCCTTTTACTTTCCCAATGACAAGAATGGCTTTTTACGAAGGCATCATTATTCGGGGCCAATGATGAAGTCATCCGGCGATGTGAAAAAAGCAAGAAAGTGGAAAAACGGCAGTTATATAACAGGCGTTTTGACAAGGATGTTTTTTTGATATATTTACCATAGACAATACATATCTTAATTTTCTGCTTTTTTGACGGCAAGACAGAATGCCTTAAAATATCCGGAGAAGCTAATGGACGAAAAAACATTAAAGTTCAGAGAAACATGCAAAACGGAAGCCGAATCATTTACAAGAGTAAGGGACATGCTTCCAGAAATAGCTGAAAAGATCATAAGAAGCTGCGACGATGAGGGCTGTTATACTCATATCGATTATGATCCAATACCTTCCAAGGATTCAGTTATAGAAATAATAAACAAATCGCGCGAAATTCTTTTCCCGGGTTTTTTCTCGAAGGATAGGATCGATCCGGCAAATCTGAAATACAGCATGGGACAGGCCGTATCTGTTCTTTTCGACATGGTTTCAGAGCAGATTTCAAACTGCATAAGGCATGATTGTTTCAGATACAGTCAGGAATGCAGCGATTGCGCCGAGCGCGGGAATAAGATAGCGCTTGAATTTCTGGAGGCTATTCCGGCTGTCCGCAAGGTGCTTGCAACAGATGTAAAGGCCGCTTTCGAAGGAGACCCTGCCGCAAAAAGTTTCGATGAGATTATCTTCAGCTATCCAGGTTTGTTCGCGATAATGGTTTACAGGCTGGCCAGCAATCTATTTAAAAACGGCGTTCCCCTTCTTCCCAGAATAATGACCGAATACGCGCATAACCTGACAGGAATAGATATTCATCCGGGCGCTGAAATCGGTGAGAGCTTTGTCATAGATCACGGCACGGGCATAGTTATTGGAGAAACATCGGTAATCGGCAAAAATGTCCGGATCTACCAGGGAGTTACTTTGGGCGCTCTTTCACTTCCCAAAGATGCGGGAGAGCTTTTAAGAGGCAAGAAAAGACATCCGACAATAGAAAACGATGTAATTATTTATTCCGGTGCCACCATTCTTGGGGGAGATACGTTGATAGGCGCACGATCCGTTATAGGAGGGAATGTCTGGATAACGGAATCGGTTCCGCCTGATACGACAGTTATAATGGAAACACCACGGTTGACATATAAAAAAAGTCGCGGAGTCACAATTTGATGACGCTTTTCAGCAATGTTGTAAATACATAATTCCGTCATTCCCGTGAAAACGGAAATCCGGAACCATCTGATCATAAGGAGATCGGTATGAAACTGTTTCAGAGCATAAGCAGGACGATCGGTTCAACTCCTCTTGTACATCTTAATAAGGTTGGGGCTGGACTCGATGCCGAGATATTTGCAAAGCTTGAGTTTTTCAATCCGCTTGGAAGCGTTAAAGACCGTATTGCCGCTGCGATGATTGAAGCTGCCGAAGCAGACGGCCGGATTGATTCGGACACCCTTATCGTTGAGCCGACAAGCGGAAACACGGGAATTGCCCTTGCCTTTATCTGCGCCGAAAAAGGATATCGCGTCTGCCTTACCATGCCTGAAACCATGAGCATTGAAAGAAGAAAGCTGTTGAAACATCTTGGAGCGGAGCTTGTCCTGACTCCCGGGGCAGCCGGAATGCGAGGCGCGATTGAAAAAGCAAAAGAAATACTTGTATCCGGTAAAAACGCCTTTATGCCGGATCAGTTCAATAACCCGGCAAACCCTGCTATACACCGTGCAACAACGGCTCCTGAGATATGGAACGACATGGAAGGGAAAGTCGATGTTCTAATTGCAGGAGTAGGAACCGGGGGCACGATAACCGGTGTCGCCCAGGCGATCAAGGTGAAGAATCCGTCTTTCAAGGCCATTGCAGTCGAACCTGCCGATTCGCCGGTATTATCCGGGGGAAAACCAGGCCCGCATAAAATTCAGGGCATAGGCGCAGGTTTTATCCCGGGAGTCCTTGACAGGTCGGTAATCGATGAAATCATCACGGTTTCAAACGACGATGCATTTGAAACAGCAAGATATCTTGCAAAGAAGGAAGGCATTCTTTGCGGCATATCCTCCGGGGCTGCTGTCTGGGCTGCTGTGAGCTACGCAAGGAGAACTGAGGCAAAAGGGAAGCGAATCGTTGTGATTTTGGCAAGCACAGGCGAACGATATATCAGCACCGACCTGTTCAAAGAAACTTCTGTATGACGTACATAGATATCCCAGCGTGGTAAAACAGTAATTATTGAAGCTCCCAGCCACAAACAGCCGAGGGAGTTCTCGCCGTTTCGGTTCACAATCATATTCTCATAATATGAATTCATAGTCATTTCTGAAGAACATAAAAAGCCGTATTATTTGCCTTGACAAGGACACTTTTGGAATCTATATTCCAAAAAAAGAATATAGGGGAAGCATATGAAAGATTTTATTAAAGTAGCCAAAGCCATTTCGGACCAGAACAGGGTAAAGATGTTAAAGATGCTTCAGCATAAGAAGATGTGTGTATGCGAAATACGGGCACTTCTTCAGATGGCTCAGCCGAGCGTCTCAAAACATCTTAAAATTCTTGAAAATGCAGGTCTTGTAAGCTCCGAAAAAGAGGGTTTGTGGGTCAACTATTTCCTTTCAGACGGAAGCAGCTCCCCATATGCAGCAAGTCTCTTAGGCAATCTGAAACACTGGCTTTCGGATGATCATGAAATTGCTCAAATGATAGCTAAACTTCCTGAAATACGCAGGGAAGATATCTGCAAAATATAAGGATACGGAATGAAAATCATCAACACCACTCAATGCTGCAATACGGTACCAAATAAACCCGAGATTGAAAAAGCATCTGATAAAAAAAATGGTATGAAAAGGTATCTCCTGTATGCCATGCCGGCTATTCTCATCTGGTGGCTTATCTACCAGTGGTTGCAGGATTTTTCACGTGCAGTTACTTACACCCTTCTGAATCTAACCGAAGGTAACCATCTGAGCAGCGCTGTTGAATTTTTTTTATTTGAAACGCCAAAAGTACTTATGCTGCTTGTCCTTGTAGTTTTCGGGGTCGGTATTATCCGGTCTTTCTTTACACCTGAAAAAACGCGCAGAATTCTTGCCGGGAAAAAGGAATCGATGGGAAATATCCTGGCCGCACTACTCGGCATTGTAACGCCGTTTTGCTCCTGCTCCGCTGTCCCGCTCTTTATTGGTTTTGTGACCACCGGCGTTCCTCTTGGAGTGACTTTTTCTTTTTTAATATCTGCTCCCATGGTGAATGAAATCGCCCTGGTGCTTCTCTATGGACTGTTCGGCTGGAAAATCGCCGCCATCTATCTTGGCACCGGACTGCTTATTGCCATGATTGCCGGATGGATTATAGGAAAGCTCCGTATGGAACGCCATCTTGAAGAGTGGGTATTACAGATTCAGGCGGGTGGAAATGGAATGGTTGAGGAAAACCTGAACTGGGCAAAACGGGTTCAGTATGGCATTGATGCCGTTAAGGAGATTGTCGGTAAGGTCTGGCTTTATGTAGTCTTAGGCATTGCAGTGGGCGCGGGTATTCACGGATATGTACCTGAAGGATTCATGGCCTCCGTCATGGGAAAGGGTGCATGGTGGTCTGTTCCGATAGCCGTTTTAATCGGCATACCGATGTACTCGAATGCGGCAGGCATCATTCCCGTGGTTCATGCCCTTATTGGAAAAGGTGCGGCTTTAGGGACAGTGCTTGCCTTTATGATGTCAGTGATCGCGCTCTCTTTGCCTGAAATGGTGATTTTGCGCAAAGTGTTAAAACCCGCGCTGATCGCGACATTTGCAGGTGTTGTCGGTTTTGGAATTCTGATTGTAGGATATCTTTTTAATATGCTTATATAATACAGGAGAAGGCTTTCATGGATATTAAAATACTGGGCCCCGGATGTCCAAAATGCAAGCAGACGGAAGAAATTGTAAAACAGGCTGTTACCGAGGAAGGTGTGGCAGCCAATATCGAAAAAGTGACTGATATAATGAAAATTGCCGGTTACGGAGTCTTCGGAACCCCGGCCGTGATAATTGACGGCGAGGTCAAGTGCGTCGGCAAGATCCCTAAAAAAGAAGAAATAAAAGCATGGATAAAAAAATGACAATTAAAAACACGTCTGTTTCAGTTTTAATGCTTGCTTTTGTATTATTTGTTCTCCCGGTTTATGTTTATGCGGAGAAAAAAGACAATATTCCCGCCAAAGGCACAGTCACCATGATAGATCTTGGAGCCAAATCGTGCGTTCCCTGCAAGATGATGGCGCCCATCATGGAAAAGATGGAAAAGAAATATACCGGGAAAGCCGTCATACATTTTTATGATGTATGGGAGGATCGGGAACCTGCTTTGAGATTCAAAATTCGCGTGATTCCAACACAGATATTTTTCGATAAAAACGCAAAGGAAATCTATAGGCATGAGGGATTTATGAGCGAGGCCGATATTGTGAGCCAGCTTTCAAAAATGGGTGTTAAATAAAATAGTTATTGTTGGCATAAGGCTTATGATCGAGACATTTTTCATGACGATTAACGAATGGATGACAGGCGGTGCAACCCTTGCTCTTCTCGGATGTTTTATTTGGGGCATGGTCAGTGTGATCTTCAGCCCGTGTCACTTGGCCTCAATTCCGCTGATTGTAGCCTATGTTGCCGGGCAGGAAAAAGCCATTGATCCCAGGCAGGCCGGCTGGTACGCGGGAGTCTTTACGCTGGGGCTTTTTATAACTATTGCCCTGATAGGCATTGCCTGCGCTTTGATGGGAAGGATGCTCGGTGATATCGGCATCTGGTGGCAGGTTCTGGTCGGAGGAGTTCTTATCTGGGTGGCCATGGGCATGCTGGGAGTGGAAGCCTGCTCGATGTCCGGCTCTCTGCTTTACCGTCTGAATTTAAGAGGACTTCACGGGGCGTTCGGGCTGGGTCTTGCCTACGGAGTTCTGTCCGGATCATGCACGTTCGGGTTCATTGCTCCAATACTGGCCATAGTCACCATCCAGCAGCAGATTCTGACCGGGATTATGATGATTATGCTGTTTGCGCTGGGACACTGTCTGCCGATTGTCGTTGCCGGAAGCTCAACTGCTCTTATCCGGAGGCTGACTGAAAACAGGTCATGGCAGGGTGCCGGCAAATGGTTCCGCAAAGGCGCCGGAGTGATTATAGGTTTTCTTGGTCTGTATTTCATAATTAATCCATTCGTAACTTAATGTGTTTCAGGAGGACTGATTATGTCAAAAGCAAAGCAGCTTTCGTTTCTGGACAGGTTCCTAACACTCTGGATTTTTCTTGCCATGTTTATCGGGGTCTTCTGGGGATACTTTTTTCCAGGCGTGAAGGATGTCATCAACATCTTTCAGGTCGGCACCACAAATATTCCGATTGCAATTGGCCTTATTCTAATGATGTACCCTCCCCTTGCCAAGGTAAAATATGAAGAACTGAAAGAAGTCTTTAAAAACTTCAAGGTTCTTGCTCTTTCTCTGGTTCAGAACTGGATTATCGGCCCGATACTGATGTTTCTGCTCGCAATTGCTTTTTTATCCGGGCATCAGGAATACATGGTCGGGCTTATCATTATCGGCCTTGCGAGATGTATCGCGATGGTGATCGTATGGAACGATCTTGCATCCGGCGACACGGAATACTGTGCAGGTCTTGTTGCATTCAACTCGATATTTCAGGTGCTCTTTTTCTCCGTTTATGCATGGATCTTTGTCACGGTTCTCCCTGCATGGCTGGGATTGAAAGGTATGGTGGTAGATATTTCCATAGGGCAAATAGCTGAAAGCGTATTCATATACCTTGGAATTCCATTTATTGCAGGCATGATTACAAGACTCATCGGCCTTAAGACAAAAGGGAAAAAATGGTACGAAGAGAAATTCATTCCCAGAATAAGCCCCATTACTCTTATCGCCCTTCTCTTTACTATCCTTGTGATGTTTTCCCTTAAAGGCGAATATATTGTTCAACTTCCCTTTGATGTCATCCGTGTGGCTGTTCCTCTGTGCATCTATTTTTTTATCATGTTCTTTGTCTCTTTTTTCCTTTCAATGAAAGCCGGAGCCACCTACGAACAATCCGCAACACTTAGTTTTACCGCCGCTTCAAACAATTTTGAGCTTGCTATTGCCGTGGCTGTGGCTGTATTTGGGATAAATTCCGGGCAGGCATTTGCCGCAGTTATAGGCCCGCTTGTCGAGGTTCCCGTATTGATAAGCCTTGTAAATGTCGCTCTATGGTTCAAGAAAAAGTATTTTCCCTTTGCATTGGAAATGCCGACAGGAGTTTGTCATGTCACATGCAAACCATGACGGCTTCGTAAAAAGTCATTCTGCTGTGTTGCGCTTCATCTTTCGTCATTGCAGTTTACTGACATGTACGCTTCATTCCTCAAGATTCGCGCGCCTTGCATAATGAACTTTTTAATTTGCCGTCTGAATTTCGATTTTTAATGAAAGTATCAAATTTAAAGAACAGGACATATGAGATTAATTGACAGCCAGATCTGGACAAAAGCATCAAAGCAGGTATTGTTTATTGCCCTGATCGCATTGGTTGCAGGATTTTTATCAAACAGTTTCAGATCCGACAAAATCCCTTTTATTGAAGACTGGTCGGCAAAATCAAATCTTGTGACTCCATCCGGAGAGAATCTCGAAATATCTCTTTCAGAAGCATCAACCCTGTTTAACAAAAGCAAGACTGTCTTTATTGATGCAAGATCCAAGGCTGAATATGATGAGGGGCACATAAAGGGCGCTATAAGCCTTCCATACAGGGAAGCTGACTGGAAATTCGTTGATGCAATGGCCGGGGTTCCAGAGGAGAGCGCCGTGATTACATACTGCGACGGGGAAACGTGCGAACTCAGTATGGAGCTTGCGCTTTTTCTCCGTAATGCAGGCTATACAAATATTAAGGTACTTTCAAACGGATGGACGGTCTGGCGGCAAAAGGGACTTCCTGTTGAAACGGGAGAAAGATGAAAGAAGAAATCAGGCAAAAAATTTCAATGACCCTGTATCACGGAGCAAGAATTGTTCTGGGCATAGTATTTATTTATGCAAGCTACGACAAGATTCTTCACCCTGCGGCATTTGCAAAGATAATCCATAATTACAAGATTCTTCCGGATGAACTTGTCAATTTAACCGGCATATTTTTACCCTGGCTTGAACTTGCAATCGGTTCTCTTCTTATAATCGGAATCTGGCTGCCCGGTTCCGTTTTTATCGGGAATCTTCTTCTGATAACATTTTTCTCCGCTATTATATATAATAAGGTAAGAGGACTTGACATAAGCTGCGGCTGCTTTTCAACAAGTGCAGGCGGAACCGGGGAATCAACGCTTTATCTTTTTCGCGATTTATCTTTTGTTATAATTGCGGTTTATCTTTTCATCAAAATTTTCATCTCCGGTTTTTCCGGCAGCAAGTCATCTACCCCGATATCCCCTTGACCCATACAATGAATTCATATATTTATGGATTCTAAGAAAATCGGAAAAGCATTCCGACTAAAACAGATTTTACACTTTTTCGTCATTCCCGCGAAAGCGGGAATCCAGTTTTTGGAAAGCCGGTATTATTAGCCTTCGATATGGGTACAATTATGCCGATAAAACGAATATTCACTTCAGTAATTTTTGTGCTCTCGATTATCCTATTCTGTATAGGTTCAGCCTCCGCCAAAGAAGAGTATGCGAAGAAAACCGGGAAAGGATGCATATTATGTCATGAGGAGAAGACCGGGGGCGGTTTAAAAACGGCCGGGATTGCATACATCAAAAACGGATACCAGTACCCGATCCCGCTCTCCATCATTGAAAAAGCCGTAAAGGTTCAGGGCTCTTTTCACAAAACCCTCAGATTTATTATCGGATACCTTCATATTATTGCTGCATTCATACTGGTCGGCGCAATATTTTATATACACATATTTGTTAAACCTTCACAGATAACAGGGGGACTTCCGAAAGGAGAGAGGATTCTGGGTTTATCGTGCCTGATTACGCTCACGATAACAGGCCTTTATCTCACCTGGTTCCGGATAGACAGGTTCGGGCACTTTTTTGATAACCAGTTCGGGCGCATCCTTTTTGTTAAAATACTTCTTTTTACCATTATGCTCCTTATTGCATTGACGGCTGTCACATTCATACACAGACAGATGAAAAATGAATCAAAAACTGCAGAGATTAAACTTGACCCGGGAAAGATTACTTTTGAAAACCTGAAGAATTTTGACGGGTCCTCCGAAAACCCAGCCTGTATAGTTCATGATAAAAAGATTTATGATGTATCGGGAAGCGCAAAGTGGAAAAACGGAAGGCATTTTGGAAAGCATTCGGCCGGAACTGATCTTACCGAAGCATTAAAAGGGGCGCCTCACGGACCGGAAGTTCTGGGAAAAGTGAAGTTTGTCGGCCAAATGCCCGATATGCAAAAACAGCCTGAAAAGATGAGCAAAACAAGAAAGCGTTTTGTTTTCATGGCCTATTCCAATATGGTTATAATACTTCTTATTCTTTTCTGCATAGCCTCCTGGCGCTGGGGATTCAGGTTGTTTCCCGAAGCTGTGTCCGGCGAATCATTTGCTGCAAAAAACTGTATTGAATGCCATAAAAAATTGAATCCGGGTATATATGCAGACTGGGCCAAAAGCATTCATGCCGGAGTCGGTACAGATTGTTACAAATGCCATAAAGCAACTGAATCAGTTTCAAACGCGGCAAGCAAATCCCATTTGAAACATTCATCTCTTTTAATAACATCATTTGTCAGCCCTAAAACCTGTTCCGAATGCCACCCGAAACAGGTCGCCGAGTATTCAAAAAGCAAACACGCAAATACAATTGAAATAATGTGGAAAGTTGATAAATGGCTTCAACTGGGCATGAATAATGAAGTTGAACGCAACAGCGGATGTTATGTATGCCATGGAACGGTTGTTGATGTTAAAGAAGGGAGACCGGTTGAAGGATCGTGGCCGAATGTCGGAGTAGGGAGAAAGAATCCTGACGGAAGCCTGGGAAGCTGTTCAAGTTGCCATACAAGGCACAGGTTCTCTGTTGCCGAGGCAAGAAAGCCTGAAGCCTGCGGCCAGTGCCATCTCGGCCCTGATCATCCCCAGATAGAAATTTATAATGAATCGAAACACGGCGCCATATATAATGCAGAAGCAGGAGAGTGGAACTGGACTACTGATGACGGCGCATGGAAAGCCGGAAGAGATTTCAGGGCTCCGACATGTTCGGCATGTCATATGTCCGCGGCCCTTGGTGTTTCAAAGACTCACGATGTTACCGAAAGGCTCTCATGGGAACTCCAGTCGCCATCAACAATAAGGCCGTCTAATTTCAAGGCGTTCCCTGCAAAAACAGACTGGATGAATGAAAGAGCAAAGATGATAATGGTCTGCCGGCAGTGCCATTCCGAAGAATGGGCAAATTCGCATTTTAAGAATCTTGATAATGTAATTATAAATTATGAATCAATTTATTATGAACCTGCCGCAAAAATCATGGATAATCTTTACGCAAAAGGAATCCTGTCAAAAAGCAGCTACTTCGATGAGGAACTTGAATGGGAATTCTATGAATTATGGCACCATGAGGGAAGAAGGGCCAGGATGGGCTCGGCCATGATGGCCCCCGATTATTCATGGTGGCATGGTTTCTACGAGCTGAAGCACCGCTTCAACAAGATAAAGGAGGCTTCCGAAAAAACTCTGAAAAAAGGGAAAGTTTACGTTTATAAGGACTTTCCCGGGAAAGCGGACAAAGATTGATATGAGAAAACAGGAGTCAGAAGACAGAATACAGAAGAAAAACAATACCGTGGTTATTCCGCCCCCTTGCTACTGACTCCTGACTACTCTGTTCTCATGCTTCGAGTTTTTTCTTGCCACTTGCATCTTGAAACTTTCTATTCACTATTCGCTTTGTGCCTTTGCCCCTTTAATCTTACGCCTCACGCCTAACAACTTTTCCTTTCGTGCTTATCACAACCTTCTCCATGGGTACATTCACGCCGGCTTTTTCCATTCCCCTTTTAACTATAACGGGAAGGCCGGAGCAGCACGGAACCTCCATGATCACAGTTGTTACGCTTTTTATTCCGGCTTCTTTAAATACGGCCGCGAACTTGTCAATGTATTCCTGAACATCATCAAACTTGGGACATCCCATCATCACGGCCCTTCCTTTAAGAAAATCCTGGTGGAGAGTCGGGAAAGAGACCGGCACGCAGTCCGCCAGTACCAGAAGATCGGCTCCTTTCAAAAAGGGCGCTTTTGCCGGAACGAGCTTTATCTGAACCGGCCAATGGGAAAGGGCGGAATCGCCTGCTTCTCCGATAAAAGAAGGCTTGTTTGCATCCTTGCAGGTAAAAATCTGTACACCTGCCGACTGACATCCGCACGGTGAAGCAGGTTCTGTCACAGCCTCTTTTTTTTGCTTGTCATGAAGGTACTTTTCAACTGCCTCCACATCAAATTCGTCGGCCTCGCGCTCGATTATCTGCAGCGCTCCTGCGGGGCATTCCCCGATACAGGCTCCAAGCCCGTCGCAGAAGTTATCGGAGACAACCTTTGCTTTTCCGTCAACAATCTGAAGCGCGCCTTCAGCGCATGACGTTACGCACTGCCCGCAACCGTCACAAAGCTCTTCGTTGATCTCAATTATTTTGCGTTTGACTTTCATGTTGTATCCTTTGTTGTTACTCGGGTTGTTTAGACTGAAGACTGAAGGTGTTTAGGCGGTATATTGTCAAATTTTAAATCAGGAATAAATCCTTCAGTCTAACAGCCTTCAGACTATCCGCCTACAATAGAACTTCACGGGCAAAGATCCTGCCGGTTTCAGTTAAAAATGATTTATCTATAATTTCAGCTATTTTATCTTGATCAATCGGGTTGTCTTTCATGTTTTCTTCGATATTAACGATCATATCGGAATCATAAACCACTTTAAAATTTATATTGTCATCAGGTCCCGGATGATGGTGATGGCTTATGATGTCACATACCTCATCTATCAGATTCTCCTTTGCGCCGAGTTTTATAAGTATTGCTCTTGCAATCGGAGGACCTTCTTCTTCCTGGTACTTAGGGGCGGTGCTGTTATGCTTTCTTTCAGCCTCGACTATTCCGATATCGTGCAGGTAGGCGGCAGCTAAAATCACTGCAAGATTTCCGCCATCGTTTTTCCCTATCCTTTCAGCGTACCGGGCAACCTTTGAAGCATGTCCGATACGCTTGAAATCGGACTTGAAATACCTCTTCATTTCTACAGCCACCCTGTCCTTCAACAGATCTTCTTTTTTGGCAAGAAGTTCCTCAGGAAGGGTTCCGAGGCATTGTTCGGCATATTCGCAGTAAGACGCACATCCGAAATCCATATTCGGATTTATGAATCTGTATCCGCAATTATTGCATTTGCGCGCGGTATCATCCTTGAAAAACTCAACCTTGCTGCCGCATTTCGGGCAATTCACATCAAAGATGGCGCCCTGCTTCCAGTACCGGCTGTCCTGTCCGGGGCATTTCATGGCATTCTCCTTACTCCAGGTTGTTTAGGCTGAAGACTGAAGGTGCTTAGGAATAAATCCTATAACCTAACAGTCTTCAGCCTTCAGTCTATCCACCTAACCTATTATCCCAAAATCGCCTTTAAGTCCTCGTCAGGCGTCTTAATCGGCATTATGTTGAATTTATCGACCAGAACATTTAACACATTCGGCGTGATAAATGCCGGAAGGCTTGGCCCGAGCCTGATATCTTTTATCCCAAGGTAAAGAAGAGTCAGCAGAATCGCAACCGCTTTCTGTTCGTACCATGAGAGGATCATCGAAAGCGGAAGATCGTTTACCCCGCAGTTGAAAGCCTTTGAAAGAGCAACAGCGATCTGTATGGCCGAATAGGCATCGTTGCACTGACCTATGTCGAGAAGCCTCGGTATGCCGCCGATATCACCAAGATCCTTGTCAAAGAAGCGGAATTTCCCGCATGCAAGAGTCAAAACAACACAATCTTTTGGAACTTTTTCAACAAACTCGGTGTAGTAATTACGTCCGGGCTTTGCTCCGTCGCATCCGGCAACAAGGAAGAAGTGTCTTATGGCCTTCCCTTTTACTGCTTCAATTACCTGGCCTGCAACTCCCATGACGGCATTGCGGGCAAATCCCACCATGACGGTTTTGCCGTCGGCATCTTTTTCAAAACCCGGGAGGGAAAGCGCTTTATTGATCACAGGCTCAAAGTTTTTGTCCTGTATGTGAGCCACATCCGGCCAGCCGACAAGACCTGTTGTAAAGATGCTGCCCTTGTAGGAATCCTTTGGCTTCTGGATGCAGTTTGTCGTCATGAGTATCGCGCCCGGAAATTCCGCGAATTCTTTTGCCTGGTTCTGCCATGCAGTGCCGTAATGACCGTAAAAATGTCCATATTTTTTAAGGCCGGGATAGCCATGAGCCGGGAGCATCTCCCCGTGCGTGTAAATGTTTATTCCCCTGCCCTCCGTCTGTTTCAGTATTTCTTCCAGGTCTTTTAAATCATGCCCTGAAACAAGAATAGCTTTTCCTTTTTTTACTCCGAGGGGAACTTTTGTCGGTACCGGGTGGCCGTACGCTTCCGTGTTGGCACCATCAAGAAGCTCCATTGCCCAGAGGTTCGCCTCTCCGCATTTTAAAACGAGACCGATAAGTTCATCCGCTCCGAGATTCTTGTTCAAACCGGCGGCCATTGCTTCGTAAATAAATTTATATATTTTTTCATCCGCCCTGCCTAAAATCATTGCATGGTCGGCATAGGCCGCAACACCCTTAACTCCGTACGTTAAAATCTGCTGCAGGGACAAGATATCCGGATTTATATCAGGATTGCTTTTTACTCCAACTTTTTCACCCTGTGAAATCAGTCCTTCAATTGTTTTTTCCGGCACAAAGCTTGTCGCATCTTCTGTAAAGCCGGGATTGATTCCGGTCTTTGCAAGTTTGTCTTTAAGTGAATCCCTGTAGGCAATGGACTGGTTTATAAGCTTCTGAAACCGTGCCGGGTCAAAATCGACATTTGTCAATGTTGAAAAAATCGCCTCGCACGCAAATCTGTCTACTTCTTTATCGGTTATTCCGGCCTTGTATCCTTCAAGAGCATACAATGACAATCCTCTTACCGTGTAAATGAGAAGATCCTGCAGAGCTGCAACTTCCGGGCTTTTTCCACACACACCTATTTTGGAACATCCTTCACCTTTTGACGTCTGTTCACACTGGTTACAAAACATGATTTATTCTCCTTTTTTGTTTTTTTATAACCACTTAGCCACCGATCTACGCTGATTACCACTTATATTTCTTTCTATTTAAATCTGTCCGCGTTCATCTGTTTGAATCTGTGACTGAATAGTTATCGATTTTTGAGAAATAAATATATTGTTTACAATCTCTTTGCCTTGACTTATGTCAAGAAAAGGAAAAATATTCTAAAGAGAGAGGAAAATATGAAAAATATTTTTGAAATAGTTTCCACCGTACCGCTTTTTGGAGGCCTTCCTGATAATCAGCTTGACGAAATAAGAAAGATTGCGGTCAGCAAGCGCTTCAACAAGGGTGAAACCATTTTTTCAGAGGGTGATCCGGGCAACGGCTTTTATGTGATCGCAGAAGGACTTGTCAAAATATTCAAGGTCTCTTCAGAAGGAAAGGAGCAGATTCTGCATATTTTCGGTATTGGTGAACCTTTTGGTGAAGTTCCGGTATTTACAGGCCAGCCGTTTCCTGCCAACGCAGAAGCTATCGCCAAGAGCCGCCTTATGTTTTTCCCGCGAGAGGCTTTCGTGGATCTTATTACTGCAAATCCCTCCCTTTCTTTGAGTATGCTTGCCGTTCTTTCAATGAGGCTCAGACAGTTTACGGTTCAGATTGAAAATCTATCGTTGAAAGAGGTTCCGGGCCGCCTTGCGTCATATCTTTTATACCTTGCCGATGAACAGGGAAAAAGCGATTCTGTGAGATTGGATATATCAAAAAGCCAGCTTGCAAGCCTTCTTGGAACTATTCCTGAGACTCTGTCCCGCATATTTTCAAAAATGACGGATATGCAACTTATTGAAGTGGACGGCAGAGATATAAAGATGCTTGACCGCCCCGGGCTTATACATCTCGCAGAACACGGTAAAAATCAGACCCCTTGAACCTTCGAATCCTTTTCTTCTCGCAGATTACTTTTGCAGAACTAAGAGTTCTCTGCTTAATAAACGGATATGCCCCATCTCTTCTTTAATAATTGCTTCGATTCTGTTTCTGCCTGATTTTTCCGGAACAGCATCTTTCATGCCGAGATAAAAAACTATCGAATCTTTTTCGGCCTCTATAGCCGATTTGAGAATTTCTTTCATTGAGGCGTATGTTGTCTCTTTTTCAAAAAAGACCCTTGTATCTGCAAGCGCCCGCAGATAAAGGACTGCCTCATCCTGGGGGTCGAATACCGTGGGTGTTTTTTCATTTGCGGTGAGAGTCGCTCTTAATGATTTAAAAATCTTTTCATGCTCAACCTCCATTTCCGCGAGCTTGAGCAGGAATGTCTTTGAACCCGGATCTGAAATGCCTTCAGCCGCATTACTGTAAAATTTTGCTCCGTTTTTTTCGAGCTGTTCTGCAATTTCGAAAATATCATCCGCATTGAAATCGTAACTCATCGTTAAATTAATCCTTTCTTTGAACTACTTTATATTTTTAACCAATTGAAATAAAAATCAATATGTGTTGCAGAAAGTTACCAGCACATAAAGAATTCTGGATTATTGGATCTGTGTTGTCAACAGTTAATTGGTTTCCATCCAGAAATTGCCGGTATTATTTCATTTTGCATTCCTTGTCCCATTCCGGGCATGCTTTCTCCACAGGTGTGGAATACTTAAGCACACATTCACTGCATTCCATATCAATGTTGGGAGCATCGCCGTATTTCTTTCTGATCTCTTCAGGCGACAAAACGGTTAAGTCGGTGCATCCGCACTGCGGACACGAAGTTTTTATTGTGTAACGTTTCTTTTCCATATTTCACCTCCGGTTTTTCATTCATGTTAAAAGTATGTTTATTGTTTCTTCGGATAATAATTTTTCTTCAATAGCAATCTCTCTGACCGTCTTTCCTGTTTCATGGGCTTTTTTCGCAAGGACCGCGGATTTATCATAACCTATATAAGGAACGAGAAGGGTTGCAAGCGCAACGCTTTTTTCGATGTTTGAACTGCATGTTGAGGCATTTGCGGAAATGCCTGAAACGCATTTATTTGCAAATAATCCTGATGCCCGGGCAAGAAGTGTGACTGACTGCAGGAGGTTGTACGCTATCAGAGGAAGCATGACATTAAGTTCGAAATTGCCTGACTGCGCTCCGAGCATGATAGCTGTGTCATTTCCGATTACCTGTGCAGCTACCTGGACAACTGCTTCGGGAATAACCGGGTTTACTTTTCCAGGCATTATGGATGAACCGGGTTGAAGTGAAGGAATGTTTATTTCACCTATTCCGCATCTCGGGCCCGATGAAAGCCACCTTATGTCATTTGCTATCTTTACAAGGCTTACCGCGGCAGTCTTCAATGTCCCGCTTGTTTCCATGCATGCATCCTGGGCTGCCTGTGCTGAAAAGTGATTTTTTGCCTCCTTGAAGGGGATGCCCGTTTTTTCAGCTATCAGAGCTATTACTTTTCGCGCAAACTCGGGATGTGTGTTTAATCCAGTTCCCACGGCTGTTCCGCCGAGAGCAAGCTCGGAAAGATTCTCCTGAGACGTTTTTATACGTAAAATTCCGAGCTCAATCTGTCTTGCATATCCCGAGAATTCCTGTCCAAGGGTTAACGGAACGGCATCCTGCAGGTGAGTTCTTCCTATTTTATTTATATTTCTGAATTCGTATGCCTTGGCTGAAAGAGCCTTTAAAAGAGAATCAAGGGATGGAATCAATTGCTCTTTTATAAGAATGGAAGCTGAAATGTGAATAACGGAAGGTATAACATCATTGCTTGACTGGCCAAGGTTAACATGATCATTCGGGTGAACCGGTCTTTTTCCTCCCTTCCTTCCTGTTATTATCTCGTTTGCCCTTGAAGATATAACTTCGTTCATATTCATATTGGTAGAAGTTCCTGAACCTGTCTGGAAGACGTCTATCGTAAACTGGCTGTCAAATTTTCCTTCTGTTACTTCATCGGCAGCCTTAATAATGGCTTTTGAAATTTGTTCGCTCAACAGGCCAAGTTCTTGATTAACCATGGCAGAGTATTTTTTTAAAAGAGCAAGGGAATATATAAAGGATAAGGGAAGGGTCAGACCGCTTACGGGAAAATTCTCTATGGCCCTCTGGGTCTGGGGGCCGAAGTAGGCATTTTCCGGAACAAGAACCGTTCCCATTGAATCGTTTTCAGGAACCAGTTTCATAGAATCACCCTTTTGAGACCTTTAATAATATCTGATCTGTTGTTATGTCGGATATGGAGACATATATTAATAAGCATTAATCCGGCGACAACCAACAACCGCCGTTCTATTTTCGATACACGATCCGCTGTTCTCGATGTACGATATTCGATCTTCTTTCATATATATGGTTGACACGAGGAAATCTCTTTTCTATTATTTATATGAAATTTCCAATAGTTCGTCAATCCTGTCTTTAGTTTCTGCAATATTATTTTCATTGGAGGTAAAATGGACGCAAACCATTTGAATTTATATAATATACCCGCATTATCCCGCAGAAGATTTTTATGGCTTTCTTCTGCCGCTGCCGCCGGAATTTTAACAGGATGCTCGACAGATCCGATTACCGGTCAAAAGCAGCTTATGCTTGTTTCAGAGGAGTCCGAAGTTCAGATTGACAGAAAGAATGCGCCTCACCAGTTTTCTGCCGATTACGGAATTCTTCAGGATAAGGAGTTAAACAGTTACATAAACAGCACCGGAAAAAATATTGCCTCCGCAACTCACAGGCCGAACATGCCGTACTCTTTCCAGGCGGTCAATGCCGCATATGTTAACGCCTATGCCTTTCCGGGGGGAACAATCGCCGCAACAAGAGGAATTCTTGTAAACCTGAATAATGAAGCGGAGCTTGCCGCATTGCTCGGACATGAGCTCGGGCACGTAAATGCAAGGCATACGGCTGAACAGATGTCAAAGGGAGCTCTTACCTCGGTTGTGATAGGTGGAATTGCCGCATATGCGGGAGCAAAAAGCCCGGTTTACGGAAAGGTCGCTGAAGGCATCGGAATGATAGGTTCCGGGATGCTTCTTGCTTCCTATAGCAGAGATAACGAGCGTGAAGCGGATGCCCTGGGAATGGAATACATGGTAAAAGCAGGCTACAGTCCGGACGGATTTATCGGTCTTATGGATATGCTTAAAAAAATGTCGAAGAATAAACCCGGTGCCATAACGCTAATGTTTTCAACTCACCCAATGAGTGATGAAAGATACGACACGGCAGTCAGATACGCGGAAAAGACTTTTACATCTTCGCGGAAATCGCCTCTTTACAGAGAGCGATACATGGATAATACTTCAAGGTTAAGGAGACTGAAACCTGTAATCGAAGAGTTGCAGAACGGGGATTCTGAAATGGCAAAACAGAAGCATAACCTTGCCGAAGCCCATTTCAAAAAGGCGCTTTCTGTTGCTCCCAATGATTATGCCGGCCTGGTTATGATGTCAAAGTGCTTATTGATACAAGATAAATATGATGAAGCATTGAAATATGCCGAAACAGCCAAGCAGGTCTATCCCGGTGAAGCCCAGGCGCTTCAAATTTCAGGGTTTGCAAAGATTAAAAGAAAGGATTTTGAATCGGCCTACGATGAGTTCGACAAATATGAAAAAGCGCTCCCTGATGATCCGAACCCGATATTTTACAAAGGGTATTGCAAGGAAGGAATGAAGAACATCAAAGAGTCGGCGTTTGAGTATAACAGATATCTCCGGATAGTTAATAATGGAGAACAGGCCCTCTATTCCTATCAGCGCCTTATTGAATGGGGATATATCAAACCGGCAAAATAGTTATCCTGTGAGGATCCAGGGATTCCGGTAAAAGAAAACCTTTAAGAACTTTAAGAGAGACATTGAACATTGTGATCTTTTCTTTCACTTACTTGGGAGAAAGATCAAAAACGGATTAATTTTAACGAACACCCAATTTAATAATAAAGAAAAAGGCGCTTATGCCTCTTCCTGCAATTCCAGTAGAGCTTCTGCCGCTCCTTAACAACAAACTCGATTCATTACATGCAGCCCTAAAAGAAACGGAAATTGATATCAAACTCGATCGGGACTTTCTTCCGGAGCTGAAAACCGTATTTGCATTAAGCGATTTTATTGCAAAGAGCTGCATAAGAAATCCGGGCGTACTTTCAGATTTTTTAAAGAGCGGTGATCTTAAAAGATCGTACGCTGATCACGAATATAAAAAAAAACTGGCGCATCTCTTTTCGGGCATAAAAAATGAGGAAAGTATTGAAAAAGAGCTGAGAACATTCCGTTCCCGCGAGATGATCAGAATAGCCTGGCGGGATCTTGCCGGGCTTGCCAACCTTTCTGAAACAGTCAAAGATCTCTCTTTTTTTGCTGATGCCTGCATAGATTCCGCTCTTACCTGGCTGTATGAATTTATGAAATATGAGTTTGGAGTTCCCGCGGACCCGAACGGGGAACCCCAGAAACTTGTTGTTATCGGAATGGGTAAACTGGGAGCTTTTGAACTCAATTTTTCTTCTGATGTCGATCTTGTTTTTGCTTATCCTGAAACAGGCGAAACTAAAGGAGGTAAAAAAACGATCAGCAATGAAGAGTTTTTTGTCCGTCTTTCCCGCCGTTTAATTAATATAATAGGATCTACAGTTTCAGGCGGAATGGTTTTTCGAGTCGATCTTCGCCTTCGCCCTTACGGGGAGAGCGGACCTCTAGTTATGAACTTTGACAGCATGGAAGACTATTATCAGGATCAGGGGCGGGAATGGGAACGGTATGCTTTAATAAAGGCAAGGATAGTTGCCGGAGACAAGGCTGCCGGGGAAAATCTCCTTGAAAGACTTAAGCCTTTTGTTTACCGGAGATATCTCGATTTCGGCGCTATAGAGTCCCTGAGGGATATGAAGAAAAAAATTGCCCTTCAGGTAATGCAGAAGGAGATGAAAGAAAATATAAAGCTCGGTCCGGGCGGCATCCGGGAGATAGAGTTTTTTGCACAGATATTCCAGCTTATACGGGGAGGAGTAGTCCCGGCTCTTCAGGAACGCAATGTTGTAAAGGTATTAAGAATACTTGCAGAGAAAAATTATATTCCCGAAAACACAAGTAATGAGCTTGAACAGGCATATTTGTTTCTCCGTATTGTTGAAAACCACCTGCAGGAATTTTCTGATCAGCAGACACACGAACTTCCGGAAGATCCTATGGCAAGGGCATGTCTTGCATCATCCATGGGATTTGCGGGATGGAGCCTTTTTAAAACAGAGCTCAACAAATACAGGGCCGGTGTGCAGTCTCATTTCATCAACCTTCTTGAAACAAAAGAAAACGGTGACGGGAAAGAAGAAGATAAAATTGAAAATGATTTATATGATGTATGGCAATTCCCCAGCAGAGAAGAGCAGAATAAGAGAATTCTTATATCGGCAGGATTTCATAATCATGATGAGGTGGTCGGCCTGCTTAAGCATTTCCGAAACGATCCTTCAACAAGGGCCTTAAGCGGCGGAGGGCGGCAGAAACTTGACAGGCTGATGCCGTCATTGCTGAAAGAAACAGGAATGTCCGGAGAGCCGTTTATCGTCTTAAACCGGATTACGGACCTGCTGAAAGCTATTCAAAGGCGCACATGCTATTTATCTCTTTTACTGGAAAGCCGGATGGCCATGAAACATCTGGTCAGGCTGGCTGCTTCAAGTTCATGGATTACTTCTTTTCTTGCTCAGCATCCGGTTCTTCTTGATGAACTGCTTGACATAAGGACTCTTTTTGTTCCTCCTCAAAAACCTCAGCTTGAGGATGAAATAAGAAGACGGATTGAAATGATTCCCTCTCAGGATCTTGAATATCAAATTGAGGATTTGTGTATATTTAAACAGATCAATACCCTTCGTGTTGCTGCAGCGGATGTCACCGGCAACCTGCCTCTGATGAAAGTGAGCGATCATCTTTCATATATTGCAGAAGTGATAATTGACAAGGTGCTTGAACTTTCATGGCGGCATCTTGTCAACAAGCACGGGAACCCTCGTTGTTTTCTGGATGGGAGAAACTGTGAAAAGGGTTTTGCGGTAATCGCATATGGAAAACTCGGGGGGCTTGAGCTCGGATATGATTCAGATCTTGATCTTGTATTTCTCCATGCCGGAGCAGACGGCCAAACCATCAACGGAGCCCGGCTGATAGAAAACTCTCAGTTTTTTGCAAGGCTGGGGCAGAGAGTTGTGCATGTTTTGACTTCCTATACCCGCGCGGGAATGATTTATGAGACGGATATGAGGCTGCGGCCAAGCGGCGTTTCCGGCCTTCTTGTCAGCCATATTGAGGGGTACAGGGATTACCTTCTGAATGAAGCATGGACCTGGGAGCATCAGGCGATAGTAAGGGCGAGGCCGGTATGCGGAGATATTGTTCTTGCCGAAAGATTTCAGCAAATCCGTAAGGAGGCGCTTGCCCGCCACAGAGATAAGGAAAAACTCCGGGATGAAGTTATAACCATGCGGGAACGGATGAGAAAAGAACACTTAAAACACGAAAAGGGAGCCTTTGACCTGAAGCAGGATGCCGGAGGAATAGTTGATATTGAATTTTTGGTTCAGTATCTGGTGCTTTTAAAATCGAGCGAATATATTGAATTGACCAGATGGACAGACAATGTCAGGATTCTCCAAACGCTTGCGGAAACAAAAATAATTGATGATTATACAGCTCATTTTTTGAAAGAAGCATATCTTACTTATCGACTGAATGCCCACAGGCTCAGTCTCCAGGAAAAACCCGCCAAAGTCGAAGCCTCCAGATTTACCGACCTTCGGGAACAGGTGGTTAAAATCTGGGATACATTAATAACAAAAATTTGACGAGCCGGTCCGGCGCATTACATTCTGCCGAACCGGCACGCCATGAAAGCTTTACATACCCGGCATGACAACAGATCATATATTATGCAAAGGTATCGCCGTGTCAGCCGATAGCAGCGGCTCCCGTCTCGCCAGTGCGCACCCTGATGCACTCCTCCAGAGGAACCACGAATATCTTTCCGTCGCCGATCTTTCCGTTTCGCGCGCCCTTGATTATTGCATCAACGGCGGGTTTTACGAATTCGTCATTGACCGCAACTTCGAAGCGCACCTTGTCAAGAAGGTTTATCTCGGTAACGGCGCCTCGGTAGGACTCGGTATGTCCGCCCTGTGATCCGCATCCGATAACGCTGGAGACAGTCATCTTCGCAACTTTTGCTGTGGTGAGCGCCTGCTTAACATCGCTCAGTTTTTCAGGTTGCACAATTGCTATTATAAGTTTCATAGTATTTTCTCCTCTTTTTGATATTGACGCTTGCGTGACATTTATTATTTTGTAAGGAAACCTTGGAAGTCCGGATAAGCCTTTGTGCCGTGCTCGCTGAGATCTAATCCACCGATCTCCTCTTCACGCGATACCCTCAGACCCATTACCTGCTTAATAAGGTACCATACGGCGAAAGCGACAGTGAACGTAAAAACACCAACCGCTATGACGCCGATCGATTGCGCGATAAAGAGCTTGGCGCCTCCTCCGAATAAAAGGCCGTTACCGGTTGCCGTCCCTGTAATCTTATCCTGGGCGAAGAGTCCTACCGCCAGTGTGCCGAATACTCCGTTTACCAGGTGAACCGAAAGTGCGCCCACGGGATCGTCAATCTTCAGTTTGTCAAACATGAATACTGCTAATACAACAAGCACGCCGGCGATGAGGCCGATGACGGCCGATGAACCAACGCTCACGAAGGCGCAGGGCGCCGTAATGGCTACAAGGCCGGCGAGAGCACCGTTTATAATCATGGATAGATCGGGTTTCTTCTGCAGCAACCATGAGGTGGCGGTTGAGCTGATAACAGCCATTGCGGCGGCAGTATTGGTGGTAATCGCTACGTGCGAGATGGCGCTGCCGTCGCCCACAGCCATGGTTGAGCCGGGATTGAACCCAAACCAGCCGAACCAGAGTACAATTCCACCCAGAGTCGCCGTGGACATGTTGTGCCCTAAGACAGGATTAACCGAACCATCAGCGCGGTACTTGCCCAGACGGGAACCGAGAAGGATTACTCCGGCGAGCGCCGACCACCCACCCACGGAGTGAACAACCGTGGAACCGGCGAAATCGAACATTCCCAGAGATTGCAGCCAGCCGCCACCCCAGATCCAGTGACCGGTAATCGGATACATAATGGCCACCAGAACAAATGAAAAAGCGATAAAGGAGTGGAATTTGATGCGCTCTGCCACAGCTCCCGAAACAATGGTCGCGGCGGTTCCCGCAAACACCAGTTGAAAAAAGAACTTTGCCCACATAGGCACGCCGGTCCAGTTAAGGGCGGTGTAAGCGCCCTTGTAGGCTTCGCCCATGGCCGGGCTGTTATCAGCGCCGCTCGCAAAAAACAGGCCCTCCAGACCCGCGAAAGGATTGCCGTTGCCGAACATGAGTCCCCAGCCGATTACCCAGAAGGATGCCGACGATAAGGCAAATACGATAAAATTTTTCGCCAGGATGTTTACCGTATTTTTTGCGCGGCATAATCCTGACTCCACCATGGCAAAACCCAGGTTCATAAAAAAAACAAGAAACGCGGTGAAGAGCACCCAGGCTGTGTCGACGCCCACCTGAATTGAGCTTTTCATAGTATCCAGCGCTTCTTGTGTAACGGCCACAGCCGGGGCTGCTGAAACATTCGCAGCTGACACAGAGGCAACCGCCTGATCTGACACAGGCGCCTCTGCAAGTTTGTCCCCGGCAAAAAGCATGCCCGAAAAAAAGAGATACAGTATACTAATTAATACGCCTATTATTACAAACCGTTTCATATCTTTCCTCCGTATAAGTTTTTTCAGAATGACAGTGTGACATTCAGACCATAAACAAAAGTATCATCGAGCTTTCCATTAAAGTTGTACGAGTTGTCGTCAATCGTCTTCTTGGCCTCGCGTGAAATAGGAAACCAGTACTGTATTAAAGGCTGTATAACTATATTCTCGGTAACAGGAATGGTGAGTCCGGCCTTGATCATGCCATCATGGAATCCCTGATATTTTTTTCCTGTGTATGCGCCTGTTGATCTTTCATAAGTTTTCCAGTAGTCGGCATTTCCAACGAAATATCCTGCAGATGCTCCCAAATCGAGGCAGATCTCCTTATAGACAGAAAATGATTTCGACACCGAAAGATTTATATATGTTCCTGTATATTCACTGATGTCCCTATAGATGGCCAATGTTGGCTTAAGCATGGCATCATAAGTAGCTGATATAAATAATTCTTCAGTTTCATTTGTATACTTTGTACCGTAATAGACATATCCTCCGGTAAGTGAAAATTTATCTATGTTATAGGTATAGCTAAGTGTAAGATCTGTCTCATTGAAGCTTTTCTGCCCTTCTCTATCGGGAACAAAAGACCGGGTCGGATGCTCGTCGGTATCAATATTGCCCCACATGGATACACCTAAGCCTTTATAAGAAACAGTCAGCGCGGGTTGAATAACTGCGCTATGCGCGCTCAACTCATAACCTCTGAAGATGTACCTGTTGAACACGCCCACTGATACGCTTCCTGTTGCCGAATTATCCTGGGTAGCCTGTACAGCAGGGGCGCCCGTGGCTGGAGCAGACTCATCTGCACCGGCTGATGTCATAAATGCTGTCATCATCAAAACAAACATACTTGCTGCTAAAATAAAGCTTTTCATTGTTTCTCCTCTCTTCTCTCCCTTCGATTCATTGATTAATAAAAACACAGTTTGTGCCCTTCTCCTTTTGATCTTCCCGCCTGTATCTTCCCACTTTTATGAAGAACCCGCTTTTTATGTTGAAGAAAGCTATGCTATAATCATGCCAAGCCTTAACATGCTGATATCATGGGTAATGCAAGATAATATATTATTACAATTTTGTATAGTTTATGGTTGTTTATTACAGATATGTATTTTCTGGAGGGGCATCAAGCCTCTTGTTTAAAAGTCCATAGCGTACCAGAATGTGTTTTCTTTCCGGATAATAATCGCAATCGTTGCTCAAATAAATCAATCGAACCGTAACAATTATCCGGCAACAGGAATTCCGGGGAAAAATTCAGGTGTGTTACAAATTCGTATTTATTTATTACATTCTTGTTCTTTGCATTACTTTGTTGTATAATAAATCAAATTGATAACATTTTGATATTATGATATTTATGTCATTCGAATTGTTCTGGCACGATCATTGCTATATAGTAAGTCTCATAATAGGCATATAAAATTAGTAATGATGCCGCCACAAACAGACGGCAAAGGAATTCAAAGACTTTGATTAACGCAGCCGCAGAAAAAATAGAGGATATTAAATACGAAAATGCTTCGAAAGTGTTGAAGCAGAAAAGAGAGATATTTTTTGCGAAGTATCTCAAAGAGGATGACCCTTTGTTTCTCGAGCGGCACTCAAGACTTTTTGATGATTATTTTTTTGAAAGCTTTGAAAAAAGCATAATCGGCCCGGGAATGGCGATTGTCAGAAATCCCTTTGCAATAATTGCGCTTGGTGGATATGGCCGTCAAGAGCAGTGCATTCATTCCGATGTCGACCTGCTTTTCCTTTTTGGAGGAAAAGTGCCTGAAAATGCCGAAAAGCTTATCAAGGAAGTTGTGTACCCCCTGTGGGATATAGGAGTTGATGTAGGACATGCCACCAGATCCGTTAAAGAATGCATCAGCATTGCCGGAAGCGATTATCAGGTTCTTACATCTCTGCTTGATGCCCGTTTCATATGCGGAATGTCATTTCTATATTCGAACCTTATGGATGAGCTGCAGAGAAAAATTCTAGTGAAAAAACCGGAAAGAATTATCAACTGGCTGGTTGAAAGCAACACTACCCGGCATCTGCGTTTCGGGGATTCGACATACATGCTCGAGCCGAATATAAAGGAAGGGCAGGGAGGCCTGAGGGATTATCATACGATGCTCTGGATAGCCCGTATCATGTCTGATATCAAAAAGCCTAGAGATCTTGAATATTACGGTTACCTTTCACATGATGAATTCAGGAGCTTTTCTGAGTGTCTCTCTTTCATATGGCATACGAGAAACAGACTTCATTATTTGACCGGGAGAAAATGTGACCAGCTTTATTTTGAATATCAGCCGAAAGTTGCAAAAGCTTTAAAACAAAGCTCTGAAAACGGCCATAAGCCTGTTGAAATGTTTTTGGGAGAGCTTCACGGCAAAATGGAGTTCATAAAGCAGCAGTTCATGGTCTTTCTTTATGAACTCGGCTATGACAGGCAACAGACCCGGAAAAGAAAGACTGCTAAAATCACAAAGATTGCAGGGCTTGAAGTAACAAAAAGAGGCTCTCTCAATTTCACCTCATCTGAAAAGCTTTTAAGCAATCCTGAGCTTTTAATTGCAATATTCGAAGAAAGCGCAAATCTTAAGGTTCCGATCAGCGCTGAAGGGAAAAGACTGATCAGGGAATTCGGCTATCTTGTGGATGATTCTTTCAGGTCTTCATCCTCCATAATAAGGTCGTTCGAACGAATCCTGGCCGCGCCCGCTTTATCATTCAATGTTTTAAATGAAATGCTGAACACCGGATTCCTTGAACGTTTCATACCGGAGATAAAGGGAATCATTAACAGAATTCAGTTCGACGAGTACCATCTATATCCTGTTGACAGGCATTCGCTGCGAACTGTCAGGACTGTTAAAAGTTTTGGAACCGACGAGGATATCACAGGAGACTGGCTGTGCGGTAATCTTTACCAGGAATTAAAAAACCGCAGGATTCTTCTCTGGGCCGCTCTCCTTCATGACATAGGTAAAGGAGATCCGGGCGGCGGACATTCAAAGCGCGGAGCTGAAATTGTAAGACGGATACTTACAAGGATGGGATTCAAGCAGGAAAAAATCGAGGGAATTTCGTTTCTGACCGAAGAGCACCTGCTGCTTGTCAAAACGGCAACAAGAAGAGATATAAACGACGAGGAAACCGCCTTTTTCTGCGCCGGCAAAATTAAAGACATAGAATTACTGAAGATGCTTTACCTTCTTACGGTAGCAGATTCGATATCGACTGGTCCGAAAGCCTGGAACGACTGGACTTTCACTCTTCTCAGAGATTTTTTCTTGAAGATATTGAGTATTATGGAAAAGGGAGAGCTTGCATCAAACCGGGTAGTTGAGGCTGTTGAGAATAAAAAGCAAACGCTCCTGAGCGCTGCGACTTCAGCAAAGCACAAAAAAGATATTGAAAACCATATCGAAGTTTTGCCTCCAAGGTATCTCCTTTACACAACGGATCGTGAGATTCTTGACCATCACAGGCTTTATTCAAGATTAGGGGAATCTAAGTTCGTATGGGAAATAGAAAAACCTATAGAATCAAACACGAGAATTCTTACAATATGCGCCAAAGACAGGCCGGGGTTATTTTCAAAAATGGCGGGAGTCTTTACTTTAAGCGGACTGGATATTCTTGATGCCAGAATCAGCACATGGAAAAACAATATCGCTCTCGATATTTTTACTCTTAAACCGCCGGTCGATCAGATATTTGAAGAGGCAAAATGGGCCGCTGCAAAAGAGAATCTTGAATCGGCCCTGTCGGGAAAGCTTGATCTTGCAGTTGCCCTTAAGGAAAAGATGTCGGACAACATTCATATTAAAACGCATATGATGGTAAAGCCGCACAGGATTGAAGTGGATAATGAAAGCTCAAGCTTTTTTACAATTATTGAAGTGTTTTCATATGATTTTCCGGGACTTT
>CAYODW010000002.1:0-86038 GCA_964402865.1 uncultured Desulfonema sp. | reverse complement strand
CGCTTCGTGCCGGTTCCCTGACTCCTGATCTTATCAATCTTGTAAAAAAAGTCCGTAAAACGGGCTTTACTATTGCTCCCGAAGCAGGAAGTCAGAGGCTACGGGATGTTATAAATAAAAACATTACCGAAGAGGATATTATAAGTTCAGTAAACACCGCTCTTGGTATGGGCTGGCAGGTAATAAAGCTGTATTTTATGATTGGTCTTCCGACCGAAACAGCCGATGATATTAAAGAATTAATAGATCTTGTTTATAAACTCCGCAAAGCAAGAAACAGGAAAAACAGTTCAATTAATGTCAGCGTAACAACATTTATTCCAAAGGCACACACTCCTTTCCAGTGGAGTTCACAGATTTCTCTATCTGAATCATCTGAAAAAATTGAGCAGATCAAAAAGGCTCTTAGTATTTCAGGAATTCATTTCAAATGGCAAAACCCCAAGGTAAGTATGCTGGAAGGGCTTTGGGCTCGTGGCGACAGGCGACTTTGCAGCCTGCTGGTTAATGCATATAAGAGAGGATGCAGGTTTGATGGCTGGAGCGACAGGTTCAGATACGATTTATGGGAAGAGGCCATTACAGAAACCGGGATTGATACAAGCTTTTATCTTTTGCGCGAAAGGGAGCTTTTAGAGCCTCTTCCATGGGACCATATTGATATGGGTATTACAAAAGAATTTTTTATAAGCGAGCTTGAAAAAGCAAAAAAAGCTGAAAGCACGGATGATTGCAGATACGAATGCAGCGGTTGCGGGGTATGTGATTTTAGTCAGATTGAACCCAAAATTAGTAGCTATAGTGGTGAAGAAACAGAAAAAACAGCGGAAACCGCAGAGGGAAAAAAATATTATAAAAAACTGAAAATTAATTTTTCAAAAAGAGGCCGGGCGAGATTTTTCGGACATCTTGAGCTGATTAATATATTTTTACGTTCAATAAGGCGCGCCGGAATTGAAGTTGGTTATTCAGAAGGATACCACCCAATGCCGAAAATTTCTTTTGAAGATACGCTTCCTATAGGAATGGAGAGTCTTTGCGAAACATTTTATTTGACGGTAACAGACTATACACAGCCGGAGTTAATTGTCCGAATATTGAAAGAACAACTTCCTGAAGGACTTTCCGTCATTGATTGTAAAGAGCATGTTCCGGTTGTGAGAGAAGGCAGCCCAAAAACTTATTCATATGAAGTTTCTTTAAGATCTGGCAGTTTTTGTGCAGAAAGCCTTAAGTCGTATGAAATTAACCCAAATATTGAAATTGAGAGAATAAATAAAAAAGGGAAAAGGAAATCTTTGAATCTGAAAGAACTGGTCAAAACAATAAAAATTGAATCTCATAACAGACTGGAGATGTCATTATCTTCTGAATCGGGCAATATGGTAAGACCCTTTGAAGTTCTTAAAAAGATTTTTCCGCTTTCAGACGAGGAGATAAAAATGGCTCGTATAGTTAAGCTCAACGCCTTGAATGATATGACTTCCTGATGAGGCACGAGCCAAAAGTGAAGGGCGGTTCATGTCTAAAGGATGACCAACTCCGGCGGCATTTTGCGGCTTCAATAATTAATCATTAAATCAAGAGGTTTTTATGTACAAGAAACTTGTTGTTAATGTTTGCGAACATGAAACAAGGATAGCCCTCCTTGAGGGCGGAACAATCGCAGAACTTTTTATTGAACGCGGAAATGTTTCTGATATTGCAGGGAATGTTTACAAAGGAAAAGTTCAAAGGGTATTACCGGGCATGCAGGCAGCATTTGTGGATATAGGTCTTAATCAGGCGGCATTTATATATGTTGATGACTTGAACTTCGGAAGTTGCAGGGAAATCGAGCTTATAGATACCGGTTTAGAAGAAGAAAATGGTACAACTGACTTATATCAGGAAGCTGTGTTTACTAAGCAAAGAAACCATGAAACAGGAATTGGTGAACTCATTACCGAAGGGCAGCAGATCCTTGTACAGGTAGCAAAGCCACCTATAGGAACAAAAGGGGCAAGAGTAACTTCATATGTTACTCTTCCGGGAAGATTTATTGTCCTGATGCCGAATTCAGATCATATCGGAGTGTCGAGGCGAATTGAGAACGAACCTGAAAGAAACCGTTTAAAAGAAATGGTGCTTTCTTTGAGAAAAGAAAATTATGGCTACATTATAAGAACTGCGGCAGAAGGGATACAAGAGGAAACGCTCGATTATGAAATGAATTTTCTAATAAATTTGTGGAAGAACATTCAGGAAAAATATAAGTCTGCCCCAGCCCCTTCGATGCTTCACAGGGAACTGACGGTTTGCCTGCGGGCTGCGCGTGACCTGTTGATGCATGAAGCGGAAAAAATGATAATAGACTCCCGCCCCGACTATGAATCAGTTCTTTCATTTCTTGACACTTTCATGCCCAACCTGAAGACTTCTGTCGAAATGTATGAAGGTTGTGAACCTATTTTCGATGCGTATAATCTGGAAGGTGATATTTCTCGGGCTTTAAAAAGAAAAATATGGCTTAAATCTGGAGGATATATAGTTATAGAGCATACGGAAGCACTTGTTGCTATTGATGTTAATACAGGCCGGTATGTTGGTAAACACAATCTGGAAGAGACAATATTAAAAACAAACCTGGAAGCTGTTAAGGAAATTGCATACCAGATCCGCCTGAGAGATATTGGGGGAATAATAATAATTGATTTTATAGACATGGAAAAAAAGCAAAACCAGGAAAAGGTTTTTAATTCGTTAAGGGATTTCTTGGCAAAAGATAAGAGTAAAACGCATGTTCTTCCTATTTCAGATATGGGATTAATTCAGATGACCAGGAAAAGGATAAGATCTCCATTAACCAGAGCTCTTTGTGAACCATGTTTTTACTGTGAAGGTGAGGGATATTTATTATCAAGACAGACTATTTGTTATAATATATATAGGGAGATACAGCGGGAATCTCTTGATATGGCCGGAATTAAAGTGGCCTTGCACGTTCACCCAGAAATAGCCGAGCTACTTCATGGTGAAGAGAACAACCTTATAATAACTCTTGAAAAAATGATAGGAAGACAAATTGTGATATATCCAAAACCGGAATATCATCTGCACGAATTTGAAATATATGAAATATTTAAGGAATGAAACAGGTTAATCCTTTTTTATTGACATAGATATATATATGTGGTCTATTTCACGTTTATAATTAGCTTCCATCCGGAAAAGACTCTTTTTGTGCAGTCTCAATGTCAATTTGCGGGATTTCTTGCGTGGTTTAATACATTATCACGCTATCTTCGGATTTCCTCGAGCTTGTCCAAAATTACTTATTATCCGAAATGGAAGCGTACAGGAGTCCAAAACTTGTTTTCGGATTTACATTAATTAGATCGCAAGGTTCAAAAATTCTGATCAATGCTTAACAATTATAAAGATCAAGTTCATTATTCCCGGTTTATGGTTAATTGGTAGAAGAAGCATACCAATAAGATATATTTGATATAAATAGAAAGAGGATATACGGATTATGAAAAGAACATATCAACCAAGTAGAATCAAGCGGGCAAGAACGCATGGTTTTTTAAAACGAATGTCAACAAAACAGGGCAGAAAAGTTATTAATAGGCGAAGAGCGAAGGGCAGAATACGTTTATCTGTTTGATATAATATCAATAATTAGTCTGAAATGGCACGTTGTCATTAATAACTCATAAGCTTAAAATTGCAAAACTTCAATTTCTCAAAAACGAATCGAATACTAAATCAAAAAGAATTCCTTAAGCTGTATGAAACAGGGAAAAGACTTAACAACAGGCACTTTACAGTCTTGTTTTCTCCCGGAATATCTGGAGTGGGCCGTGTTGGTTTGACAGTATCAAAAAAATCAGGAAATGCTGTTTTGCGGAACAGAATCAAGCGATATATTCGCGAATATTACCGTTTAAACAGGCATAAATTCAGACACTGTTGGGATATAAATATCATAGCTAGAAACGGAGCCGGAAGTCTGGACTCAGATCAATTATTTTCATCTTTGCAAGATATGTTTATTAAGATAGAGGAAGGGTTTGATAATAAATAAGACAGTTCTGTTATTTATCCGTGCATATCAATATGTCATATCTCCAATGATTGGCCCTGTTTGCCGGTTTTATCCATCCTGTTCAGAATATGCCTATGTTGCTATACATCGTTATGGTCTGATAAGAGGGATTTCCCTTGCTATAAAGCGAATATTAAAATGTAATCCTTATAATCAGGGCGGGATCGACCTGGTACCATGAATTTTGATAAACAATGCATTAATATCCCACAACCCTGCCACATTGCCCAATAGTACTAAATTATAAATGCTTATAATTTTTTTGATATATAGTTATTTAACTTCATATATCAAAAAAAGTCTAAAAATAAGTACCGAATTATTTCGGGGAGGTATTAATGGAACAACCACGGTTTATAATAGCAGTTGCGCTTTCCTTTGGTGTTTTTTTAATTTGGAACTATTTCTTTGTTGATAAGAATCAAGTTAAAATGATTGAAGAAAAAACTGAGGTTCAGCAGACAGTTAAAACAGAAGTTCCTGTTGAAGTTATGGCATCGAAATTACCCGAAAAGAAAATTTATCAGGAAACTTCAGATCAACAAACGGATATTCCACGGGTAATCAAGATAAAAACTCCTTATTATTATGTAGAGATAAATGAAAAGGGAGCAGCTATCACAAGTCTTGTCCTGTCGAAATACAAAGAAACGATAGACAGTGATTCACCAAATAAAGAAATTATACCCAAAGAATTAGAGAAGGGAACAGTTATTACAAGCTTTGCCGGACAAAGCGTTCCGGGACTTGAGAATGCAAAATTTACTTCTGATATAAAATCTGAATTTGTTGACATAAGTGAAGGAGATAAGGAAATTCTGTTTTACTGGAAATCAGAAAGCGGAATCGTTATTGAAAAGAAATATTCCTTCTCATCCGGCACGTATATGATAGGCCTTGTTGTTAATGTTATTAATGGTTCTTCTGAATCTATAAAAGATAGTCTTATAGTTTCACTTAACAGTTATTATCCAGATATAAAAAGCGTAGTCGGTTTTGAAGGGCCAAGTGCATTATTAAACAACAGCCTGGAAGAGGTCCCGCTTAAAAAAATTGAAGATAAAGGAGTCTATGAAGGAACTCTTAAATGGATATCGGTTCAGGACCGCTATTTTATGTCGAGCCTGATACCAAAAACACCCGTAGAATCAAAAATGAGCCTTTTTCTAAAAGATAAAGGATTTTTAGAAGCACAATATATAAATCCTCAAAAGGAGATTCGGTCTGGGTCTCAAGAGCAAGTTGAATTTAACCTGTTTTTTGGTCCAAAGAGCTTGACGCTGTTAAAGAGTCTCGGGCACGACCTTAATTTGGCAATAAATTTCGGATGGTTTGATTTCCTTGCAAAACCTTTCTTATATTTTATGAATTTTTTATATGGCTTTATTCCAAACTACGGTGTTGCTATCATCTTGCTCACAGTGGTAACAAAAATAATTTTTTGGCCTCTTGGAGCTAAAAGCTATAAATCAATGAATGAAATGAAAAAAATACAACCATTGCTTGCTGGAATTAAGGAAAAGTACGGGAATGATAAAAAGCGCATGAATGAAGAGGTGATGGGCTTATATAAAACCTATAAGATAAATCCCATGGGAGGATGCCTGCCCATGGTGGCACAGATTCCTGTTTTCTTTGCATTGTACAGGATGCTTTATGCGACCGTTGAATTAAGACATGCACCTTTTATTTTCTGGATAACAGATCTTTCAGCTCCAGACAGGCTGTTTCATTTTACTTTTTCAATTCCTTTTATGGAACCGCCATATGGAATACCCGT
The DNA here is from genome assembly GCA_964402865.1 of uncultured Desulfonema sp. Lineage (GTDB taxonomy): Bacteria > Desulfobacterota > Desulfobacteria > Desulfobacterales > RPRI01 > RPRI01. The sequence continues at coordinate 80,168 of CAYODW010000002.1, read as the reverse complement.
TTTGACGATTATTATGGGCGCAACTATGTTTATTCAACAGAAAATGACCCCGGCTGTTGGTGATCCGACACAGGCAAAAATGATGATGCTTTTGCCTGTTGTATTCACTGTAATGTTTGTCAATTTTTCAGCCGGTCTTGTTTTATACTGGCTAATAAATAATGTTTTATCAATTCTTCAGCAATATATAATCTCCCGGAAAGCATCTTAGATACGGAGGGGAAAATGCCCCATTATATGGAATTTGATGGGATGAGTGTCGAAAAAGCAATTGAAACTGCTTGTAAAGATTTAAATATACCTAAAGATAAATTAAATTATAATATTGTTTCGTATGGTTCGAGCGGCATCTTTGGTTTGGTTGGAGTAAAGAAAGCAAAGATAAAGGTAACCGTAAATGAGCTTAAGACAGGCGATATTGAGAATGAAGAAAATATAACAACTCAAGATGAACTTCCGCCTGGTTTAAGAGAAGAAGTTGCTAATGAACCTAAACGTGCCAACAGTTCTGATGAAAAGAAAATATCCAAATCTGTTGAATCAGGATTTGAGGCGTTAAATAAAATAATCAATACGATTTGTGATGATGCAGTTATTAATGTTAACGTGAAAGAGAAAAATGTATTCTTTGATATTGAATCCGAAACCCCTTCTGTCATAATAGGGAAAAAGGGACAAACTCTTGATGCAATACAGGCTCTGATTGAAAAAATAATTAATAAAAATAATGATGGAAAACTTAATATCCAAGTTGATGTCGCCGGATATCTAAATAAAAGGCATGAAAAACTTAAAAAACTGGCTGAAAAAATTGCTGCAAAATCTAAGGCCAACGGGAAGCCCATGTCTTTAGGACAAATGAACGCTAATGACAGAAGAATAATACATCTTTGTTTAAAACATGATAATGATGTTAAAACACATAGTGTTGGAGAAGGCTTTATAAAAAAACTTGTTATTTATCCCAGAAAAAAAGGTCATGCGGTACAGCCTGAGAAAATACTATAGTTTTATACAGTTTGACATTTTTCACAGAGTTCGTAATCTTTTATGTAAAAATTCAGACTAATTACCAAATACAATTTAAGGGTGACACTCAAAAGTATAGCTAAATTAGATGGAAAATGATACTATTGCTGCCATATCAACGCCGATAGGCTTCGGCGGGATTGGCATTATTAAGATATCCGGAAAAAAAGCCCTTTCAATCGCAACTTCGATATTCAAACGATCTTCAAATAAAAGCCGAAAGATTTCAACAAGCGTATCGAAACAGCTTCCCAATTCTCCGTTGCTCACAGCGGGCTTAGCGAATGAATTAGAAACAGAGTCGATTCCCTTCGGTCGCAATTTCCACCCTGCTTGTGGAGGAGAGCTTCAATCTCACCGACTTTATCACGGCAACATAATTAATCCTGAAAATGCAAAAACAATAGATGAAGTACTTCTTTCCGTGATGAAAGCCCCACATTCATACACTAAGGAAGATGTTGTTGAGATTAATGTTCATTCAGGGATAGTAGTGTTAAAAACAATTCTTGATCTTGTATTATCGAAGGGAGCAAGGCTTGCTGAGCCGGGCGAATTTACAAAAAGAGCTTTTTTAAACGGAAGGATTGATTTAACTCAGGCAGAAGCAGTTATTGATTTAATCAACGCAAAAAGCGGCAAAGCCTTAGAGATTGCAAATGCCAAGGCAGGTGGCGATTTAAGATTTTATATACAAGACATTATTAAAGCATTAACGGAAATTCTTATAAAAATTGATGCAGCGATTGATTTTCCTGAAGATGTTGAGATCCTTGATTTAACAACTGCGATTTACACGGTCGAAAGAGATATTATACAAGCTCTAAAAAAACTGATTGCGGATTATGATGAAGGACATATTTTAAGAGAGGGATTAAGAGTTGTAATTGCAGGGAGGCCAAATGTCGGAAAATCAAGCCTCATGAATCAGCTATTGAAAAAAGATCATGCGATAGTGACCTCTGTCCCCGGAACAACAAGGGATATTCTTGAAGAGACTTTAATTGTTTCTGGAATCCATACAATTATCACAGATACCGCCGGTCTTCACGATAGCGATGATCCGGTTGAAATGATAGGAATGAAAAAAACCAGAGAAAAGATAAAGGAAGCGGACGTTATTCTTTTCATGGTTGATGCAGTTACCGCTTTCAAAAAAACAGACTATGAGATATATGAAAGCATAAAAGAAATACCGGCGATCCTTGTCATTAATAAAATTGATCTTGTATCAGAAGATTGTGACATAAAAATAAACGATGAAATTAAAATGCTGCCTGTTGCAAGAATATCTGCGCTCTACAATATAGGGATAGATTCTCTTAAGGAAAAGATTAAAAACATATTCAAAAACAAGACCAATCATTATTCTTTTGATATTATTCCGAATATGAGACAAAAAATAGCTCTTGATAAAAGCATTTATTCCGTTGAGTTGTTTGTAAACGGATTGCAATCGGGGCTGCCTTTTGAAATAGTATCTATAGATCTGAAGGATGCAATTGAATCTTTAAAAGAAGTTTTAGGATTAAAAATAAAGGAAGATATTTTGGATCAGATATTCAGTCGGTTTTGCATAGGAAAATAATGTTTCACGTGAAACAAAGCAGAAATACATTTGATATAAGATCTGGCTCTTGGAACAATATTAATAAACATAATTTTTAAGGAGTTGGTTGTGGATTTAAAAATTAAGGAGTTTTTTATTAAATATGAAGCGGTTGTTGAAATGGCCGACAATGCCTTTGAGAAGGTCAGGGCAAGCCATTCCGATTGCATTAAATGTAAAATGCATTGCGCAGACTGCTGCCACGCATTATTTGACCTGACACTCATTGAAGCGCTTTACATAAACCATAAAGTAAAAGAGAAGTTTGATGGCGATAAAAAAAACAGGCTTGAAGAAAAAGCTAACATTGCTGACAGGGCTGTTTTTAAGCTGAAGAAAAAAGCCTATAAAGAATTTGAAAGTGGCAAAAGCGAAGATGAAATATTAAAAGAGATGGCAACAAAAAGATTAAGATGCCCCCTTTTAAATGAGGAGGACAAGTGTGATCTCTACGAATTCAGACCAATAACATGCCGATTGTATGGAATCCCGTTATCGATAGGAGGGGCAGGACATACATGCGGAGTATCTGGGTTTCAAGAAGGAAAGAAGTATCCGACCGTTAACATGGATACAATACAAAAAAAATTATATGAAATTTCAGATGCACTATCGAAAAGCATTAATTCAAAATACGCAAAAATATCGGAAATGCTCGTTCCTATTTCCATGGCCATATTAAATGAATATGATAAAGAATATCTGGGAATACCCGATAAGGAAAAACCAACAGCCGGAAAGAAATAATAAGGCGCTAAAATGTCAGAACAAAAAAACGAAGAAGATGTAAGAAAAAAAGCTATTTTTGATTCCATGTCTCCAAGAAGGCAAAAGCATATATCAAAGAAAGGATATGATAAATGGGACCCATTTGAATTGCCTAAGGATCCTATTGATATCCGCAAGGACAAAACAAAAAGAACGTCCCAGATGCTCGTAAGAGATTTTTTGCAAAGCAGGAGTTTCGGGGAATACAGTAATGAATATTGTCTCGGGGTTCTTGACTTTTGCCTTGGGATAATCAACGATGATGAAAGGTATGTGGGGATGTTTGAATTTGCAGCATGGTATATCGAACTTCTTAAAAAAGAAGTGAATGAAATAAAAAGCTAAAAACCTCTGATATCTGTTTTTATACAAGTATATTCACTTACTACAGATACTTCTCAAATTCTGAAACGCCGAAAAAACAATTTAAATTCCAGAAAGTTAAGATAAAAACTTAGTTTCATAAACTGTGATTTGACTTGTCTGATCTCTTTTATTAGAGGTGGTACATCAAAACAGAATGTTGTGATACAGACTTCCGGGCGTAAAGTTTCTGGAAACAAGCAGGGCCCTTTGCCGACCATAAGGAAAACACAGTTAGCGGTGAAAAAACTCTTTTCATTTTCAAGGGAAGCAGAAATAGATTCTTCTATCTGCCTTTCAACAGTAAGCAGATAAATAAAATCGCTGAAGCCAATAACGGCATCAAGATCAAGATTTCTGCAACAAAGCCCTTCACAGCCGCTGTAACAGCGCAGGAAAGCAGATCTGCCTGCTGACTGTAACTTCTCTTCTGCTAATCGGATTGACCGACATTGCTTATCAATGATTGCCCTGTCATAGGGAGAAATACGGTCCAGAGTTCTTTTTGCTTTCGCAAAATAATATCTAAGAGACATTTATATTCGGGATCCCTTATCGTATTTTATGATAAGAACCAAGCCATCGTCGACCAAATGGTGGTTTGGCATCTGCCCTTTATATTATAAAGTATAAACGCACCTTCGCACATATCCCGCTTATGATCCAAGCAGTTTATTTAGGCAATCCATTGTGGAAAAGCAGGGGTCTTGAATAAAAAAAGGGGCATCCAGCTTCTGGATAATCCCCTTTATTACATCTACCTAAAAAATGTTTCAGGCCGAAACCTCCTCCTTAACCGAAATCGCCATCTTGAAGAGTGCAGTCAAAATTAAGAAACCCGTGGCATATACTCCTAATGTAATTATTATTTCCGGAATCGTAGGAGCATATTCATTTACATGATGCAGAGGAGAAGGAACAAAACCTCCCGAAATCATTCCAAGACCCTTGTCTATCCAAGTGCCGAAAAAAACACAAAGGCATGAAACCGCAAGCACAGTCTCGTTTTTCCGGGTAATCGGATTTACAAGGAGGATGATAGATATAAGCATCAAAGCAACCGATGTCCACATCCACGGCACAAGAGAGCCATGACCATGCAGTCCTACAAACAGATACTTCATATGATCCATATGTTCTGGAATTTTACTATAAAAGACAACAAATACTTCGCACAGTAAGAAAAAGACGTTCAGACATATAGCGTAGGCTACGATCTTGGAAAGCGATTGGATTTGCTCCCGTCCCGGATCGAATTTAGTAAAGTGGCGAATAATAAGGCACAGCAGGATAAGTAGCGCCGGTCCAGCGGCAAAGGCGGAAGAGAGAAAACGGGGAGCGAGAATAGCGGTCAGCCAGAAACCACGGCCTGGAAGGCCACAGTACAGCCAGGCAGTCACTGTATGGATGCTGACGGCGAAAGGGATAGATATATATATAAGAGGTTTGACCCACATGGGGTAATGTGTGTTGTTGCGCTCCGCCTCCAGCACGTTCCAGCCGATGACTATGTTGAGAAACAGGTAGCCGTTAAGAACGAGGGTGTCCCAGAAGAGCACCGAATTCAGCGTGGGGTAAAGCCACACGTTGAGAATCCGCATGGGTTGCCCGAGATCAACTAGGACGAAAAGCAGACACATTACCAGAGATGCGATTGCCAGAAACTCACCCAGAATCGTAATCCTGCCGAAGGCCTTGTAATCGTGCAAGTAGTAGGGCAGCACTACCATCACGCCACCTGCCGCTACCCCAACAAGAAAGGTGAAGTTGGCGATATAGAAACCCCAAGAGACATCACGACTCAAACCGGTGATACCCAAGCCGAAACTGAGCTGCCATAAATAGAACCCGATTCCCACTCCTATAACGGCAAGCAGGGCCGTAATCCATCCATAATATTTTTTGCTTCCACTAAGTGCTAATTCAAGCATAACCACCTCATACGATGTAGTAAATGGCTGGCCCAGTACCAAGGGCCACCTTACGGCGAATTGTGTAATTTGATTTCAACAATTTTCTTACTTCAGATTCAGGATTTTCAAGATCCCCAAAAGCTATTGCACCGTTGGATGCTTCAACACATGCAGGCATCTTCCCGGAGCCAAGGAGTTCTGTGCAGAAATTGCATTTTTCAACAACTCCTTTCATTCTGGTAGGGAATTTTTTGTTTGTCTCTTTTATAAAAGGACGGGGATCTCTGAAGTTAAAGCTTCTTGACCCATATGGACAGGCAGCCATGCAGAACCGGCAACCGATACACCTGTGAAAATCCATTTCGACAATGCCATCCTCCTGTTTAAATGTCGCCTTCGTAGGACATGCTCTAACGCAGGGCGCATCCGTACAATGATTGCAGAGAACTAAAAATGGTAGATTTTTCACACGGTCATTAAGATATTCATTTTCTAAATCGGGGAAAGCGTTTTCGAATTCTTCTTCCCAGATCCATTTTATTTCATGCCGTTTATTCTCAAAAACGGGCACATTATGAATCTTATGGCAAGCGTCGATGATAGGTTCCAGATCTTTCGCCGACTCAAGCTTCCTGGTATCAATAACCATCGCCCATCTTTTAGCTGTAAGGGCGCCTTCTTTTGGTAATACCTGAGCCACCTTTTTTTCAACATGTTCGGACACTGCAAAGGCATTAAAAACAGGCTTTGCGCTCAAGCCCAGTGCTGAAATTCCAGCTATTTTCAAGAAGATTCTTCTTCTGTTTTCCATCACTTATTCTCCTTCGGCTTATCAATATGGCAATCCCAGCAGTAAGGAGTTACCGATGCATAATTGTGGCATTTGTCACAAAAATCGGCCTTATTTGAATGGCAATCCAGACATGTGTTGGATAAGCTCATGTCAAACTCTTTGTCACTGCTGCTTACATAAATTCTCTTTCCATCCCGCACAACCGAACCCCGCCAGTCATTCAGAATCTGCATGTGCTCGGACTTCATAAATGCCTTGGGTTCGATACATTCCTTTGCAGCCTTTGCCTTCTCGGTCAGGATGCGGTCGGGTGCCGGGGCGGCTTTTCCTGCATTATGCAGGAATGGAAACGCCAGAATGACTACAAATAAAATGAGGCCGGTTAAAACTTTCCCTTTATCATATATCTTTTTTTCTTCAGACATTTTTACTCCTCCATTCCTGGAAGCAGCTCACCGCGCAGATTGGTGGTTCTTTCCATTTCGCCCGGCAGGACCAGCGCATTGGCGACCATTTCGGTAAGACCGGTTACATCTACACCCGGAACCCAATAATCCATAAGAACGGGAAGAACAGCCCTGTCTATTGCACAAACACAGGCAAGCATATTCACCCCGTATTTATCATGAACATGCTTAACGGCATTTGCCCTCGGCAAACCACCGCACATTCTTAGTTCCATATCTTCTCCGGCGTTAAGCCCAGAACCGCTTCCGCAACAAAAAGTCTGTTCTCTTATGGTGTTTCTCGGCATTTCATAAAAATTATTGCAGACATTCTTAATTACATATCTTGGTTCTTCAAAAAGGCCCATTCCCCTGGCCGGGTTACAAGAATCGTGGTAGGTTACTTTCAGATTATCATTTCGGCTTTTATCAATCTTCAGTTTCCCGTGATAAATAAGATCTGACATAAACTCGGCTATATGCACCATTTTTGTCGATTTTGCATTCGCAAATTTTGTCCCCGTTATCGGTGAAACTGGTTCCTCAAGAAAATCCGTAGGTCCGTTCATGGTATCCATGTACTGGTGAATAACCCGCCACATGTGCCCGCACTCGCCGCCAAGTATCCATTTGACTCCAAGACGCTTGGCTTCGGCATACATCTTTGCATTAAGGCGCTTCATCATTTCATGGGAAGTGAAAAGCCCGAAGTTTCCTCCCTCTGATGCATAAGTACTCCATGTAACATTAAGTCCCTGCTCTTTTAAATAATGGAACAGAATCAGATAGCCCATTGCGGTGTAAGTGCCAGGATCGGCAAAAACATCTCCGGATGGAGTGACGAACAGTATATCGGCACCCTTTTTGTTGAAAGAAGGCTCAACTTTAACACCTGTTTTTTCCTCAATATCATCCACAAAAAATTCAATCATTTCCTTAAATGCATGGGGTTGAATTCCAAGATGGTTTCCCGTTCTGTAACAATTTGCAATAGGCGTCGCAATCCAGTCAATATTCAGCCCAAGCAGATTGAATATTTCCCTAGCCATTATTGTTATCTCGGCAGTATCAATGCCGTAAGGGCAAAAAACCGAGCAACGCCTGCATTCGGTGCACTGGAAGAAATAATACCACCATTCCTTCAGCACATCCAATGTAAGTTCACGTGCTCCTGCAACCTTTCCAAGAATTTTACCGGCTGTCGTAAAATCGTTTCTGTAAACCGAGCGGAGAAGCTCGGCTCTTAAAACCGGCATATTTTTGGGGTCGCCTGTCCCTATGAAGAAATGGCACTTGTCAGCGCATGCTCCGCATCTAACACAGATATCCATAAACACTTTAAAGGAACGAAATCTGCCGAGCCTTTCTTTGAAAGCCTTATGTACAATTTCCTTCCAGTTTTCCGGTAGTTTCCAGTCGTCCTCAAGAGGATTCCATGGTCTTGCGTTTGGAAGACCGACATATTCCACGCTTTTTGGATTTGAAGCGTAACAATACATTCCCTTTCTGATTTCAACAGGGACATCCATCCATCCTCTTTGGGAAGGATTATAATCTATTTTTTCTATGATCTCATTTGGTTTTGGATCTGACATTAGTTACTCCTTTTCAACTGGCAGTCCAGCCTCTATCATTTTTTCCCTGAATTCTTCTTCATACTCTTCATATGTATGTGTATGGACAGGATAATTCCATGGATTAATGTGTCTGACTGCCCGGCTGTTACCCGGCAGATTTCTCGTAGGGCTCATAAAAATACCACCCATATGCATCAGCTTGCTGAAAGGGAAATAAGCCAGTAGAACGCTGACAAAAAATATGTGAACATAAAAAATGCCGCCAATTCCTTGAGGAATTGTTGGGTGAAAAGTAACAAGGCCCATTGCAAGTTCTTTTGCTCCGGTAACATCGATCTTTGCAAAATGGCGCATCAGAATTCCTGAAAATGCGATTCCGAAAATCAGAAAAAGAGGAAAAAAGTCCTGAGCAAGTGAAATATAATTCACTTGGGGTATAATAATTCTTCTTAAAAAAAGATAGAATACAGCTGCCAGAAGCACTATTCCTGAAATAAAAATGCCCGGCACACCGATCTGGAAAAATCCATCCACTTTCTCAAGCAACTGAACCCAAACAGGAACCGGTTCAGTAAAAAGCCTCAAATGTCTTACAATAACCGTCAGGAAAGACCAGTGAAAAGCAAGAGCAGCGAGCCAGAGCCATTTTTCCAAATTAAATGAAATCTTTGGACCATCGCTCAAGGTGGCTTTTGTGTTCCTGAATAGAGATCTGAATAAGATTATCTCAAGGAACATTCTGGCAATAACACCCATAGTTGTATGTGGATTATCCAATTCTTCAGATTTTATCCATGGAAGTGATTTTTGCTGCCCACAGGTTGATGAAATGCTGAAAGGAACAGGAGAACGTGCCCACCCTATTACACGATTAATAAATCCTATAACGAAAACCAAAAGGGCCACATAGGGTATTACAATCCCGAATAGAATCTGAAGTCCTGCTGCCTCAACCCCTACATAGGCAAGCAGAAATAAAACAATTACCGCAATGAGTGAGAACATGTACTTTACATTCATTTAACATTACCTCGCTCTATAGCTTAAGACGATTTTTAATAGCCATATGCAATTTGTTAACTCGTTATTCCAAACCTTAATTATTAAACATTATTACATTATTGTGGTTCCTGATAACAGCCCGAAATCTCTTTAATTAAACCAGCTCTTTCAAATACCTTATAGGTTCTGTTTTTTTCTTCGTTTGCTTTTAACTGAAAGATTTTTTCTCGGCACTTCATATAGATATCGAAAGCCAATAATGCTATCGAATCGATTTTTTGCTCAAATTGTGACAATTCGGTAGAAATCTGATAATCGCCAGATTTTTTATTGATAATGAAGTCTCTGATTATTTTTTTTAAGGAAAAGACAAAAGATGTTGCCTGGGAGGGGGTGAAGCTTTGAATAGCTCGTATCCTTATAATAGGATCTAGAAATGAAATTATTGTATCGGGATTCATTTCACCCAGTAGCTCATCCATAAGCCCATTAAGGCCTTTTAGTGTAGTGCCTCCGACTGGATTTGAAAAAGGATCTTTCTGGCTTTTGATAAATTTGGCTGTGTCGGACGGATAGCTATCAATAACTACGCCAAACCATTTATCAATGACAGCTGTTTTATTTTTCACCAACAGCTCTTCAAAATTCATATTTAAGAACCGCTCCCAAATCTTTAAATTATTTGAGGCATAATGCGACTTAATCTTTAAAATATAAATATTTAGCCATCAGAATTAAAGCTTTACGTTTGAAGGGAATTCTATAGTCAACTTACAAAATCATGTCAAGAATAAAAGAATAAATATTCTGTAACAACAAAGATGACTTTGTAAAATGTGAAGCGCACCGCTCTAAAGAGCTGGAACTAACTGCCTTCAGGATATTTATGGATTTATAAAAAAGCAGTTAATACTAAACTATTAAACGAATTGTTGATATGTTTTTTTTTTATGGATATAGAAAACTTTCATTAATGCTTTTCAAGGAGGAAAGATGATCGTTTGTAAAAACAGCTTTGGTGCAAAAGCACATATAAAAATAAATGGCAATTCATTATTATATTACAGACTGAATATCCTTGCCGATGGGGGTTTCAGCAATATACACAGGCTTCCTTTCAGCATCAAGATTCTTCTTGAAAATCTTCTCCGAAACGAAGACAATTTTCTGTTTACGGCAAAAGATATAGAGAATCTGGCTTTGTGGAATACATCCGGCGAAATGGGTGAAATGCCTTTTTTACCAGCGCGGGTTCTGTTACAGGATTTCACAGGGGTTCCTGCTGTGGTTGATTTAGCCGCCATGCGAGATGCCGCAAACCGGTTATATGGAGATCCATTAATAATTAATCCTCTCATACCCGCAGAATTGATTATCGATCACTCTGTCCAGATAGACTCATCCGGCAAAGATTCTTCGCTTGAAGAAAATCTCCGGTATGAGTTTATGCGCAACTCAGAACGATATACTTTTTTAAGATGGGGCCAGAAGAATTTTAATAATTTCAGAGTAGTGCCTCCCGGAACAGGAATTTGCCACCAGGTTAACCTTGAACATCTATCAAGAGTTGTATTTATAAAAGAAGTTGACGGGAAACAAACAGCTTTTCCGGACACTGTGCTCGGCCTAGATTCCCATACAACAATGATAAACGGAATAGGCGTCCTGGGATGGGGAGTTGGCGGAATAGAAGCTGAAGCCGTTATGCTGGGAAGGCCTTATTATCTTCTTACTCCTAAGGTTCTGGGCTTACAGCTGAAAGGAAGCCTTCCTGACGGAACAACGGCAACCGATCTCGTGCTCAGCATAACCGAACTTTTGAGAAAACGAGGAGTTGTGGGAAAATTCGTCGAATTCTGTGGAGAAGGATTATCAAATCTTAGTGCGGAAGACCGGGCAACAATTGCAAACATGGCTCCGGAATATGGAGCAACAATGGGATTTTTTCCGGTGGATGATCTGACATTAAAATATCTTCGTCAGACCGGCCGCCCGAAAGATGTTGTTTCTCTTGTTGAAAGATATACAAAAGAGCAGGGTCTTTTCTTCGAAAAATCCAGCAGCAATATAATATATAATGATAAGGTTGAATTTGATATGAGTACTGTTCAACCATGCATTGCAGGTCCAAACAGACCACAGGAGCGAATACCTCTTTTTCAGGTCAAAGAGTTATTCATGGAGACTGTAAAAGAAGCATGTAAAATCAATTATCAACCAGTTCAAAGTTCTTTTATCGATAAAAGCAGGTGGGAACAGGAAGGCGGCTTTGCAAGCAAGCAGGTTGACGATTCTGAAACCGGAATATGTCATGAGGACAACAACAGGTCGATTAATATCGATGTTAATCGAAATTCTGGCAAGTTAAACCATGGAGCAATAGTTATAGCCTCCATAACAAGCTGTACAAATACCTCCAACCCTTCAGTCCTTATTGGAGCAGGTCTTCTGGCAAAAAAAGCTTTTTCTCTTGGCCTCTCGGTCAAGCCTTGGGTTAAAACGAGTTTTGCTCCCGGTTCGAAAGTAGCCTCTCGTTATCTTGAAAAGTCCGGGCTGATGAATTATCTGAAGGAGCTTAAATTCCAAATTGTTGCATATGGATGCGCTACCTGCATAGGAAATAGCGGTCCCCTGCACGAGTCGGTCGCAAATGCTATAAATGAAAACGGTCTTGTTGTAGCTTCAGTATTAAGCGGAAATCGCAACTTTGAAGGAAGAATCTCACCCCTTACGCGTGCAAACTTTCTTGCATCTCCTCCGCTTGTGGTTGCATATGCAATAGCAGGGAAAATAGATATTGATTTTAAGATCGAGCCTCTCGGACATGACAGTAACGGGAAACCAGTCTTTCTTAGTGATATATGGCCATCTTCGGAAGAAATCAGGGCAACTCTCGAAATTCTTTTAATTCCTGAGATGTTTGAAAATGAATATTCGACTCTGTTCGAAGGTTCTGAAAAATGGAAAGCTCTTCCAGTACCTGAAAGCTCTCTCTTTCAATGGGACCCTGGATCAACATACATAAAAAACCCGCCGTTTTTTGATGAAATAACAATAAGTGTTTCGAAACCGAAAGAGATCAGAAATGCAAGAGTGCTCGCTTTGCTTGGTAATTCGGTTACAACAGATCATATATCTCCGGCAGGTTCTATTCCGGCGGATAGTCCAGCTGGAGCCTATCTTATAAGCAAAGGCATAGCTCCCGATGAATTTAATTCATTTGGTTCCCGCCGCGGCAATCATGAAGTGATGATGCGCGGCACATTCGGTAATATCCGATTACAAAACAGACTGGTTCAGGATAAAATCGGTGGCTGGACACTTTTGCTGCCTGAAGAGAAGGTCATGTCAATATATGATGCTTCAATGAATTATAAAAAGGCCTTGGTTCCTCTTATTGTTATCGCGGGCTGCGAGTATGGAACAGGTAGTTCGCGTGATTGGGCCGCCAAGGGAACCGCTCTGTTGGGAGTCAAAGCCGTTATAGCTGAAAGTTTTGAAAGAATCCACAGAAGCAATCTTGTGTGTATGGGGGTTCTGCCCCTCCAGTTTGAAAAAGGTGAGGGACAGGAAAAACTGAAACTGGACGGAACCGAAGAGTATGATATCACCGGTATTGAAAATGACCTTTATCCTGAAAAAATGCTTTCGGTTTCGGCCCGGCGGGAAGACGGGATCGAAACCCGGTTTTCAGTTATCGCAAGAATCGATTCCCAGGCCGAATTAAATTACTTCATCCACGGAGGAATACTTCCGTATGTTTTGAGAAATTTAAAATAATTAAAACTAAAAAAGCCTATCAATCTTAAAGATTCATTTAATCCGAATAAGTTAGAGAAGAAGGTTTGCTGAGACGGAGAACTTGTGCCTGAAGAGTTTAACTGACAATGCTGGTGAAGGTTTAAAAGCATTATCTCTCAAGCAAACGGAATCAAATCATCTCAGTGGTCAACTTCTTTATTGCCTTATAAAAGTGATTTTACAGCATCACCTTGACTTTATCAGCTTGTTTCCGTATATCATTGTTAAAATTGATATCTTGCATCAATATTGTCCTATAACGCTTGATCCGATAAATGTAAAAGTTATTCTGATTATGAAAATATCCGAAGAAAAAGTAAAGCCGTTCAGACTTGTAAAATATTTCACTTTTTCAAGCCTTATCGTAATATTCATAGGTACAATGGTGCTATCCGCTCTTAACACGAACTGGGTCCGAACGACACAGCTAAAAATGAGCGAGGACTATGCGAAGCTCATTGTTGAAAACCTTAATCACCAGATTTTTTTACAATTTATTCTTCCTGTTTCTGTAAAATATGGAAAAATCCAGTTAAGAAATCTGGAACAGTCTCAAATTATGGATAATGTCATAAAAAGCACTCTCCATGGCTATAAAATTGATTCGGTAACTATATATGATTTTAAGAAAAATATGGTTTCGTATAGTTTTGATAAAAGTCTGGTGGGGAAAGAGAATATTGGCGGACAGGAATATAAGAAAGCTGTTGCAGGTGAATCGTCAATAAAACTGGTACAAAATGGAAATTTTATTGAAACCCTGCTTGGTTTTCCCGCCGAAATTAAAATGGTTACTTTCGCTCCGCTGCGCCTCGAAAGAGCAAAGCCCGGCACCGAGGGTCCAATAGTGGGTGTTATTGAAGTAGTCGAAAATTTATCTGAAGATTATAAAACGATTTTCAGATTTCAGCTTCTTATTATTGGAACAATAACGGTTGTAATGAGTGGTCTATTTGTTACACTCGTTTTTGTTGTCAGAAGAGGGGAAGACATAATCGAAAAGCGCGCTATTGAACGTCTAAAGCTTGAAGAACAACTTAGACGCGCCGAACATTTGTCTTCTATAGGTGAAATGGTAGCCGGTATTTCTCATGAAATCCGGAATCCCCTCGGAATTATCAGGAGTTCTGGTGAACTTTTAAAGAAAAAAATTGCAACCCTCGATCCGACCAATTCTATTCCTGATATAATAGTTGAAGAGACAGTAAGGCTTAATAATATTATAACCGATTTCCTTGATTTTGCTAAACCCAAGAATCCGGATTTTATGCCTTGTCATATAGAAGACATTCTTGATAAAAATATAATTTTTCTCGCTCAGCAATTTAAAGAAAATGGATGTATTATTGAAACTATAAAGACACCATATCTCCCGGAAGTATTCGCCGATTCAAATATGTTGTACCAGGCATTTTTAAATATTCTTATTAACAGTATGCAGGCTATGCCTGATGGCGGAAAAATTTCTGTTTCAATAAGCTCTAATCATACGGGAATCAATATTGTATTTGAAGATGAAGGGAAAGGAATTCCTGAAGATCTTTTAAACAAGATCTGGGATCCCTTTTTTTCAACCAAAGATAAAGGAACCGGTCTTGGTCTTGGAATAGTGAAAAAGATTGTTGAAGCTCACAGTGGCATAGTTGAAATTTCAAACAGGCCGATCCGTGGCGTTCTGGTCCTGGTAAAAATACCTGCAAGGCAGAGAGTATAAATATGGAAACCGTTTTGATAGTTGATGACGAGAAAAACTATCCTCCTATTTTAAGCGCAATACTTCAAGAGGAAGGATATGAGACCCTAACCGCAAATAACGGCATTACTGCTCTTGAAATTGTAAGGAATTCAGATATCGATCTGGTGCTGACAGATATGAAAATGCCTCTTATGGATGGAATTGAACTTCTAGAAAGAGTCAAGACAATAGATCCGGATCTCCCCGTCATAATGATGACAGCCCATGGGACTGTCGAAAAAGCCGTGGAAGCCATGCAGAAAGGAGCTTATAATTATATACTTAAGCCTTTCGATAACGAGCGGCTCGTTATCTATGTCAAAAAAGCTATGACCATGTACAGTGTTGTTAAAGATAACAGGCGGCTGCGCAATGTTGTTGAACTGCAGTATAATTTTGGAAACCTGATCGGCAAAAGCAATGCCATGCTGAATGTTTTCGAAACTATACGTAAGATTTCTCCATCTTCTGCTACAGTATTAATAGAAGGAGAAAGTGGTACAGGAAAGGAACTTGTCGCAAAATCAATACATTTTAACAGCCCGAGACGAGATAAGCCTTTTATAGCCGTAAATTGTTCTGCTCTTGCTGAAAACCTCCTCGAAAGCGAGCTGTTCGGCCACGAAAGGGGTGCCTTTACAGGAGCAATTTCCATGAAGAAAGGCCGTTTCGAACTGGCAGACGGAGGCTCTCTTTTTCTTGATGAAATATCCGAACTTTCTCAAGGACTTCAGGTAAAATTACTTCGAGCGCTTCAGGAAAGAAATTTTGAAAGAGTAGGCGGAGTTAAACCGATTCTGGTAGATATCCGCATTATTGCTGCTACAAACAGGCAATTAAAAGAGGAGGTAAAACAGGGCCGTTTCAGGGAAGACCTGTTTTATCGTCTAAATGTTATTAATATCGTAATTCCGCCTTTACGGGAAAGAATAGAAGACATACGCTTGCTTGTTGATCACTTTATAAAGAAGTATGCTTCAGAAAGAAAAGAGGGACCAGGCATAACAGGTGTTGATAAGGACGTTGAACGCCTTCTGTACGATTATACGTGGCCCGGAAATGTCCGCGAACTTGAGAATGCAGTTGAAAGAGCCATGATTTTATGTACCGAGGATAAAATAAGAGTCTTCGACCTGCCAAGAGAATTTAAAGAGAATATATACAATACTCTTCGTTTTGACGGAATTCCGGCTACCGCAACATTATATGAAACTCTTGATATGGTTGAGCAATCAATGATAAAAAGAGCTATGAAACTGGCAAACAATGTTCAATCAAATGCCGCAGCATTGCTCGGTATCGGTAAAAGCGGCCTAAGCCAGAAACTCAAAAAGTTTAATCTTGATTCAGGTTCAAAAATCTAAACAACACATATCTTGAAATACACATATATATCATAATATTGCAAAAGATAATCATACGCCTACGGCTGGTTCAAAATAGTGAACACTGATAATTATTATATTATTCAGGTTTTTATATCCAAAGCTCGCTATCAGGGGGTTCAAATAATTGAACTGCATTGGAGATAATTACAAATTATGCGACAAAAACAACTCTGGTTATAATTATATAACCAATTAATGTACCATTTAAAATTTTTTTAATCTGATGAACTCCTGTCGATAATTCTATAATATCATATAGATGATCATTAAATTCTGACCGTTAATTCGCTCAAAATTGGAATAGAGGAGATGTAGCCGTCATACATATGGATTATTTCAGGGCAGATGTACAGTCATTTATAGACACAGGGGAACGCTTGCGGAGCACAGTGCCCGGACATATATTAAATAGATTTGAAGTCGTTTTGAAATGCTTGATACCAATTTACGGTGGGCGACGGCGTTAAATACTTCCATGCATACCATTGGCTGAATTCAATCCCCCGATTTTGATAGCAGGCGGTAAAAAAATGCCGCTGCTCGCATAAAACCTCAAACATATAGAATATAGTAGGCTTCAGCACAATGGCAGAATACCTGCATGTGATTGTTCATATGATTATTTGGAGGCATTGTCTGATAGCAACCTGTCAAATTTATAACAATTTTAATATAATTCAAAAAATTTATGTTTAAACGATATCTATTATAATTATTCATTGAATTAATTCTTTTCATCTGAAAGCAGCCTGTACCAGATCAAACTACTGAAATACCTGCATTTAATTAGTGCCATCTGATAATACCGCATATTTGTTTTTATAAAATAATTTATTCTGGCGCGAGTCTTGCATAATTTAGCTAATAATAATGATAACTAATAAGCCCGATATGCTTAAATGCGGCGGTGTCCTAACCGCGAGAAATTGATATTTTGCTGCTTTAAACAATTGGGTGACTATTTTCCTAAATTACATAAGGATGGATATGAAAAATCGACATGTCGGCGCAGAATGGATCATGAGTCTGTTTATCATGGTGATGTTTCTCGCTCCCGGAAAAGTAACAGCTGATCACTCCAGACTGTCGTGGCAGGGGTCACAGAGCTGCATGACCTGCCATGAATCAAAAGCATTTGAAATGCACGGAGCCACCCACTACCAATGGCAGGGGAAAGCTCTTTACACTGTTAACGGCCCGGATGTTCAGGGTAAGCTCAATACGGCATTTAACAGTTATTGTGTCTCCATTCTGGGAAACTGGAAGGCCTGCGGTTCCTGTCATGCCGGCCTTGGGGCAAAGCCCGAGACGATTGCCACTCCTTCCCAGCTTCAAAATATCGATTGCCTTATATGTCACCAGAAAGACTATAAACGGAAGAAGGTTAACGGTGTGTTTGTTCCGGATACGGTGAACATGGGGCCCGTGACCATGGACCAGGCTGTTAAGACCGTGCATAAACCGACGCGTTCCAACTGCGTTCAATGTCATGCCAAAGGCGGCGGGGGCGATAACAACAAACGTGGCGACATGGCGCTGTCTCACGCCACGACAAATGACAGAAATTTTGACGTCCACATGTCCACAACAGGCGCAAATCTCACATGCCAGCAGTGCCACACCACAAAGAATCACCGGATCGCGGGCCGCGGCTCCGATCTTCGACAGACAGATCTGGATGTGAAGGTAAATTGCAGTACTTCAACCTGCCATACGAATAAAAGGACTTCTTCCGGCCATACAACTGCGGATGTCAACCATCACGTCAACCGCGTTGCCTGTCAGACCTGTCATATTAAAACCTATGCCCGAAATGCAGCGGACACGACCGTAACCGAATCCACGGAAGTTTACCGTAACTGGACGATTCCTGAGTGGAATGTGCCTCTAAACCGCTGGGAGCCTCTTATCACAAGGGGCGGCGATCTTAAGCCGGTTTATTCTTTCTGGAACGGTACAAGCTGGAATTACAGCCTGCACGAAATCGCATGGTTCGATGGGACCACCGGTGCCTATCCAACCTCCCGTCCGGAAGGCAGCATCAACGGATCGGGCAGCGTTCTGTATCCTTTCAAATACAAAAAGGCGCTTCAGCCCTTTGCAGACAGTCAGGGAGTTCTCATTGCGCTGGATACATCGGTCTATTTTTCAAGTGGCAATTATGACAATGCAGTAAAGGCCGGCCTGGCAAACATGGGGCATCCCAGCACCACCTTGTACCAAAACGTCGATACGGATACCTATCAGCTTATTACCCACGAAGTTATGCCAAAGGGCAATGCGTTGACCTGCACGCAATGCCACACTTCAAACGCAACCCAGATGAACCTGAAAGGCTTGGGTTATGCCTTGAAGGGAACGCAGAGCGCCACCTGCACCCAGTGCCATGAGCAAAAAAGCCTTCCGGTTTACACCTCCCTTCACAGCAAGCATGTAAAGGATAAAAAATATGACTGCTCGTGGTGTCACAGCTTTTCGCGCCCTGAACGCGCCCTGAGAATGCCGTCAGTGCAACCTGGAACCGATACGACAGCACCAAATATGACGTTGTTCGCCATTCCGTCAACAGCAACATCGCTAACTATAGCAATATCGGCTCTTTCCGCGACTGACAATATAGGCGTGACGGGATATCTGCTGACCGAGACCGCTACGAAACCTTCTGTAACGGCTGCCGGATGGTCTTCCGTCAAACCGTCAAGTTATACCTTCACATCTGCAGGCTCTAAAAAACTTTATGCCTGGGCCAGGGACGGGGCAGGAAATGTTTCCAGCAACCTGATGTGGGGATCGGTCACCATAACCGGTTCATCGGGTGTGGCGGATATATCGACGCCGGGTTCTCTCGATTTTGGCAGCATCAAAGTGAATGAATCGGTAAAAAAGACCCTTAAAATTACAAACAAAGGAGCTTCAAGACTGATGGTGACAAAAGTCGATTTGGTCGGTGCGGATGCCTCCGCATTTAAAGTACAGACTTCCCAGTTCAATGTGGATCAATCCAAAGAGTATTCTCTGCAGATGGAATTCAAACCGACTTCTCAGCGCTCCTTTGCTACGACACTCAGAATCTATTCCAATGATCCGGATACGCCGGTGAAGGGAATATCCCTGAGTGGCAAAGGAATAAGATAGATGCGTTTCCCTTGCTTTATCAGGGACTATTTAATAAATGGCGCCGGATTTTTGACGGCACCTGCAACTCAACAAACGGAGGTATTTCATGCGAATTGGACGAAGAGAATTTATAAAATATTGTTTTGGATCTGCAGCTTCTCTGGGGCTCTCCCTGTCGGCGCTGGGGAAACTTGAAAAAGCATTAGCGGCAGGCGGGCTTCCCTCTGTCGTCTGGTTGAACGGCGCCAACTGTACCGGGTGTACAGTATCTCTGGCCAACAGATTCAGCAGTCAGGCGCCGACCGATATTGCCGACCTGCTGGTAAATACAATCGATTTAGCTTTTCATCCGAATCTAATGGGGGCGGCCGGAGATTTTGCTGTGAATAACCTACTGCAGGCCGCCTCTGGTGAATTTATTCTCGCTGTGGACGGCGGCATTCCCACAGCATTCGGAGGAAACGCCTGCATGGTTTGGACAGAAAATGGTCAAGAAGTCACAGCCCTGGAAGCGGTCCGCACTCTCGCCCCAAAAGCCAAGGCTGTGTTGAGCATCGGTACCTGCGCAAGTTTTGGCGGAATTCCAGCCGGCAATCCGAATCCGACCGGTATCATGAGCGTCCGCAATGCGTCCGGGAGGGCCACCATAAATATTCCGGGGTGTCCGACCCATCCTGACTGGATAGTCTGGACGGTAGCCCAGCTTCTGTCCGGAGCCACCGTGGCGCTGGATTCTTTTGGAAGGCCGGCCACACTTTTCGGTTCGGAAAATATGAATGTTCACAAACTTTGCCCCCGGAAGGAGTCAGAGGAAACCAATACTTTCGGAGTGGAGGGGCTATGCCTTAAGGAAATAGGATGTAAAGGGGAAACGACCCAGGGGGACTGCCCGGTGCGAAAATGGAACAGCGGCACCAACTGGTGCGTCGGAGCCAACGCTATATGTCTGGGATGTACCGAAAGCGGTTTTCCAGACAGATTTTCTCCGTTTTATAAAAAGAAATATTCATATTCGGAATATCAGAAGTCTGGTAGCTCGGACACAATAGCACCTAATATTGAAGTATTTGCCATTCCTTCAAATTCAAAAACGCTTACGGTAGCTATAACAGCTTTGTCTGCTACGGATAATATCGGTGTGACAGGCTACCTGCTGACAGAGACTGCAGCTAAACCTTCAGTGACAGCGGCCGGGTGGACATCGGCCAAACCGGCGAGCTATTTATTTCAATCGGCAGGCACCAAAACATTGTATGCCTGGGCAAAGGATGCTGCAGGAAATGTTTCCACAAGCCGCTCGGCCACAGTCAATGTTTCACGAATGTGGCAGAGACGCTAAGCTCTTTAAAAAGGACAGCGGCTTTTCGTCGCCAGCTTTTGGCAGGCATTTTTCTAATATTTTTAATAAGAAAGGATTACGTCATGAGTACTATAACAATTATGGATCCGGTGACCCGGATAGAAGGACATATGAAGGTTGAGGTAACCATCGACCCGGTGGGCGGAAAATTACAGATCGTTGATGCGCGCTGCACCGGTACCCTGTTCAGGGGGTTTGAGACATTGCTTTCTGGCAGAAATCCCCTGGATGCTCCGGTAATTACTCAGCGAATCTGCGGAGTCTGTCCCATTTCACATGGACTGGCCTCTGTTCTGGCCCTTGAAAATGTTTCCGAATGGCTGCCGTCGACAAATGCCAGGCTCCTGCGAAACCTCACCTTGGGGGCCAATTTTCTTCAGTCCCACATACTTCATTTTTATCTTCTGGCAGCCCTAGATTACCTCTCAGGTCCCAAAGTTTCTCCCTGGAAGCCTGCCTGGGAGGTAGATATGAGAAGCGGACTCGATCCGGTAGCAGCCAACCTAGTAAAGGCGCTTGAGGCAAGGCGGCGAGCCCATGAAATGGGAGCTATCTTCGGCGGAAAGATGCCGGCCTCTCACACCTTTATTCCAGGCGGTTTCACATCAACTGTCACCACGGCACGAATTAATCAGTTCAGGACCCACCTGAGTGCCCTGACCGACTTTATCCGGAACGTCTTCATTCCAGATGTCAATAAGGTGGCAACAGTATATTCTGACTACTTAAATATAGGCGCAGGCTGTAATAACCTTCTGGCATTTGGAGTTTTTTCGATAGATGATTTCAGCCCGAAGAAACTATTTTCTCCGGGATACATTGAAAACGCCGGATCTTCAGTATCAAGCCTTGATCCCGGACAGATCAGCGAATCTGTAGCATTTTCATGGTACGCGAACCGGACGGAAAACCTGGCACCGGCGCAAGGGGCGACCGAGCCGGTCTATCCCAAGGGAGATGCCTATTCCTGGCTTAAAGCGCCAAGGCTTTCGGGAAAACCTTTTGAAGTAGGACCCCTTGCCAGAATGTGGATAAACAACGATTATCAGAAGGGGATTTCGGTCATGGATAGGCATGCGGCTCGGGCAGAGGAGGCTTTGAAGGTGGCTGAAGCAATGCAGGGCTGGCTCGATAATCTGGAACCCGGTGAGATGTCCTACGATAATGCCTTTGACCAGCATTCAGGAGTAGGAGTCGGAATGACCGAGGCTCCCCGGGGAGCACTCGGTCACTGGGTGAAGATCGTTTCCGGAAAGATCACCCAATACCAGATTATAACCCCCACATGCTGGAACGCTTCACCCCGAGATGGGATGAATGTTCGGGGTCCAATGGAGCAGGCTTTAATCGGTACAAAAGTCATAGATCCGGCTCAGCCCATCGAAGCCCTTCGGATAATCCACTCTTTTGACCCCTGTCTATCATGCGCAGTGCACGTTATGCGGCCTGAAGGCAAGCCGACAGTGGTATGGGACGAAAAAAATTAACCCTGTCTTGAGGAACAGGAAATACAAGGAATAAGGAGGGACCGGAGTGAAGACACTTGTACTTGGAGTGGGAAACCTGCTCATGGGTGATGATGGAGTGGGAGTACATGCAGCCATGACCCTGTGCAGGGAAGGGGGGCTCGCAGGCGCCGAGATCCTTGAGGTGGGAACCGCTATTCTGGACGCCCTGCCGGAACTCGAAGCGGCAGAGCGCATAATCGTGATGGATGCGGTCTGTGCCGGCAATGTTCCTGGGACCGTTTACCGGATTCCTATTTCCTGTTGCGCAGAAAACAGATGTATTGCCTCAATGCACGGGTTGAGCATGGTTCGTATACTGACCCTTTACGGTAAGCAGGTCCCTGCCGGCGTGGTTATAGGGGTGGAACCGGATCATATCGGCTGGTCGATGTCGCTTTCTCCTCAAGTGGAAAAAGCTCTTCCAAAACTCCTGGAGGTAGTGCGGGAAGAAATTCTATAAAGCATAATCCTTTGGATTATTGAATGGTTAAAGCTTTTTGTGATTGACTTCATATTAACAACCAGAAACTTAAAATGTTTAACATGGATGCCAATAGAAACTCCCGGGTACAAGCAGTGGAGAAGAGGCTGTCTGTATCGGTTTAAAATGATAAACATGCAATAAAATGAATCATACCAGCATGTTAAAATATATAAGAGCTTGATATGTAGTACAGGTTCAAAAAAACGAATCCCGATCTAAACAAAAATAGATTATATAAACAAGCATTTATCTGTATATGCAGGTTGCCGGGTTCAAAATTTTGAACAATAAGACCAGCAAACTTATAAATAAGACCATGTTTTAATATTGACGGAACAGGAGGTAAAAGAGATAACAACCTTGATTTTAAGGATATTAATATGATGTACAAGTTTTTTATTAATAATAACCGATTTGGCAAGCAACTTGCATTCCTATATTACCAACCTGATAAGTTTTTCATCTTTCCTCCTTAACGGTCTTCCGAAATATTCGGTTGGCCGTTATTTTTTTATAGAACCTGTCACGAACGTTCTTTTGCAATTGGAAGGTAAAAAGAACCGGCAAATTCAGTAACGATCCTCTTATAAGCATCCCTGCTCATCTTATCGTTTCCCATTGCGGCATAAATTCTTCCAAGATTAAACAGCGCTTCGTCTTTCAGAAAAGTATCAGGTCCAGCTGCAATCATTTCAAAATACTTTACTGCAGATTGTAAATCATTTTTTCCTTCATAAGCATAACCGAGGTTGCTTAATATACTGTTTTTTATTGTCTGATCATAACTAAAATCTTCAAGCGCTTTACTATAAAGTTCTATTGCACTGTCATTGTCCTCTGCCTGGATGGATAGATTGGCTAATTCTATCCGTGCTATCTTCCCGCCGCTGTTGCCGGAATATTTATCAATTATTTTTATAAAATCATTTTTTGCTTCTTTAAAAGCTTTTTCAGGGCTGTTTTTCTTGAGCGAAACATCATAGTTTTTCATTGTCTTTTCGAGCATGGCAAAAGCCTGACCCTCTGACCTGAATGAAAAATATCTGATTCCTGAAAATATTATTCCGGTTAAAATCAATAACCCGACCGCATATAATAATTGCACTTTATATGTTGCCATGATTTTCAGCAATTTGGCTGAAAAAGTTATAAACTCATCAGGCTCATTCAATAGTTCTTTTCTTGTTATTTTCTTTTTTGCCATTATTCCTCCGGGTACTGTTTAAGCAACGCTTTTATTCTTTGCCAGCCTTCATCAGGAATGTTCGCTCCTACTACCTGGCAAACCTCATAACCACATGCAGAACCAAGCTCGCCGCATTTTTCAAGGGGATAGCCATTTACTAATCCGAATAAAAATCCGGCCGCCCACAGATCTCCAGCGCCTGTAGTATCAACAGCAAAGCCGCTTCCTACAGGTTCAACCCGGACTCTTTTTCCCTTTCTGCAAATATAACTTCCACGTTCTCCAAGCTTTAATACCGCTATCTCGGCCTTTTCTGAAAGAGCATCCAGAGCCTGCAATTCATCTGATTGACCTGTAAAGGCAAAGGCTTCGTCTTCATTTGCTATTAATATATCAACATAATCATCAACTATCTTTTCAAGAAAATCTTTTGATTCTTCAATAACTGTAAAACTGGCAAGATCCAGAGAAATAAGAGCGCCGGCAGCTTTTGCCGTGTTCAAGGCTGTAAGTATTAAATCCCTGTTGAATAAAAGGTAGCCCTCTATATGTACAACTGCGGCGCCTTTGAAACAATCATAAGTAATCTCTTCGGGTCTTGTTTCAGACGATGCTCCAAGACAAGTAAACATTGAGCGCTGCGCATCAGGAGTTATTATTGAGAGGACTCTTCCGGTGGGAGAGGAAGATGTAAATAACAAAGGTTCAACATTATTTTCTCTTAAATCATTTTCAAAAAATTTTCCAAATTCATCTTTCCCCAATTTTCCGACAAAACGTGCAGCACCACCAAGCCTACCTATTCCAACCATAGTGTTGCATGCAGAACCACCTGGAACAATTCTGGTATTTATTGTTGCCATAGATAACGTGTTTTCAATAACATTGTCTGCAACAAGCGTCATGCCGCCTTTTCTTGCACCCAATTTATTTAAGAATTCGTCATTTTCAAGGGCCAAGATATCAACCAGAGCTGAACCAATACCAACGATCAGTTTTTTATCATGATTTCTATTTGAACTACCGGCCATTCATATTTTCCTGTGACATGCAATCAATATCTGAATTAAATATCAAGAAATAGCCCGAAATGGTTTTTCCAATAAATCCGAGCAGCTCCATAGAATATATTTCAACTAAGCCATTTGTCGTTTTTAACTGTATGCTCTTTGCTGAACGACCGGGGGTTATATGCATAACCCCGGTGAATATATGAGTTGTGCAAAATCCATATGTGTTGAAGCTCCTCGCAACAAGCTACAAGGAGCTTCAACCGTTTGGAACAGAGCCTGTTTAGAAATTTGTTTGTTATTTCGTTTTATAAAAAACAAGCAAACAGTTATTTCTGTCTTGGATGACATTCCACGCAACCAGTTGGCCCCGGGTTTTGCAGATTTGATTTTAATACTTTTTTTGACGATTCAAGAGCGGCATTTATTTCTTTGTTTGACTTATGGCACCCTATGCACTGGTTATGATAAGCATTCTTGAAATACCTATATGCTGTATCAGACTTTACTTTTTTCCCCTCTGCCCGGGGATTGCTTGAAAGATCGTGGCAGTTTGATGTCCCGCAGGAAAGGTTTTCTGTGTTTCCTTCCCACTTATGATGACACTTACGGCACTCATACATAAAGTGTTTGGAATGGTGAAAATCGACAGGCGCGTTCTTCTGTTCAGCCTGTTCAGGAGCTGAAAGCACTATAACTCCCATCGGAACGCACAACTCTACATCATTCCCAAAAGAGGCTGAAATACCCGCGAAGCACAGCACAACAATAAGGCCCACACCAGCAAAAAACAAATTTTTCATTCATCACCTTCAACGCGTTTTAAAATAGTATTTGTATTCAACTTAGCCGGCACAATCTTTTTTTCTTATACCACAACAATAAAATTATTGTATGTTCCAAAACGGTTTTTGCAAAGCTGGTTGTTCATAGGATCATTTTGCCATTGTCCGTCAACTAAAAATCTGTATTCGTATCTTCCGGAATTAAGAAAAACCGTTTTTTTCCAAAGTTCCTTATCATTTTTTTTCATGGGATGCGTTTTTTCATTCCAGTTATTAAAATCACCCATTAAAGCAATATTTCTGGCCCCTTTAACTTCCAGAATGAAAGTAACCCTTTTTTTGGCGGTTTTTCCTTTATTTTTTCCCTTTTCCATATATACCTCCCTTTATAGCTCCGGGTTTTGCGTCGTTAAAGAATTATATTTAACAGAACGATTACCGTTCAGCAAAAACCAGAGATAACAATTTATTTTTTACGCCGGTGTTCACAATAAAATTTTTAGAGCGGCAGGATGGAATAACGGAATACCAATTTCTTATATTATCAATATATAGTAATGATATTTAATGTTTATTAAAGTTATTGTCAAGGTATTTATTGTTGCTGCTAAAATAATATTATAATTAAGGTATGGTTATATGGTAAAAGATAAGTTAAATTATAAATCATTTCGCTTGAAAATTTCGTAATAACAGCTATTTTGAAGGCACTTATTTTAATATTCTATATTTTACCGGAATTGATAAAAACATATGAATGATTTTCTATCTTTTTTTTCGAGCGTCAGATGGCAGGATGTGGTTGATATTATAATAAACAGCTATATCGTTTTCAGATCTTATATTCTTTTCCGTGGAACCAATGCTTTTCGAGTTCTGATTGGAATAGCTCTTCTCTGGTTCTTCCAAAAATTAGCCTTATCTATGGGACTAATAATAACAAGCTGGGCGATTCAGGGCATAACAGCTGTTGCTGCGCTTATCATTGTTGTAGTTTTTAGAAATGAAATACGCAGCGTTTTACAGGCAAAAAACCTGAAAACTATTATATGGGGCGTTTCACAAAAAACAAGCACAACACCAGTTGAAATAATTACGGATACCATTTTTGAACTATCCCGAAAACATACCGGAGCACTTCTTGTATTTCCGGCAAATGAAGATATAGAGGAATTCGTTCAGGGCGGAATACCCTGGCGAGGAGTAGTTTCCAAGGAAATGATAATGAGCATTTTCTGGCATGATAATCCTGTGCATGATGGCGCAGCTATAATACGCAAGGACAGGATTACGGATGTTGCCTGCATTCTTCCCCTCTCACACAGTAATGATCTCCCTTCTCATTATGGAACTCGCCACAGAGCCGCTCTCGGACTGGCTGAAGTATCAGATGCCATGGTGATTGTTGTCTCCGAAGAACGTGGCACCATTACTGTTGCTAAAGACTCCCGGACATATCCCATAACCGGGAAGGAGGAATTAAAACAGTATTTACAGGAACACATGGGGGATACACCAAAAGGCATAGATCAGAGAAAAGAAAAAGTCGAAATATCTGTTGCCGCACTGGTTTCGTTCCTGTTCATTGTCGGAGTCTGGTTCAGTTTTTCAAGAGGCATGGAAACTTTGATAAACATTGAAATTCCTGTTGAATATATGAATCGTAATACGGAAATGGAAATTATAGACACATCGGTAAATTCTGTAACCCTTAATCTTAGCGGGTCAGGCTCGCTTATTAAATCTATTCGCCCCGAACAAGTAAAAGTCAAAATAGACCTTGGGAAAGTGACAGGTGGGAAAAACTCTTTTCTGATAACAGACGAAAATGTATCTCTCCCGCCCGGAATAGTACTAAAAAACGTGAATCCACCCATTGTTGAAGTAACGCTTGGAATACCTGTGGTGAGGGAATTACCCGTACAGGTCGATTGGGCCGGCAAACTACCAAAAAACCTTGTACTTGAGAATGTAAAAATTGAACCAGGAAAAGTCAGGGTAATCGGTGGAAAGCGTGTTCTTGATAAAATTTCGAGTATTTATACTGATAAAATTTATCTTGATAATATATATTATTCCGGAACAAAAACTGTAAGGCTTGCGCTCAGTCCACCTTCTCTTAGGATCGCACCGGAATCAAGTGAAACGGTTACTGTCGAATATGTTGTGAAAAAAAAGTAAAAAAAACCAACCATCAGAAAGAATCGATTTCCAACGAACGTTTAGTTTTGATGAACTTGTCAGAAATTTATATCCCTATCTATGACCGAACCCTTTTTTATAACAGCCTTTGACCTCCCCCTGTTCGTTATTACAACATTACCTTTTAGTTTGACATTTTTTTCAAAATATACATCTCCGTTTACTGTCACGGACTCACATTCGATCAGCGAAACAAAGCCTTCTTTGAATCGGGCATTAAACTGATCTATTTTGCCATAATAATCAGGATCAAGATTGATACGCAGCGTTTTATATTTTCTTTCGGGATTAATTATAAGATTATCTTCTTCAGTTAAAAGATAACAATCGGAGCGGAGTGCAAGCAGATCATTGCATTTTTTCACAGGGAAAAACCTTGACCGGGGAACCCTAACAGCAGTTGCACCATCAAAAAGGGAAATCGCGGCTCCCATTGCAGTTTCAATATGATACACTCGGGGGCTATTGTCGTCTATTGGATCCAGAGTCTTTGGATTAAGAATCAAGGGAAGATGAACAGTTCCTTCTTTTTTGATAAGATCCTTTAAATAGCCAAGATTTATCCAGATGTTATTAGTATTAAAAAACCGGTAGCAGCTTGTATCTCTGAAAGCATCCAGTTCATTGACGGGGCACTGGGCTGCTTCGCGCAAAAGAAGCCGCCCGTTTTTATACCTTGCCAGATGTCCTCCTTTTAAATCAGAAGGTGTCCTTTCTGCAACCTCCATAAGAAAGGGATATCCTATTTCGGCAAAGTAACCCAATATAGCTTCGTCCAAAGTTGCTCCCAGATTATCCGAGTTCGAGATGAAAGCATATTCGATACCTTCTGACCAAAGCTTATCTAGTATTCCTGACGTATAAATAGCAGTATATATATCTCCATGCCCCGGAGGATTCCATTCCAGTTCATTATTTTCCGGCCATATTGCAGGGGCAAACCCTTCCCGAAGTATTTTGGGAAACTTATGCTGGAGAAACAATAGGGGAAATGCTGATAAATTCATTTTCTTAAGCGCAAAGACAGTATCTTCGTGAGTATTAAAACTGTTCATAAAAGCAAGTTTAACATTGCTTTTTTCAGCCTGCCGAACGATTATATCAAGGAATGTTTTCCCGTTTCTAACTTCAATAAGCGACTTGGCTTTTGTTAAACCCATGCTTGTACCAAGACCGCCATTCAATACTATCCGGATGGAATTCTTTAAGACTTTTCTACCTGCACCAGTATATTCTGACAGGTCTTTCGCATCGTCGATTTCATTTTCTCTGACACATTCAATATCTTTGTCATATATGATCCCTTTTTCCCCGCTTATAACTTTTTTATAATAGTATATAAAGTTATCTATGAGCACAGAGGGAAGATTCTCTTTTGTCATCTTTTCAATAAAAGACGGCACATGCTTATAAGCATCAGAGTTTTTCAACAATGTTCTCCAGAATTATAAGTAAATATTTATTATGTACTAACCTCCTCTATCCAGCCCATACAGTCTTTCTCTCTTCCGTATTGAATATCTGTTAACGCTTTAAATAATTTATCGGCTATCGGCCCTACTTTCCCACCCGAAATATCAATAACTTTATCTCCGTATTTGAGTTCCCCAACAGGTGAAATTACTGCTGCTGTTCCTGACCCAAAAACCTCTTTGAGTCTTTCGGAGTTATGGGCATCTATTACTTCATCAATGCTGATTCTGCGTTCCGATATTTTATACTTCCACTCTTTAGCAAGAGCTATTACAGAATCTCTTGTGATACCGTGAAGTATGCTTCCATTTAAAACAGGAGTGATCATTTCATCGTCCATTACAAAAAAAATATTCATAGCTCCGACTTCTTCAACGTACTTTTGCTCAATTCCGTCAAGCCAGAGAACCTGGGTATAGCCCAGTTGATGAGCTCTGGTGCCGGCATAAAGACTTGCGGCATAATTCCCGGGTGTTTTGGCTTCACCCACACCGCCGCGGACAGCGCGAACATGATCTTTTGTCACCAGAATTTTAACAGGATTAAAACCTGCCGCATAATAAGCTCCAACAGGTGAGAAAATGATAAAACAACGGTATGTATTTGAAGCACGCACTCCCAGAAAAGGATCCATAGCAATAATCGTCGGTCTTATATACAAAGAGGTCCCTGGTGCATCCGGAACCCAGTTTTTTTCAACGGCTATCAGTTGTTTAAGTGCATCCAGAAGAAAATTTTCATCAAGTTCGGGAATGCAGAGAAGCCGGCAGGAGCGATTGAGGCGTTTAAAATTTTCTCTGGGTCGAAAAAGCTGTATCGAGCCTTTTTTGGTCCTGTAGGCCTTCAGACCTTCAAACACGGCCTGACCGTAATGAAGAACCATTGTTGCCGGATCCATCATAATAGGTTCATAGGGCTCTATCCGCGGATTATGCCACCCCTTTTCAGGACTATAATCCATGTTAAACATGTGATCGGTAAATATTGTTCCAAAGCCTAGAGAGGAACTGTCCGGAAGCGGCTTTAATCTATCTGCTTTTTTAATTGTGATCTTCATTTCAACCTCCTTGAAGCCGTAATTTATAGATACAAACCTTCAATCTATAATATAATTATTATGATTCTTTTTCAACTATATATAATTTATAAATATTTTATTATATCGATACATCATGATTATGATTCTAAATCAAGATCAATTTTGACGGATTCGTAAAAACCAAACCACGCCAAATGCCTTGACAGGCTTATCGGATAAGGGTAGTTAAAAAACCTTTATTATGTATAAATATGGAAGCTAAATTCGTGGCCGTGGAAGACTTTTTTATGAAGCAGTATAACTTTTTTTACATATAGGAAACAGAACATGATAATTGATGATAATGATGATAAAATGGCTCGCATTGATCCTGTAAAATACAGCCTTGGCAGCAAATTTAATTTTAAATGTCATAATGGAGTCAAGTGTTTTACCAAATGCTGCAGAAACATTAATATTATTTTAACACCTTACGATATAATAAGGCTGAAAAACTGCCTTTCTCTTTCTTCGGAAGATTTTTTGACCATTTATACGGAACCGCAGCTTCTTGAGAAAACAGATCTGCCTGTTATAACTTTGAAACTTATTGATGATGAATTGAAATCCTGTCCTTTTGTGAGAGATGACGGATGCCTTGTTTACTCCGACAGACCCACAGCATGCAGATATTATCCTGTTGGTGTTGCATCTCTATCCCACAAAGAAGGTTCGGATGCCAAAGATTTTTATTTTTTTGTGAATGAACCCCATTGCCTGGGATTTGAGGAAGATAAAGATTGGACAATCGAGGAATGGCGTATAGATCAGGGTGTTGATATACACGACGAAATTAATGCCGGATGGACAGACCTCGTAGTTAAAAAAAGGTCATTTCCGCAAAACATAAAGCTTACGGAAAAAAGTAAAGAAATGTTTTTTATGGCAAGCTACAATTCTGAAAAATTCAGGCGTTTTATCTTTGAAAGCTCATTTCTGACACTTTATAACATCGATGATAAAACTCTCGAAAAAATAAGAAGCGATGATGTTTCGCTGATCGAATTCGGCTTCAGATGGATTAATTCAGTATTGTTTAAAGATAAGTCTTTTAAGGTGAATGAAGAAGCGGTTGCGCGAAGAATAAAAAAGAAATAAAATTATGGCGGCCGCCCATAAAAGACGGCCGCCATAAAGTCTAATAGCTTTGGTAACAAAACCCTTCCATGATCGAAGAACTTTTCAAGCGGTTATTAATATTCACACCAAAAAAGTCTTCGACTGGTTTGAATATCTCTGGATTTTTACTTTGCACATTCCGCAATGATTCAATAATCTTTTCAAGCCCGTTTCTTGTCAATTTTCCAAGAGGCTTCCTGCATCCTCCCGAAGGCATTCCAAGAATCGACATGATAGCTTTTACAGCAAGAGGGTTTCTTGCCCGGAAAACAACATCACCGTAAGGAGTCTTTTCCTTGGTTTTTACTGTAACAAGCTCAAATACAGGATCAAGGGCGGTTTTATATTTTTTTGCCTCAGCCATATTGCCCTTTTCAAGAGCTTTTACCATTTCAGCTACAGCTTTAGGCGCTATGTTTGATATAACAGATATAACTCCGCCGGCTTTTATATCCGGATCGGTCATCATTTCATATGTTAAACTGTCATCACCTGAAAGGATGGTATAGCCGGGCCCGCAGCACCTTCTTGTTTGCTTCATATTATCTATGTTGCCGGTCGCCTCTTTTACAGTGTTTACATTTCCGAATTCTTTATACAGAAGCGCCAGATCTTCAGGCAGCAACTGAGTTCCGGTTCTACCCGGAATTACATACGGTATGATCTGAACATCAGGAAAAGCCGAAGCAACGGGACCTATATATTCTTTTCGTATCTCAAGGGAACTTGGCCCGTTGTAATAAGGGTCTACAAGCAAGACGGCATCAACTCCAACATTTGCGGCATGATTTGTCGCGGCGAGAGCTTCTTTTGTATTATTGCTTCCGGTCCCGGCAATACACAAGCATTTGCCCTTGGACTTTCTCGATACGTTTTCTATCACCTTGTTGTGTTCATCCCATGTTAGAGTGGGACTTTCGCCAGTAGTGCCAACAGCCAGCATTCCGGTTATTCCGTTCGTAATCTGGAAATCCACCAGGGATGAAAGCCCGCTATAATCCACAGTATCATCCTTAAACGGTGTAACAAGGGCGGTAAAACTTCCGGTAATCATAAAACCCCCTTTTTTGTCTGTTAAATGTAGTGTCAATAGTACATACTAAAAAACTTGCTAAAAACGGTAGAAAACAGAGGTCTTCATGTCAAGAAAAAATATATTGTTTATTTTAATTGGAAATAATTCAAAAATCGTTTATATAAATCTATTGTACACGTGATGTTATTATTTTTAGTTGACAACTTTTCTTTTGCAGAATAACCCCTGATAAAAAAAATCTCAAGGATATAATATGGAAAAAGCAAAAAATGTAGAGGAATACATAGAGCAGCAAAAGGCAGGGATTGCATCAAATCCGGATTGCGGAACATCCCATTATAATCTGGCCGTTGCGCTAATCGGACAGAAACAATTTGATGAGGCCGAAAAAGAGCTGCAGGAAGCCATTAATTGCAGTCCCAGTCTGGCTGAAGCTTATGTTCAGCTTGGAGGAATTTGTCTTCACCGCGGTGATCTTGACGGCTGTTTATATTACAATACGCAGGCAATTCATTCAAGAGCCGGTTTTTCCGAAGGGTACGGTAACATAGGATTTATTAATCTTCAGAAAGGAAAACTTGATGAAGCAATTGCCGCATTAAAAAAGGCTATTGCATATAATTCCAGCTTTTTACAAGCATACACCACGCTTGCAAATGCTTACCTGATGAAAGGCCTTGTTGTTGAGAGCATCGAGGCAAATCTTAAGGCAATAGAAATTGAGCCGAATTTTGCGGTAGCCCATAATAATCTTGCAATTGCCTACATGGAAAACGGCCAGTTCGACATGGCAGTTGAACATTGCGATAAGGCAGTAGAGCTTGGCTACACCGTAGCTCCGGAAATTTTGCAGGAACTTGAACAATACAGATAAAAATCAATTATTGATGCACGAAAACCCACAAATCAGATTTTTCCTTTCAGGCCAAACACAAACCATCGAACCAGACAGCAAACTATGGAATCTGCCGATCCCTGTAAAAAGAAAAATTACAGGGATAATGGCGGATAAAAACGATTCTCTTTCTGTAACCTATGGAGACTATTTCGAAGCAACTAGTGCTTTTATAATAAAGAACCACTATGAAGTTATATTAACTGCTCTATCTTATATAAATAAAAAGGTACATATTGAACAGATTAAAGAAATAAACATTTCCCTCGAAAAACACGGTCCGTTTTATCACCCCTCAAAAGTTGAAGCCGTTACAGAAAATGCAGTAATTTCTTTTGTTTTAAATGTCGCCGTATCAAAAATCGGTGTTGAATGTATCCATAAAGAATATTTCACATTAAAACGGCTTAATTCGGAATTTCCAAATTTCTTTATTCCTGAAGTATATGGCCAGGATGACTTTATTGGCAGAAACAACCTTAAAATCGGAATGTTTCTCGGGGAGTGGTTTGAAGGATATAGTGAATTTCACATTTCAAAGGATCCTTCCGACGGGAAAGAAAAAATATTGATATGGGATAATTTAAACGGCAACCAGTTTGTATCTGCCAAAAAAGCAACAGAAATTTACAGGCAGGCATCCATGATCATGACCTGTTTTTATAATATTCACACATTTGAGCAGATATTTCCCTGGCATCATGCCGCAGGCGATTTTGTCATAAAACAAACAGGTGATACTATGGATGTAAAACTTATAACTGCGCGACAATACTCTTCCCTGTTTCAAACCGAAGTTCAAGCAAAAAACAGGGATTTGATTTTTGAGGGGCTGCTAATGTTTCTTATAGTTCTCTCAATCAGGATACGCCTTGACAGGATTGATGGGACCGGAGATATCGCATGGGCTGATAATCTGTCGGTTGAAGGAACAATAAAAGGATTCCGGGAAGGTATTAAAATAAAAACAAAGTCAGGTATGATTTCCTATAATTTTGTTGATGAATTCAGGGCTTATCTTCAATCCAGATCTGAGAATGAATTATTTGAACTGTCAAAAACCATTATAGATTCATTCAATCAATCGGCCCCTGACATACCGGTTATCCGGAGAAACTTGGCCGAACATTCCGGTGAACTGTACCATGCTGCAAAAAATCTGTAAGTTGTGATGCCTTTTATTACATTTCCATAAAACTTCAAAACACAATATAAAGCATTTTTTTCAAACCGAACCACAACATAAAGAGAGTTTTTTGTATTCAGCATTTATGAATATCAATGGGTTATAAATACTCCTTTTTTATTGACAACAAACAATATTAATCTTATACGAAGTCCTTGGCGAGATGTTGTTTTTTATAGGAATATCCTTAAACATACCTTAAAATATGCTAATGCGAGAGGAGGTGACCGCACAAGCTCAGAGTCTGAAGTCAAATATCTCAAACTGTATTCTTTGTCATATTAACAAAATGGAGGTAAAACAATGAAACATAAGACCCCTTTGTTGGATCAGCTTGAAAGCGGGCCGTGGCCGAGCTTTGTATCTGATCTAAAGCAAGAGGCAGAAACAAGAGCAAAGAACGTGAAAGGCGTTGAGTACCAGATTCCGGTTGATGTTTGCGATGATCTGCTAGGAATTCTGGAACTTTCTTACAAACATAAAAGAACTCACTGGAAACACGGCGGAATTGTTGGTGTTTTTGGTTATGGTGGAGGCGTTATCGGAAGATACTGCGATCAGCCGGAAATGTTCCCGGGAGTTGCGCATTTCCATACCATGCGCATAAGCCAGCCAGCCGGTAAGTACTATACCTCAGAATACTTAAGGCAGCTTTGCGATCTTTGGGATTTTCGCGGCAGCGGTATTACAAACATGCACGGATCTACAGGAGACATCGTATGGATAGGAACGACAACTCCACAGCTCGAAGAAATCTTTTTTGAATTGACCCATACTTTTAACCAGGATCTTGGCGGTTCCGGTTCAAACCTGAGAACTCCTTCAGATTGTATCGGCTCATCACGCTGCGAATATGCATGTTACGATACACAGGCTTTATGCCATACCCTCACAAATGATTATCAGGACGAGCTTCATCGTCCGGCTTTCCCCTACAAATTTAAATTCAAATTTGACGGTTGTCCCAACTGCTGCGTCGCCTCCATAGCACGCGCAGATATGTCTTTCATAGGCACCTGGAAAGATGACATCAGGATAGATCAGAAAGCTGTTGGAGCATATATCGGCGGCGAATATCCTCCTAATGCAGGGGCTCATTCAGGACGTGACTGGGGCAAGTTTGATATCCAGAAAGAAGTCGTTAATCTTTGTCCGACAGGCTGCATGCGTTATGAAGGCGGCAAACTCGAGATCAACAACAGAGAGTGTACAAGGTGCATGCACTGCATTAACGTTATGCCACGGGCTTTAAGAATCGGTAACGAAAGAGGCCTTTCAATACTAGTTGGAGCCAAGGCTCCTATTCTTGACGGCGCCCAGATGGGTTCCCTCTTAGTTCCTTTTGTTAAAGTTGAAGAGCCCTATGACGAAATCAAGGAAGTTATCGAGGCTGTTTGGGATTGGTGGATGGAAGAAGGAAAGAACCGTGAAAGACTCGGCGAATTGATCAAACGCCAGGGTTTTCAGAAACTTCTTGAGAAGACAAATATCGAACCGATGCCGCAGCATGTTAAAGAGCCGAGATCCAATCCTTACATCTTCTGGAAAGAAGAAGAGGTTGAAGGTGGATTTACTCGTGACATTAACGAATTCAGAAAACACCATCAGAGATAGGGGGTAAATACCATGGCATTCATATCCTCAGGATACAATAAAGACAAACCGATGGAAAACAGAATAACCGACATCGGTCCGAGAAAATATGATGAGTTCTATCATCCGATAATAGCAAAAAACAAAGGCAAATGGCTTTATCATGAAATTCTTGAACCGGGTGTTCTGGTTCATGTTTCTGAAACTGGCGATAAAATATTTACAGTAAGAGTTGGCGGATGCCGAATAATGAGCGTAACCCACATTCGCGAAATCTGCGAAATTGCAGACAAGCACTGCGGCGGATATTTAAGATTTACAACAAGAAACAACATAGAGTTTTTCGTTGACAGCCAGGATAAAATTGCTCCTTTGAAAAAAGATCTTGAGAGCAGAAAATTTGATGGCGGAAGTTTTAAATTTCCAGTCGGCGGCACAGGCGCCGGAATTACCAACATAGTCCATACCCAGGGATGGATTCATTGTCATACACCGGCAACAGATGCTTCAGGACCGGTAAAGGCCACTATGGACGTGCTCTTTAATGATTTCAAAAGCATGAGGATGCCTGCACACCTGCGTGTTTCTCTTGCCTGCTGTCTCAACATGTGCGGCGCTGTTCATTGCTCTGATATCGCAATTCTCGGGTATCACCGCAAACCTCCGCTTTTAGATCATGAATATCTTGACAAGATGTGCGAAATCCCTCTTGCAATAGCGGCGTGTCCTACAGCGGCCATCAAGCCCGCAAAAATTGAGGTCGGTGGTGTAAAACTTAACAGCGTAGCTGTAAACAACGAAAGGTGCATGTTCTGCGGCAACTGCTATACAATGTGTCCATCGATGCCTCTTGCAGACGATGTCGGTGACGGCATAGTAATAATGGCGGGCGGCAAGGTTTCAAACAGGATAAGCACTCCCAAATTTTCTAAAGTTGTTGTCGCATTTTTACCCAACGAAACACCTCGCTGGCCCCAGACAACAGATGTAATTAAGAAAATGGTAGAAGCTTATGCCAAGGACGCAAATAAATATGAACGTCTTGGTGAATGGGCTGAAAGAATCGGATGGGAAAGATTTTTTGAAAAATGTGATCTTCCTTTTACTCATCATCTTATTGATGATTTCCGTGATCCGGCATATTTTACATGGCGTCAGACAACGCAGTTTAAGTTCTAGCAGTTCAAACAACAAACCGGGGCAATCTTTGCCCCGGTTAAATTTATTATGAGGCCAAATAATGGACAAAGAAGCTTTAAAAAAAGTGATAGTAGAAACTCTTGAAGGGAAAAAGGGTAAATCCAAGTTTTATCTAAAAGACTTCTACGCAATGGCTCCTGATGAAAAACCGAGAGAAGTAAAGAATCTTGTAAATCAAATGGTCGGTGAAGGAATTCTTGAATACTGGTCAAGCGGAAGTACCACCCTGATCGGGCTCAAAGGGGTCGGCAAACAAGCTCATGCAGAAGATGAAGATTAATTCTCTTCCATGATGCAGAACAATATGGCTTTTCCCAGAATAGTTATTTCGGCCATAAGGGGTGGATCAGGAAAAACCATAATATCTACCGGTATAATTGCTGCTTATATAGCTGCCGGAAAACAAGTGTCTCCTTTCAAAAAAGGTCCTGATTATATTGACGCGGGCTGGCTTGCACTTGCTGCAGGCCGGCCCTGCTATAATCTGGACACATTCCTTACACCCGTTGACCGTGTTCTTTCTTCATTTTCGTCACACGCTCTTAATGCCGATTTATCGGTTATTGAAGGTAATCGAGGTCTCTATGACGGAATAGATCTTGAAGGAACCACCAGCACGGCCGAGCTTGCAAAACTTCTCAGGGCGCCTGTAATTTTATGCATTGATTGCACTAAAAGCACCCGGACAATCGCGGCAGTTGTTTTAGGCTGTATTCATTTTGACGGAAATGTTGATATCAAGGGTGTAATATTAAACAGGGTTGCCGGCGCAAGGCATGAGAACATATTAAAAAGAAGCATCGAATATCACACCGGGGTGCCTGTGTTAGGTTCCGTGCCAAAACTCGCCAGGCAAAATTTCCCCGAAAGACATATGGGACTTATA
Source organism: uncultured Desulfonema sp. (assembly GCA_964402865.1). Classification (GTDB taxonomy): domain Bacteria; phylum Desulfobacterota; class Desulfobacteria; order Desulfobacterales; family RPRI01; genus RPRI01. Next base: position 41,626 of record CAYODW010000002.1, on the reverse strand, counting down.
CCGACACCCGAGCATGAATGGGCAGCCGACTCAATCACCGCTGCAGCGGAAATGGCCGGCAAATATATTGATCTTGATAAACTGTCACAGGCAGCATTCGAAGCACCGGGCCTGCCACCGGCAGATAGTACGGATGATATAACGGAAAAGAAAGTAACCGATCCGGCAGCAGGTTTCAAAATAAAACCCAGGATAGGCATCATGAGAGATTCCGCATTTCAGTTTTACTACCAGGAAAACATTGATGCCCTTATTTCTGAAGGCACAGAGCTTATTTATACGAGCCCTCTGTCGGATAAAACAATCCCGGATATCGATGCACTCTATATCGGCGGCGGTTTTCCTGAAACTCACGCAAAAGAACTTTCTGAGAATACTTCTTACAAAGAAGAATTAAAAGTCCTGGCTGCAAAAGGACTCCCCGTATATGCTGAGTGCGGAGGATTGATGTATCTGGGGAAAGAACTTTTTCTTGACGGAGTAATATATGACATGGCCGGCCTTCTTCCAATAACCTTCGGATTTTCCAAAAAACCTCAGGCCCACGGTTACACAATCGTCATTGTGGAAGAAAAGAATCCATACTATGAAGTCGGGACGAAAATTCGTGGACATGAATTCCATTATTCAAGCGTTCTTAAATGGAATGGGGAAGATAAAGACCTTGCATTCAGGCTAAAACGCGGATCAGGACTCATCAATAACAGAGACGGGATTGTTTCCAATAATATTCTTGCCACATATACCCACATTCATGCGCTGGGGACTCCTTTCTGGGCTGAAGCCATGGTAAGAAACGCGCTTTTTTACCGTGAAACAAAAAGAAAAGGCCGGCTTCTCAGAGACAACCGGCCCTAAACGAATTTTTATTTATAATAATCTTTTACTTTTTTGGATGACACTTTACGCAGGTGGTAGGTGCAGCCTTTGAATTGTTTTTCTTGTTGAAATCCTTGTGGCAGCCCTGGCAGTTATCATGAAGAGCCTCTGCGTGATACTCAAGGGCTTCCTTCTTTGAAAGCTTCGGCGCATCTTTTCCTTTTGGTTTTTCACCCGGCTTCTTGTGGCACTCTATGCAGCTCTGAACCTTGTCTCCTGATTTTAGATTTGCCAGAGGTTTGCCTTTCGCATCGTGGTGACACTCGCCGCAGGTAGCTTTATACTCTTCAACATGCTTCTTGTGTGTAAACTCAACAATCCCTTTTTCGTGTTTTTCATAACCCTTTGTTTGCATCTTGATAACTTCAGCAGCAGCAGCAAACACGGATGATGAAAGAAAAAGAGTTGCAATTACAACTACCGACATTACCAGAAATAACGATTTTACTTTCATAAATTCCGTTTACCCCCTTTCAAGCTTTAATTGAGTTTCACAAACAATTACCTTTACCGACACAGATTGTTATTCTGTTTTTATCAATACCTGAAATATCTGTCAATTTGTTTTTTCCGTCTTAAACATCTTGTTTTTTATCCTTTTTTTTACCGAAAAATATGGCGCCGATAATGCTTATTTCATACAGAAACATGAGGGGAATAGCCATAAGAATCTGGGATACAACATCGGGTGGAGTCAAAATTGCCGCAACAACAAATATCAGCAGAACCGCATATTTTCTGTTTTTTCTTAAAAAATCGACTGTAACTATACCAAGTTTTGCCAGAAAAACAATAACAAGAGGAAGCTCAAAAATAAGCCCGAAAGCAAGCAGCATTTTCGAGGCAAAACCCAAATACTCCTTCATGGAAAGCAGGGGCTGGATAACGTCTGTGGCAAAACTTAAAAAAAACTTGATACCGAAAGGAAAAACAACAAAAAAACAGAAAAGCGCTCCGCCAACAAAAAAAATAACAGATAATAAAACTATCGGAACAAGATAGCGCCTTTCCTTTTCGTAAAGTCCCGGAGCCACAAAAACCCAGAACTGGTATAAAATAACCGGAGAACCTAGAATAACGCCTGCAAGGAAAGAGACTTTCATGTATGTAAAAAAAGCTTCTGGAAGACCCGTAAAGATAATTTTATCCCCGGCTCTCATTTCCTGTACAAGAGGAAGTGTCAGAATTTCAAATAATTTTTCCTTGAACCCGTATGCTATTACAAATCCTACTCCGATTGCGATAAAGCAGATTATAAGGCGTTTTCTGAGTTCTTCCAGGTGGGCGGTGAAAGGAATTTTATCATCCTCTTTCATCTTTAGTGGATCCTTTTGAAGCTTCTTTTTCTATATCGCTGTTGTTATCAATGGGAACAGATTCTGTTTTTTCAATTTCCTGGCCGTGCACAATTTCTGCCTTATCCGCAGTTTCATTTAAATTTATATCTTCAAAAGCCTTTTTCACCTCGGTCAATTTGGATTCAACTTCAATTGTGTCCTTAAATTCATTGGTAGCCTTTTTTAATTCCCCAAACATGCGCCCAAGGGTTTTTGCAAGGCCCGGAAGTTTTTCGGGACCAATAACAATAAGTGCTATAACAGCTATGACAATCAGTTCCGGCATTCCTATGCCAAACATATTTTTTCTCCCCGACAAAGGTGTTTGCTAAATTACTTATAATCACAGAGCTTTTTCCAGTACCGGTATTACGGGAAATAGTCAAGACAGAATAAAATAGACCGTACAGGAATTCCATTATGGTTAATCATTTGTTGGATCAGGTTTTAGAATCAGAAAATACAAACTCCCCTTATGCTGCATGTTGCCGGCTGCTATTTCAGCATATTTTCCGTTTCCCCAGAAAATATCAGCCCGGCCGGGACCCCGGATGGCACCTCCGGTATCCTGGTTTAAAACAAATTTATTGCTCTTTAACCATTCCTTTATATTGCCGTTTTCATCAAGCACAGGTTTTACCGTATCAATGTAGGCAAGCCCTGCCAGAGGGAAGATACGCCTGTCTGAAGCTATGGATCTTTCCGGTGTCAGCCTGACGTCAAGGTATCCAAGAGGCCCCTCTTTTTCTGTTTTAAAGAAAACATAGCTCGGGTTGTAATTTAATGTATCATCAATCTGATCTGGATTGGAGCTTAAATATGCCCGGATTCTTTGCATCGACATTTCTGAGCGCGGCACTATACCTTTTTCTATAAGCAGGTTCCCGATGCTTTTATAAGGCTGCCCGTTTGAAGCATGATAATGAACATTAATCGTTTCGCCATTATCAAGGTTTATTTTGCCTGATCCCTGAATCTGAAGAAAAAAAAGATCTATCGGGTTTTTCACCCACACGATAACAGGAGCCTTACCTTCAAGCATTTTTCCGGTTTCAATTTCCTTTCGTTCATAATAGGGAACAACCGTCCGCCCAGTATATCTTCCCGTTATTTTTTCTCCGGCGTATTTTGTAGAAAATAATGAAAGATCTATTGAAATAAGATCCGGCGGGGTTCCATAAACAGGATATTTATATGTCTCGCTCTTTATCAGGCTTCCTTCGAGCAAGGGCTCATAATAACCTGTAAAAAGAACCTCTCCGTTGCCATTGATTCCTGTTGATTTATAAACATAATAATTTTTATGAATATATCTTCTCAATTCACCGGCAGAAGGTTTTTTTTCTGTAAATTCGAGGAAATTAACCAAAGAATCGATCATATGAGATGTTTCATATACATCCTGTCCGAATTTAAACTTCATATCTTTCGGTCTTTTCTGAAGATATGAAAGACTTTGCTGTATGCTGTCCGAGAGACTGACATAATTTGTGTCGTCAACAAACCAGGGGTATTCGGAAACAGACAATTTTGCAAATACCGGGATCTCTTCCGGTGGTCTGAGAATTAACTGGGCACATCCAAAGAAGAGGGATGTCAAAAAGATACAGATTAACAAAACAGACGTTATGACACGCATGACGGTTTTTGATTGATTCATGGAAAGCTGATTCATAATTCTTGTTCTGAAACAGCCAACTGCAAAAGTCGTAATTCCCGTGCAAACGGGAATCCATAAATTGTTTTAAAATACTGAAAAGACTGGATTACCACTTTCTTGGGAATGACAAATTCTTCTCTCTTTAGTACTTTTGCAATTGACTCGAAAGTTATTTCTATTTTGTTCTGACAAATTTACCGCTTTTCCCGCCATCTTTTTCAAGAAGGAGTATATCTGAAATAACAATCTCCCTGTCGTATGATTTGCACATATCGTATATGGTTAAAGCAGCTATAGAAACCGCGGTTAAAGCCTCCATCTCAACCCCTGTCTGGCTGAAGACCTTTATTGACGATTCGATTCTTATGCTGCTTGAGCTTTCATCAGGATAAAAATCAACCGCTATGTGGTTGAGATTTAAAGGATGGCACATTGGTATCAGTTCCGAAGTCTTTTTTGCCGCCATTATTCCGGCAATCCGCGCGGTTTCAATAACATTTCCCTTTTTAACCTTCTTGTTCTTTATCATCCTGAATGTTTTAGTATTCATAGAGATAACACCCTGTGCCAAGGCTTTCCTGTCTGTTGGTTCTTTTTCAGTGACATCAACCATACGCACATTTCCCTTTTCGTCGATATGAGTAAAAGATGGCATAGTCTGTTTCCTTTATAAATAAAACTCGGTCTTTTTTGTTACGGTTGTCTTGATTGAATTAAGAGTATCATTTAATGCCATAATCACATTGTCACGGATATCTCCAGCCACAACAAGAAACATGACATCTTCCCCTACTGAAAGATCAATATTTTCAGAAATTTCAACCAGTATTTCTACAATTCCGGGTCTTTTCTTATTCTCTTCTATGATCTTCCTTAATTTGGCGTGATCAACTGCTATTTTCAGCCCCGATACTTTGCGACCGTCCCTGGAAGTTCTTCTGACAACTCCGTTGTGACATAATATCATGCCCACATTATTATAATTCGGATGTTTTTTTATTCTTTCAATAAGGGCGGCAAGATTCATTTTTTCTCCTCTATTAGTTCTTTCGCCTTTTCGAGCGAAGACGGGGTATTAACATTAAAAAAAGACGTAAGTTCCGGATCTTTCCGCCGTAATTCTTTGTCGGAAATTTTTTTCACTCGAACCTTATTGAAAAACTTGTCAATTTTAAACTCTTGGTTTTTTATCTGATTTTCTATCGGCTTTTGACATCTTTTTGAATATACGGCACAAAGGGGCTCTAACCCAGTAGAAGTTTCCGGAATAACAATATCTATTTGTGGTTCAACAGCACAAATTATAGCTTCAACCAGTTCTTTATTCAAAAAAGGTGTATCGCAGGCCGTGATAAAAGAATGAGTTTTTGTTGAATAAAAAAGACCTGCATGTATGCCTGTAAGAGAGCTTCTGTAAGGATAAATGTCTGTTACTATTTTTAAATCCCAATCTAAATATTTTACCGGGTCATTTGTAACAAGGATAATTTCTTCAAATAGATTACTGAAAACAGTGTAAATCCGATCAAGAATTTGCTTCCCGCCAATTTGCATTAATGCTTTGTTGGCGCCGGAAAAACGGGTATTAAGCCCACCTGCCAAAATTACTCCTGTAAAAGAGGAAAACATGTCATATCACCTTATTGAACTTAAACAAAAACAGGTGTTCTTCAAATGCATTTTTATGGGGTTACCAAAACAGAATCGACATAGTCGCGTGCGATTTTTACCGCGCCGGTTATCTCTTTAACTTTTGGGAGCATCTCCTCTATTATTCCTATAAAATCATTGTTCTTTATGGCTTTGAATGACGGCATAAAGTTTATATCAAAAACCCAGCTTATCTGAAGAAGTTTAAAATCATTCAATGTTTTTAAATCCTTCATTTTAGCAAATTCTCGCATTCGAATCGATTCAAGGACCTTTTCTGAAAACGAGGGATTATCGGGAAGCCCCAGGACAATGGCATCGCTATGCCGGTTTTCCATGTAATAATCCAGAAAAACCTTCCAGATATCAAGCTTATCGGCATCCCGTATAAGCTTCATGAATAAAAGAGTTTTTTCATCTTCGCTTTCAGGAAGAAATGCCGCATTGTGATAAGCTATGGCTTTTGATATAAATATTCTTCTGTTTTTTGGCAATCCCGAAAAAACTTTGTGGATACCAATCTGTCTTAATCCAAGTTTCGCATGATTTTCAGAAAGAGCATCAACAAAAGTATGGTAAAGTTCGTACTGCCTGAATCTTCCCACATCATGAAACAATGCAATTATTTCTGCGGTGATCATATCTTCAGGAAGGAGCCCAAGCTCATTTCCGATCATTATTATATTGCCGCAAACTCTCTTTGTATGTTCTTCCTTCAGATTTATCGGACGGTTGTATTCAGGATCATTTGTATAGAAACGAGAAACGTAATCGGCAAACCAGTCCTTCAAAGAGCTTACCAAATCGATGTTCATAGAAATTTTTTTTCAATAAGATCGGCAAGACCCTTTATGTCTTCAAGGCCGAATCTCGGAACATTAAGATTCAAATCATCATCCGTGACAATGGCGACCAGGTTATCATTATCCAGGCAGAGCGGTTCTTTGTGTCTCTCCTTTCTGAAGACCTCGATTTTCGGCTTCTTCTCCCTTTTGTATCCTTCGGTTATTACAAGATCAACATCTGAAAAATATTCTTCGACCGAATCGAGTGTTCCGCTTCCGCCGTTTTTAACCATTGCGATACTTTCCGGAGAGATAACTATAACCGTATCGGCTCCTGCCTCTTTATGCCTGAAACTGTCTTTTCCCTTCCTGTCGATTTCAAAACCGTGCAGGGCGTGTTTTACCGTTCCTATCCTGTAACCTCTTTTTTTCAGCTCCGGAATCAGTTTTTCAATCAGGGTTGTTTTGCCCGATTCCGATTTGCCTACAATTGAAATTATTGGTGTCATGTATAAATCCTTGTTGCTGTAAACCCGTCTTTCTTTTCTCCGCGAAAGCAGAAAGAGAGGCGTCATACTTTAATTCCACGGGTGCCTTTATGAAAAATTCGTAGCATTTCTGTTACATAAAAACAACTCATTAATATTTGATGTCTTTATATCGGGCAGAAGTCTTTAATTTTTGCCTCTTCAGTGATATGGTCCAAAGCGCCTTTATAGATATTGGATCGAAGGCTATTGGCAGCTGCTAAAGAAATTAACATTGCAACCATGGAGATTTAAAAATGCAAGTCTATAATTATTCAGAAGCCCGGTAAAAACTATCTATAGTTCTTGATCAGGCTGAAAATACAGGGAAAGTTTTAATTCAAAGGAAAGATGGGTGAACTTTTGCATTGGTTCCGGAAAACATTACTTCTTCGCCTTTAGATGTTCCGTCAATAAAGGCGAAAATCACGACTCAGGAAATATTTGACATTGTTCGAGAAGGAAGAGAACGATAGGAATCATTCCTTGAACTTGGACAAGTTTTTTCTTGTTACTGGGATGAAGGAGATTAAGCACTATTTTCAAAAAGGGGCGCAGGCCAGAGTTGGAATAGAAAAGTAGCATGTTTTTCAAAGCGTTGTGGATATTCTCGAAACCGCCGTTTACCGTATAGCTTCCTGCTACAAAACCAGCCAACTTCGATCAAAGTGCAAGATTTCAAATCGTAATCATTGATGTTTTCCTAAAATATGTGATATTTACTGCTATAATGCTCGGCCTTATGGCGGAGCATTAGCGCTGCTCTTCAGGTTCAACTAAAGTTCGTTATCTTTAGGGAAATAAGAATGGATCTTACCGATATTATTAAGATTGTATGCTTATTTTTGATTTTGTACTGGGGCGTTTCGTTATTAAAGCAAAATTGTCAACGATTGTGAATGAATTAAACGTTTTCAAAGGCAATCTACTGGCAGTTGGCGCGATCGTCATGGCGTTTTGTCCATTGCTGTCATCTAAGATACCGCGTGTTTTCTAACCAGTCGCTAAATGGTTGCCCGGTCCTTGGGAACGGGCGCCTTTTCCTATACAAAAAAACGGATATTAGCGGAAGCGCATGCCCTCTGACTATAATATGGGGGGGCGCGGATTCATGGTTATCGGCCTGCTATTTATGCAGTTCACTTCGGCGTTGGCTGCCAAGGCACGTGGCTTAGTCTATCATTCCACTAAATCAAACATTAAGAAGGACCTATCGTGATTAAAGGCTCATCAGAAAATAACAGAGAACAGATTCCCTTTATCTCCCTCGTGCCATTTATGCTTTTTGCTTTCGGTTTGGCGTGGGGAATTCTATCTTTGTTCATCCATATCTGGCCCGACGCACAGCCTTACGACACGTTCTTGTTCGTAGCTGCTGCGGTTCTGGTTGTTTGGTTCAACCGAAAAGCTATGTTCACTAAAGAAGGGGTCGTCACTGAGGTTATCCCCAAGCTGAAAGCCGAATGATGCCGCATGATCCAGGAAGTGGTACAGGCGCAGATTGCTGAGCCTTCGGGAAAAGAGAATTTCTTCATTGATATTTGACCAAGCCCAGCCCTATTGATAACCGGTTGCAAGGTGGAAGTGCAGGACAACTGATTTTCTGCTTCGGAGAGGCCAGCATGTTTTCCTGTAACAAAGCATTCAGCAAATCTATTCTTCTAACCAGAAATCATTAATGACATCTCCTCGATAATTATGTTATGGGTAAGATACACAATGGGGCATGTTTGGGGATAAAGAATTCTAGTAGTTATATAAGTAATGAATAAATACCAAAGGTTTAAAAATTAATGATGAAAGCGAGTAGTCACAAGCTGACCGCTCCAAATCGCTTGAGAGTGACCTGGAATAACCGCTGCAAAGATAGGAAAACAGAGAAGGCAAGCTCTTCCACTATCCGCTGATTATTATGTTAAAAAAAAGGAGTTTCAACAATGAAAAGATGTATAATATTTATGCTTATACTAACCTTGGTAAGCTTTGGGGCTGGGAGTGTTATAGCCAAAGAAATTAAGAACAGCGAGCCAGTGAATAAATCAAAAGCCAACAGCGTTATAAAATTAGACGAGAACGGTAGATTTACAGATCAAAAAGATGGAACCATTTTCGATAGTCATACTCGACTTGAGTGGGTGAAAGATGGAATTTCTGCTTCCCAAATTTTTGACAAGGTGTTCGGAAAAGCAAAGAAAGGGGAAACAAGAACTATAACAGGGGATATTTTCATGCAATATGTAAGGCAACTCCGCATAGGTAAACATTCCGACTGGCGTATCCCAACTGAAAAGGAAATGGAAACTCTCCTATCAGAAGATCGTTTTCCCCTTGGTGGTTCTATGGATTGGTTTCTCTATTTTTTTAATCAGGAAGAAGGCTTGCTGGCATCAACAGCCCTTAAGAGTACATCAAAAACTGAGCCTGCAAATAAGGGATTATGGCCAGTACGGGGTCCACTGCCTTCCTCATCAAAATAAATAGGGGTGCTGAAGTGGGACACAACACCAAATTTTAACAAAAATGCTCTGGATAAAGCGATGATTTTCCTGCTAGATTAATTATTTCGAATGCAAATTCTCAAAATATTTTTCCACGATAGGTGGAGATAAATATTGGTGGAACATCGATTTCGGCGTATATGCGATATTGAAAAATCAGTTATCGGCTTTTGTTATGTATATCTTCCTCCTACCATGAGTTCGTGTATAAGGGTATTTAATGTGGTATTATTAGACAAAAGAATGAACCATGGAAAGGCAGGAGGACTTATAGCTTCCTGGGTTATCGAATCCTGATTACAGTGTGTGTCCATGCCTTCCTGAACCATGATAAGTTGATTGGATCTTTAGAATTCTTATTACGATGGAGGATTGGTTGGGGAGGCTCTGGTTCTCTGCTTTTTCCATCTCATGACAGGAGGTGTGAAAACATGAACAATATATCTTTTAGCGGTTTTCTGGGTATTGACATTTCGAAGGACAAGTTTGATGCCTATTGTATTAACATCGATGGAGAGAAGCAGTTTTATATTTCTTGTTACATGGACAGAGCAGGGTTTGAAAAATTGGTGGGCCACATGGATAATTTATCCATACCCAGGGAGAACCTTCTGATCGGCGATGATTGAGTTATGCCGATCTGATATGGAAGATGAAATTGATATCATGACTTCTCTGCGGGGGATTGGCGAGAAAACGGCGACAAACTTTCTGGTCGAGATGGGAGGTGATATCCGGAAGTTCAAAGATCACAGAAAGCTGATTGCCATGGCGGGGCTTGATCCTGCCATATACCAGTCAGGCAAACACGATGGGCAAGGCAGAATTACCAAGCGTGGGAATCGGCATCTCAGGAGAGTGATCTGGCTCATGACTATCAGAGTCATACAGTTCAATGGCTGTTTTAAAAGACACTATCAAAGGAGAAGACGGGGATGGCCTTCCTTTCAAAAAGGCGGTCCTCGCTACCGCCCATAAGCTTTTGAGGGTCATTTTTGCCATGATCACACAAAGGAAAACTTTTTGCTATGAAACGAACTCATGATAGTTTACTTCTACCATGTAAAATAATGCCTTATCAAACAGTTGCTCATGTCATAAAAGCTGTGCCGGCTTCAATGCCCGGATATCCTTCAACGCCTATATTAACCCTTAAAGAAGCTGGTTTACTTCGGGAGTCCGGCTGTCTTTTGAGGTCTGTGCGGGGCGATATTTAATGAACACCTTTAAAGAATTCTGCACCACCTGGTTCAGAAGAGCCATAACCTTCCCTCTGTATTTTTTGCTATGGGCAATCTGTATACTCGGATTTCCGCTGTTTGTAATTATTTTAAGCCTGTTGGACCTGTCCGGAAAAGCAACTTCCCGTGGCGGGAAAAAGTCGATGCCCCTTGTTAGGGCTTATCTATTTTTTCTTCTTTACCTTTCCTGTGAAACCATGGGCCTGATTATGAGCTTTGGCATTTGGATCCTGAACGGCCTTCCCACCGGAAAAGGCTCACCGGGGTTTATCGGCATGAATGCCTGGCTTCAGGGTTGGTGGACCTATGCTCTTCTATCTGGCGCCACAAGGATTTTTTCCATGAACATTAAAGTTGAAAACCAGGAATGCCTGATACCCGGTCCTATTATTCTGCTTGTTCGTCACAGCAGCACGGCGGATACCGTTCTTGCCGCTGTTCTTGCCGCAAAATCTTATGGCCTGCTGTTGCGATATGTCCTGAAAGAAGAACTGCTCTGGGATCCATGCCTGGATGTGGTAGGGAACAGACTTCCCAATGTTTTCATTAATCGAAGTGGCCAGGAGACCCGGAAGGAACTGGAAAAAATAAAACGCCTGGCGGAAAAAATGTCCAGAACGGATGGTATTCTGCTTTATCCCGAGGGAACCCGGTTCCATCCCGGCAAACTTAGAAAGGCGGTTGAAAATTTACAAAAAAGAGGTGATGCGGTTTTATTTGAAAAGGCATTGCAAATGCGGTATGTCCTGCCACCAAAACCCGGAGGGTTTTTAACGGTCCTGCAAAACACAGGAGATGTTGACGTGGTTTTTTGCGCCCAGACAGGGTTTGAAGGGGCTTCGAATTTTTCAGAATTTTTTCATGGCGGGCTGATTGACCAGGTCATTCGGATAAAATTTCACCGTATTCCATACGGCGAGATTCCGCTGCAACCGAAAAATCAAATGGAATGGCTGTACGATCAATGGCTCATCATTGACCATTGGCTTGCAAAACATCTGGTTTAAAATGTTTTCATTGATGATTTAATGCCATTAACAAGGACGCTTGAGATAAATCAACGCAATGAAAATACTAAAGAGCATATTAAAAGAAAAGCAAACTTCAGACTGGTCTCTTAAGCAGGCTTTAAGAAAAATATTTGGTAAGATGATAGACATATAGCCCTGCAAAGAATCCCTGAGCAGTACCCCAGGCGATGTCTATGATGGTAATGGAAACCGGGTAGCCTTTGACAAACGACAGGTTGGTTAAATCATAGGTGCAGTAAAGCACAAAGCCTGAAAACACACCCACAACAATTGCAGTTCCCAGTGTGTTTTGAACGATAAGCCCTAATGAAACAAAAACTGAGAGACCAAGTGCAATGATAACCTGAGCCCCAAGGCCCACGGGAAGGCTGAAAACGATCCGGTCGTTTGCAACTGCTGCGAGATAACTCATTTGCTTGTAATAGATCTTCCGCGCAACCATGGAAAGCCAGATCAGGTCCAGTATAACAAAAATAACTATGGATAAGCCCGCTACTTTTAAAAAGGTGGATGAGATAAAGTACTGCATTATGCGCTCCTCATTGTATCATTTATTATATAGTTGAATTTTAATGACATTTAAAATATATCCTAATTCTACATTGGGTCAAGAGGTTAATTATAGATGCGTATTAATCTAATTTTATGTGCCGCATTTTTACTTGTGTTCTCGACTGCTCCGTTAAATGCTGCCCGCATAGAGGATGTTGAGTTTAATGAAAGGTATACGGCGCAGGAAAAGGTACTGACTCTGCGCGGCGTTGCGCTGCTGCGGTATATGGTCATTATCAAGGCCTATGTGGGAGCCTTTTATTTAGATGAAAATCTGACAGCCGACCAATTATTCCGTGATGGTGTGAAACGGCTGGAGCTCCATTACTTTCACGCCATACCTGCCGCTGATTTCGTAAAATCTACAACAATAATGATTGAAAAGAATGTTTCACCCCGTCAGTTCAATAAGCTTCGTCCGCAAATCGAGCAAATGAACGCCCTCTACCGTGACGTCAAACCGGGTGACAGATACGCGGCAACATATATGCCCGGAGTCGGAACGGAACTCGCGTTAAACGGAAAACCGCTTGGAATTGCACCCGGTTTTGAATTTGCCAATGCCTACTTTTCAATCTGGCTCGGCGATAATCCCATTGATAAGGGATTCAGAAACCATCTTCTGGGGATAGATTGATGGACTTGTAAGATTGACCATGAAAAAACTATCATTTACCGAAAAATTGGCATACGCGGCTCCGGCATTCGCTCTGGCCGTCGTCGGCATACCGGTCTACGTCTATATCCCGAAATTCTACACGGACGTTATCGGTGTTCATGTTTCCGCGATGGGATTCATACTGCTGATTGTCCGCCTTTTTGACGCTGTGACTGACCCGGCCATCGGCCTTATCTCAGATCGGCTAAGAACGCCTTTCGGCCGGAGACGCCCCCTTATAGCCCTCGGGGCAATGCTGACCGGGGTGGCTATCATTCTGCTTTTCAATCCACCAGATATGAATGCAGATACGGCCACTGTCTGGTTCATGGTCCTGATTTTTTTGCTATTTTTATTCTGGACCGTCATCATCGTACCGTACGAGTCGCTGGGCCCTGAATTGACATTTGACTATGATGAGCGGACCACCCTTTTTGGCATCCGGGACGGTGCGCTGATTGCCGGAACGCTTGTCGCAGCAGCGTCTCCCGCGGCCATTAAAGGGCTGATTCAATTACCGGAAGGCGGCCAGGGCGAGCGCGACACTTTTTTCATTCTTTCACTGATCTATGTGCCGCTGATTTTAGCTTCGGCTTTATGGTGCGTAATAACTTTTAAAGAGCGTGCCATAAGCGTTATTACCAGACAGGAAAAGATCGTCAAAAAAATATTGTCCAGCCTTCGCAACAGGCCATTCCGGATACTGCTCATCTCCTATACCATAAGTGCCATCGGAAACAATCTCCCGGCAACACTTATACTCTATTATGTCGAATATGTGCTTCATTCCACCCGTGCGGACTTTTTTCTGGTACTCTATTTTATGACCGGGATCATTTTTCTGCCCGTATGGGTTGCAGGGGCCAGGCGATTTGAAAAAAAAGCCATGTGGCTTGCATCAATGGCGGTAAATACCGGAGCATTTTCAGGCGTTTTTTTTCTCGGACCCGGGGACGAACTCTTATACGGCATACTGATATTTATTTCAGGGATCGGATTCGGCGCCACACTTGCAATTCCCTCGGCCATTCAGGCGGATGTGATTGACTATGACGAACTCATCAGCGGCGAACGAAGGGAAGGCCTTTATATCGGGCTTTGGTCGGTTGCTAAAAAAATGGCAGCCGCTTTCGGAGTCGGAGCCGGACTTGCGCTGCTCGGCATATCCGGCTATGTTCCCAATGTCAGACAGTCCGAATCGGTTATACTCTACCTTCGTATTCTATACGGACTGGTACCTTGTCTGTGCAACGCTGTTGCCGTTCTCATAGCGTTTGCCTACCCCATCAGCGGTTCCATCCATCGGGATATAAGAGAAGCCATCGTTTGTCGGTCTGCCGGCGAACCGTTTCACGATCCGCTTGATCCCGGACGAATTCTTAGATTATAACGAAAGGAAAATGAATTTATGGATATCTTACTGAACCTTTTTTTTGTCAATCTTCTTGCCGCTGCAGGTTTGATGTCTGCGGGCTGGATTTACAGCCTGATAAAAAATAATGTCACCATCGCGGACAGTTTGTGGGGTCTTGGTTTTATTCTTATTGCCTGGCTGACGTTTTTCCGTGCCGATGGATTTTTTGGGCGAAAGATAATGATAACGGTATTGGTAACACTCTGGGGTTTGCGCCTGTTCATTCATCTGAGCTCCCGAAACCGTGGAAAAGGAGAAGACCCCCGTTATGGCCAATGGCGGAAAAAACACGGTGATTCTTTCTGGCTGGTTAGCCTGTTTAAAGTTTTTCTGGTTCAGGCTTTGTTCCAGTGGTGCATCTCTCTTGGAATCCAATACGGGCAGGTATCATACACGCCGGCGCATTTTACTCTGCTTGATTTTATAGGTTTGATAATCTGGATTACCGGTTTTGTCATCGAATCGTCGGCGGACATGCAGCTGAAACAATTTCTTGCCGAACCATCAAACAAAGGGAAAATCATGAACCGCAAACTGTGGAAATACAGCCGGCATCCCAATTATTTCGGAGAAAGCCTTATGTGGTGGGGGCTTTTCATCATCGTTCTCTCAACTCCACAGGGTTTCTGGACCATTGTAAGCCCCATGCTGATCACCTATACCCTGCTCAAGCTGACAGGCGTTACGCTCATGGAGGAGACACAGTTTGCAGGGAACATAGAATATCAGCAATACATCAAACAAACCAGCTCGTTTGTCCCATGGTTTCCTAAAAAATAGGCAGGGTTTGAAATACCCTGCCATATAAATTTTATATCATATGATGGAACGAGTTAAATATCGAAAAACACTGATGAATAATATATGGAGGGGACTAAGTCTATGAAAAGATTGCTGAGTATTCTGCAGGTAGCACTCATTACAAGTATATTTCTTACAGGCTGTGCATCCGTGAAGGTCACCGACTACGTGGGCTTTACCCCAGCAATGGTTCCGGAAACATTCTTTGATGGGCAGCTTACTGCACACGGAATTGTAAAAAATTGGGCTGGTAAAGTCACTCGATACTTCAACGCCGATATCAATGCCTTCTGGAAAGGCTCAATTGGCACCATAGAGGAAGATTTTATCTTTGACGATGGCGAAAAGCAGCGCCGTGTTTGGACGCTGATCCACCATGGCGATGGCAGCTACATCGGGACTGCTGGCGATGTGGTCGGTGACGCCAAAGGCAACGTCGCCGGAAACAGCATGTTTCTGAAGTATGTGCTCGCTGTTCCCTACGGTGATGGAACTATTAATCTGGTAATTGATGACCGGATGTATCTGGTGAACCCGGACACTCTAATCAATGAATCGGAGATGCGTAAGTTCGGTTTTAACGTAGGACAGATCATTCTGGTTATTAGCAAGAAGCGGATTCGTTAAGGCCTGCCTTAAAGATCTACCGCCCAAGAGCCTGCGACAAGGATATCAGAAAGGTTTCGTGATTGATTCAGTCAACGGGAGTGAGACAAGATGTTCAAACAATACATTTATCAAAACCTCCGGTTTACAAAAAAAGGCAGGGTTTCAAACCCTGCCTTATAATTTTATTATAATTAGTTTTTAAAAACTTGCTGTTATTTAACCGGGAATAGAAACAGGGCTGGATTTGCCGATATACTCCATGGTCTCTTCGTACTTGGCACGCATATCAACAGTCCCTTTATCAATTTTCTTTTTATCCGGACTCCATTTGGAGGGGCATTCGGTTTTCAGCGAGTTGATTCTCTCTTCAAGGTCGCTGATCAAAATTTTAAGATCACCGATATTGTCAAGAATCTTTTCTCTGTGCTTTCCGGCAAGTTTATCTGTTTTAACAATCGCGTCGTATAGCTTTGCCTTCCATCCTGTAAGTTCGATTTCCATACTAGAACAATAGTCTTTTACGTCCATGGCATCCTCCTTAATGTTTTTTAGTTTAAATACAGTGCAAACAAACAACCTCCATTACATTGTTGTAATACTGTCAACAAACTAAATACCATTTCTATAATAATACTTTAAAAAAATAATTACAAGTTGATATAAATTTTTCAAAAAAATTTATTTCACATCAGAAATTAATTTACGCCGATCTTTATTACGGATTCCACAAGAGATTTGCTCTTTAGGATTAAACAGCAAATTCAATTAGTTCCCTTTTGCTGCAGGTTTTTTGTTTTGAGATCAACGGTCAGTATGGGACCCTTTATAACGGGTTTTCCAATGGAACGGGCTATGGCCTTCAGCATACGGGGATAGATAAGACGATGAAAAGGGTCAAAACTGTACCAGTAGAGGATTCCTCCCAATCCCCTGGGCAGGAAACGGGCCGTTTGCTGAAGCTCAGTGTTTCCGCCGGGAAGCGGTTTAAGGCGGAATTCAAGCAGGGCATCCCCGGGGACCTTCATTTCCGCAAGCAGCAGTAAATGTTCACCATGGTCTGCCTCAATGACCCGCCAAAAATCGAGGGCATCTCCCGGGCGCAATTCAACCGGATGCCGCCTTCCGGCTCTAAAACCGACCCCGCCGATTAGCCGGTCAAACCATCCCCGGATTTTCCAGAGTCCGTTCCCGAAATACCAGCCTGTCTTTCCGCCGATTCTTGTCAGGGATGCCCATATTTCCTCCGGTCCGGCTTCAATCTGAACGGTGTATCCCAACTCAAGGGTCGTTCCCCCTGAGTATGGAGAGTCTCCGCAATAAACCCATTCCTTGGGGACGGCCTTACCGGCATCCATCCAGCAGGTATCAATCCGCTGCTGTTCAACCCTGTCCAGGGCTATACGAATGGTCTGACGGCAGTCTAAAAGTTCCTGGGGAATGATGTTCCGAATGCGGTTATCCTGACAGATCACTGTATTACGCAGCCCTTCGGCTAGAGGCCGGGCAATGGAGGCCGGGACCGGTGTAATTAGGTGGATCCAATATGAACTCAAGGTCGGTGTAAAAAAGAAAACAGGGATGATAATCCGCCTTGGCAGCCCGGCTTCTTCGGCAAAAATTCGAAAAAGCTGACGGTAGGTGACTACATCTGGTCCCCCGATGTCTAAAGTTTGCCCCAGAACCTCATCGTGCTCGAGGCAACCCTGCAGGTAGTTGAGGACATTACTGATACCGATGGGCTGGACCATGGTATCCACCCAGCGCGGGGTAATCATTACCGGCAGCCGCTCCACAAGATAGCGAAGGATTTCAAACGAAGCGCTCCCGGAGCCAAGGATCATGGCCGCCCGGAGAAAGGTAGCAGGTACCGGGCCGGACTGCAGGATCCGGGCCACTTCATACCGGGAGCGTAAATGGCTGCTAAGATTGAGAACATCGTTTCCGCCCAGGCCTCCAAGATAGATGATGCGGTTCAGGCCTGTTTCGGCAGCAGCCTCCACCATGTTACGGGCGGCCTTCCGGTCCGTCTCTGTATAACCTTTCGGATCTGTTACCATGGAATGAACCAGATAAAAAGCTTCCCGGCAGCCCTGACAGGCCTTAACGAGAGATTCCTTATCCAGAACGTCACCAGCTGAAAGTTCAACCCCGGGATGCCCGCTCCAGGGCCTTCCCTTCAATGTTGATACCGAACGCCCGAAGGCTCTGACCCGGTACCCGGCCTGCAGCAGTTGGGGAACCAAACGGCCGCCGACATACCCGGTTGCTCCACTGACGAATACGGGTTTCTTCTCCATTTATTCCCAATTGATTATAGGATTATTACTGATCTTCCAAGACCAACCGGAGGACTGACTCCCGGCTGAAAGTTATATAGTTTCCATCAGGAAATTCCCCTTTTGCGCGATCTAAAGTGTCAATCTGCGGGATTTCTTGTGTGGCGTACATCGCGCACGCCTCCGCGCAATCCCTCGATTTCCTTGAGCTTGCCCAAAATTGCCTATTTCCGAATTGGAAACGCGCTAGTGTCCATGTTTGTTTCCGGATGGACACTATCTAATGGAACTGACTGAAAAAATTGATTGTATCCAGTATAATCAGGCAAATCTTAATTTGCAATCTCAAAATTAATGAAAAAGATTTTCTCTGAATGCTGGTCAGTTTTAGCGCAAGGAGCAGAAGTTACCGGATTTTCAGGCAGAACATATTTAAACGTGGCAAAAATCTTCTTGACACATAAAACCCTTATTCATATAGTCAAAAGGAAATTGTCGAAAAGAGATCCTCCTTATTAAAATAAATAGTTATAATTATTCTGGCTACGCGACCGGTAAGCATCTTCTGTACCGACGGATTTTCCGGGGTTATTTATGCGGCAGATGGATGCCTGAAGCTCACGCAAATCCTGAGTTGGTAGCATAATGGGAAGATTATTATCGGTATTATTGCTTGTATTCATGGGAATAACATTTCCGGTTTTTTACGCCGGTGCCGTATTTATATGGCTTTTTACACTACCTTTCGATAAACGCCTTAAGCTCCTGCACTACTATACTTGTTTCTGGGGTTGCATCTATATCTGGGTAATGCCTACCTGGCGAGTGAAAACAGAGGGACGCAAAAACTGCAGAAAGAATGCCACTTACATTATAATATCGAATCACCAGTCACAGCTCGACATACTGGTCAATTTCAGATTTTTCATATATTATAAAATCGTATCAAAGATCGAAATTTTCAGAGTTCCCTTTATCGGATGGAACATGACACTCAACCGCTACATCAAGCTTGTCCGCGGCGATAAAGAGGGCGTGGCGAAGATGATGGCAGTATCCGGGAAGACGCTTGCCGAGGGTAATTCAGTGTTTTTTTACCCCGAAGGAACAAGATCCGTTGACGGTGAAATCAAGAGCTTCAAGCCGGGCGCTTTTATCCTGGCGAAAAATGCGAAAGTTCCGATTCTTCCAATCGTAATAAACGGGACCGGCAATGCACTGCCGAAATTGAAGATGAGGACAAACGGAATTCATCGCATACGGGCGAGAATGTTGAAAGATATCCCCTACGAAACATTCGCTGAACTTACGGTAGAGGAAACCGCCGAGATGGCCCGGCAATTAATGATCAGGGAGCTGGCCTTGTTAAAGAAGGAAATGAGTGATACCGAGTTATAAATAGTAACCATTTGATACTAAAGCATTTTTGCTTAGGATTGAATCATATGAATGATACAGGACGTTATAAAATCGCTGTCATAGGCGCAGGTGTGTCGGGCATTGTTGCTGCCCACTTGCTGCAGAGAAAACATGATGTCACTCTTTATGAAAAAAACAAATATGTGGGTGGACACACCAATACAATCATAATCCCGGATGGTCCGGATGCCGGGACTCCGGTGGACACCGGATTTATTGTCCTCAATCGCGCAACCTATCCCAATTTTATCAAATTTCTTGAAACGCTTGATGTTCCGATTGCAATGACGGACATGTCCTTCAGTTATTATTGCCAAACAACCGGATTGTTCTATGCTACCCGCAATATGAATGCCATTTTTGCTCAGCGCCGGAATATAATCCGTCCTAAATATATACATTTTTTAACAGAAATAATCCGGTTCATCCGAAAAACAAAGGAGGATTACGATAATAAGCGTTTAGAGGATATTACTCTTGGCCGGTTTCTGAAACAGTTCAATTTCAGCGATGCGGTGATTCAGCAGTTTGTTATCCCGATGGCAGCGGCGATCTGGTCATCGCCGGATACAGCAATGATGGAATTCCCGATGAAGACATTTGCCCGGTTTTACTCAAACCATGGGCTCTTGGCCTTAGGTAATCATCCATCATGGCATTTTATCCCCGGCGGAAGTCATACCTATGTAAAATCATTTCTGGCCCGGTTTAATGGACATGCCATAACGAATCAACCTGTGAAAAACATAAAAAGAGAGAATAAAGAGGTTGTTTTAACCTTGGCTGACGGAAGAAAGGTAACTTACGACCGCGTTATAATTGCAACTCATGCCGATGAAGCGCTTGCAATGCTCTACGATCCATCGCCGGAAGAAACAGCACTTCTTTCACCATGGAAATATTCAAAAAATGACACATGGCTTCACACCGACCGGTCATTTATGCCTCCCAGCAAAAGGGCGTGGGCTTCCTGGAATTACACTCGAAAAAGAAAAGGGGCTACCGACTCTCCAATCACTGTAACCTATTACATGAACCGACTCCAGCAATTGAAAACGAAAAGAGATTATTTTGTAACCCTTAATCCCGATGAAGAGATACCGGAATCAAAGGTGATCCGTCGCATTTCGTATACGCATCCGGTATTTGACCCCGGCGCTTTTGATACTCAAAAAGATTTAGCCGGGTTGAACGGTCAGCGGCAAACCTGTTTTTGCGGAAGTTACTTTGGTTATGGATTTCACGAAGATGGCGTAAAATCAGGTATGCAGGCAGCCAAAGCGCTGGGGATAGAACCATGAACTCAAAGCTGTTTATCGGTCATGTAAGTCATAACCGTTATGAACCGACTCCCAATAGTTTTGAGTATCCCCTATACGTATACGGGCTGGATCTGGATGAGTTGCATGATATTGATCGGATGAATCCCCTGTTCGGATACAACCGGAAAAGACTTACCACAATATCGGACAGGGACTATCTGGACCCATCCGGGATAAGCATCAAGGATAAACTCCTTAAACAGCTTGAGCTTAATCAACTCAAAACTCCTGTTTCAAAGGTAATACTAATCACTTCGGCAAGATATTTGAACTATGTATTTAATCCAGTCAGTTTCTATTATTGTTTTTCAAAAAGCGGTGAGATTGTATGCATTGTCACGGAAATCAACAACACCTACGGGGAAAAACATCTTTACGTTCTTAAGGAGCCCCGGTCTTCTCTTGAAAACGGATTTCTAAGATATTCGGCAGCAAAATCATTTCATGTCTCCCCATTCAATAAAATTGAAGGGAAGTATCAATTTTATTTTTCAGACCTGAGCGATCTCCTTACTATTCGAATAGAACTAATTATAGATGAACGGAAGGTATTTGACGCCGAACTCCGTGGTGAGGCGGTGCCGTTTAACTTTTTCAATCAAGTTAAACTAATTTTGAAGCACCCCGTTGTTCCCCATCTTAGCATTCCCAGAATATATTGGGAGGCCGCGAAATTATATTTCAAAAAAAAATTGGTGTTTAATGATAAACCCGTACCTCTCAGCCCCGACACGATTCGTAAGAATCCTCCTACCAGGATGCAGCGCATCTGTATGGGTTTACTGCTGAAGCTGTTCGAAAAAATTTACATCGGGTCTTTGGAGATCTCTTTTCCCGATGGAAAATCTGACCGGTTTGGCCCTGTGAGTTCCAATATAAATGCTTATGTACATATTCGGGATTACCGTTTTTTTTCAAGAGTTATTTTAAAAGGAGACATCGGACTTGGGGAATCCTATATGGAAAATGAATGGGATACACCCAACCTGGTGGATGTTTTTAAGGTCTTTATTGAAAACCGGGAAGTCTTCACTGACGGAAATTTCACGACTGCTATTTTCTCACGAATAAAGGAAAAGGTTGCAGACAGAAATCGTCTGAACAGCATCTTCGGGAGTAAAAAAAATATTAAGTACCACTATGATTTGGGAAATGATTTTTATCAAACATTTTTAGATGAAAGCATGACATATTCCTGCGGAATTTTTAAAAGCGACAGCGATACACTGGAAACAGCCCAAAAGAATAAGCTGCACACCATTATAAGAAAAGCTGAAATTAGAAAGGAAGATCACGTTCTTGAAATCGGCTGCGGTTGGGGAAGCTTTGCAATTGAAGCAGCCAAACAGACCGGTTGCAGGGTGACCGGCATTACCATATCAAAAGCCCAGCATGAAATGGCCAGTGCGCGGGTTTTAAAAGCAGGCTTGAGTGACCTCGTCACAATAGTGCTGGCAGATTACCGACATATTAATGGGGCTTTTGATAAGATTGTCTCCATCGAAATGCTGGAGGCTGTGGGAAACCAATATTTTGGAACTTTTTTTAAAACCTGCGACCATCTCCTGAAACCAAACGGGCGTGTCGTACTTCAGACAATAACAATACCGGATCACCGTTACGAGAATTATCGAAAAGAGCGGGACTGGATACAAAAGCATATTTTCCCCGGCGGCTTTCTGCCTTCATTGACAGTTCTCTGCCAGGCAATCTCCGGGCATACGCAATTTATAGTTGAGCATCTTGAAAACATCGGTGTCAATTATGCCAGAACTCTCAGGGAATGGCGGCTTCGGTTCATCAGCCAGACGGACCGGATTGCCCCTATGGGATTTGATAAAGCCTTCATCCGAAAATGGATATATTACCTCTCATGCTGTGAAGCCGGATTTGAAAGGAGGGTACTGGGAGATATTCAGATGGTTTTAAGAAGGGCGAAAAACGAATCGGAAGACGGATAACATTGATAAAGCCTTACAGCTGGTTTTAATTGCGGCGGGGAGTTTCAATCTCGACAGGCAAAAGCTGTCCGATACTCATGACGATCATCCGGGCAGGATCGGTCTTGGTAGATTGCGCAGCCTTGTACAATGCTGAAGGAGCATGCCAGATCGGTTCATCTCCCAAACGGAAGGTTCCCCATTGGGTCGGTATGAAGTACCGGGCTCCCAGGTCATGGAAGGCGTCGAGGGCCTCCCGGGCATCCATATGGGCATAATGCATGAACCAGCGCGGATCATAGGCGGTGACTGGCAGCAGGGCGTAATCGATGCCGGGATAGCGGCGTCCGATCTCCCGGTAGCCGATAAAGTAGCCGCTGTCTCCGCCATAATAGATTTTCCGGTCGGAGGTCACCAGCAGAAAACTCGCCCACAGGGTGGTATCTGTGTTTTGAGTAATCCTCCGCGACCAGTGTTGGGCGGGAATACAGACCAACTGGCAGCGGTCGCCGCAGGAAACAGTTTGCCACCAGTCCATTTCCACCACGTCCTGTTTTCCGAGATCATTCATCAGGGCCTTGAGTCCTAAGGGTACATAGACCCGCGTGTCAGCGGGGAGACGCCTGATGCTTTCGGAATCCAGATGATCGTAATGGCTGTGGGAAATCAGCACATTTTTCTTGCCGGGCAGGGCCGCAAACTCATCGAGGGAGAGGCCTGGCGGGGTTTTCCGTTTCGGCAGCAGAGCCCGCTCCGAAAACATCGGATCGGTGATCCAGTATTCTCCGTTGATTCTGATCAGAAATGTGGCATGACCGATCCAGGCGATAAAATCGCCCGGTGTTGACCGTATCCGCTCAGGGAGATCTGATAAGACGGCGGGAACATCCTTTTCCTCCCCCGGATCATAGGGGGTCTTGTCAGAAAGCTGCCAGCGCAGAAAAGCACTGAAGCCCTTCTGCATGGGCATCCAGGGATTGAAATAGCGGCCGTCTTCCAGATGAGGGGCGTAGAGAAGTGCCGGGTCTGCAGACTCCACTTGCTCCCGCCACTTCAGTTCATCGAAAGTTCTGATGGGCAGGAGGCAGGAAGTCAGCAGCAAAACCAGCAAAAAGATCATGGCCACAAGAGCCGTTTTTCGACGGGAAATGTTCATTCTGTCAGGCGGGATGACTTCACCTTCACTGCACTGTCTGCCGTTGCAAGAAACCCGTATCCTCTTGCGTTATCGAAATATTCATTCAGCGTCATCATCCACCTCCATAATAATTCTGTCCACCATCTCCTAAACCCCAAGCATATATTCTGGTTATTGCCTTGTTGGCAGTATAGGAACGACATTCTTGGTTGTCAATAAATCTTGCTTGACACATGATAGTGATAATGTGTCAGTGATCATGTTGACGCATGAGACAAAAAGACCTATTTATTGAACCAATATTATATCAATTCAGCTGGTCAATCTTATTTGGATTCACTTCAGAACAAGGACGTTTTATGCAGATTCTCACCTATGTAAAGCTCTATGTCATCAGCCTGTTGATTTTCATTGCTGTTGATCTAATCTGGATTGCAGGGATCATGAAGAATTTTTACCGGTCGCAATTGGGACCCTTGTCCAGGATGACGGGTGAAAGCATGAGTCCGAATATTCCCGTCAGCATCCTTGTTTGGATGCTCATCGTCCTTGGTTTGATTCTTTTCGTTCTGCCGAGAATTCCAAGAACAGGATCCGGTTTCGAGGGAGTTCTCTGGGGTGCCCTGTTTGGTCTCGTTGTTTACGGGGCTTATGATCTAACTAATTACGCTCTCTTGAAAGATTGGTCCCTTTCAATGACGATTGTAGATATGCTTTGGGGCATGATCGCCTGCGGAATTTTCGGCTTTATTGTCGGACACCTGGCGAGGCGGCTTCTTTGATATGTTATTCAGGACGGATTGATTATATTTGATAGCGGTGTTGATCATGAAACACTCAATACGTATTATACTTACCGCGCCGGTTATAATCTTTGGAGCGATGGATGCCATGGCGATCGAAGAGTCTAAATACAGCATATTGAAAAAAAATAATTTCGAGATCCACGATTATTCCCCCCACATCCTTGCCGAAACCATCATGGATGGAGATCTTGAAGAAGTCGGAAACAGGGCATTCAAAAGGCTCTTTAGCTACATCTCAGGTGACAACCGGTCTCACGACAAAGTGGCGATGACCGCTCCTGTATCCCAAGAGCCCATCGGGGAGAAGATCCAGATGACGGATCCCGTAGGACAGCGAAGTGTTCAGGGTCGTTGGGCTGTCAGCTTCATGAAGATCCGCCACTAACATACGCTGCTCATCATCAACTTCGGGAAAGACAGCCTGATTTATAAACTTCAGTGAATGTTTCGATCGTTAATCATCAATCGTTTTAGCTGTTGTCAATGCTTGTTTTGTGTAACAAATTCCTACAACTGGCCTTTTGAAGGCGTCTTGGATATTTTCCAACGGGTTTTGCTCAAGAATGCCCATAAGGACGACTTGAGAACAGAGAGTGCTGAGCGTGCATGGCTTGTAAGACAGCTTTCCAGAGCTTACCGGATAAGGCAGCAACCGTTTTCGATCATCGGTATTGATACATCGCCATTATACACCCGATCCTCTTATAACACATCCTGCTGCCTCGCCGATAATCTCCATGTTTCTGATGACGGCGTCCCGAGTTTTTCGGTATGTTGCAAAGGCATCTTCATCCTGATTTTCCACGTAGAAGATTATTTGCCGGATAGCATCCAGGATGTCATCCAGATAAAGGCGATAATCTGTATGCATAGGCCACTTCGCGTTTAATTATCTGCCTGAGCCCGGGTTTGACTGAATCATCCAGGACAAGATCAACCGGGCAATTGAAATTATCCTCAAGATAAAATTTCAAATCCATGTAGTGGTCAAAAGAAGGTTGATCCCCTATGTCTGCAAAAATTGCCGTCAATCTGTCATTCTCTCCTTGACACCAAAAGCCGCTTTCTCTAAACTCTGTCGGCTTCGTAAAAAGTCATTCTGCTGTGTTGCATACTGAGCTTTTTACTTTGCCGACTGAATCATGACTTTTTATAAAAGCCGGTGTTATGGATTATTTGCTTGAGATTAAAAATCTTGTTAAAAAATACAAAGAAATTGTCGCGGTTGATGACATCAGTTTTTCAATCCGCCAGGGAATCTGCTTCGGACTTATAGGTCCAAACGGGGCAGGAAAAACCACAACAATAGAAATGATTGAAGATATCATTCCTCCGACCTCAGGTGAAATCCTTTATAAAGGTAAACCAAGATCATCATTATTTAAACAGGAAGTCGGAATCCAGTTTCAGCAGACCTCTCTTCTGTCATCCTTAACTATTCGCGAGACCTTGAATACATTCAAAAATCTTTACAGCGATCCTGCGGATCTGGAGGAAATTATCGATATCTGCAATTTAAGAGATATTCAGAAACGACTTAATGACAGGATATCGGGAGGCCAGAAGCAACGGCTTATGCTTGCTCTTGCCATGATCAATAAGCCCGAGCTTATGTTTTTAGATGAGCCTTCAACAGGGTTAGACCCCCAGGCCAGACGGAATCTTTGGAGCATTGTTCAAAAAATTAAAGAAAGAGGGAATACAATCATCCTGACAACACATTACATGGAAGAGGCAGAGCGCCTGTGTGATGAAATAGCAATAATGGATAATGGCAGAATAATAGCCGGTGGAACTCCCGGTCAGCTGATAAAAGAGCATTGCGAAGGTGTTACCGTAATTCTTCCGAGAACCAGCATAAAAAGCCCTCTTTCTTCGCTTCCTTTTCGCTTCCGGGAGATAAACGGCAGGATTGAAATAAGAACAAATGACATAAATTCGTGCCTTAACATACTGCTGTCCGAACATGCCGATTTAACAGAAATGATAGTCCGTTCTCCAAATCTTGAAAATGTATTTTTAAATTTAACCGGAAAGCAACTTAGAGAATAGATATGAGCTTTAAAAGACTTTGGGCAATGCTTCATGCCAGGAACCTCGAATTTTTCAGAGACCGGTCTGCTCTCGGATGGAACTTTCTTTTTCCCTTTTTAATAGTAGCAGGTTTTGGAATCATTTTCGGCGGAAAAGATTATTCCGAATATAAAGTCGGTGTTTTTCCGTCACAATCCGAAATAGTATCCATGAATGATATTGATCTTCCTTCAGGTTTTAAGGAGACCCAGCTTATCAAATTTATCGGTTTCAAGTCTTTTGAAGACGGAGCCGAAAGGCTGAAACATCACAAAATAGACTTTCTTGTAAAAGCCGGTTCACCATCCCATGAATACTGGGTAAGTAGCACATCTCCAAAAGGATATATAGTTGAAAAACTGTTTAAGGCAAGCCTGTTTCCGGAAAACAAAAACATTGCTGAAAAAATGGAAATCAAGGGAAGTGAAATAAGATATATCGACTGGCTTTTTCCTGGTATTCTTGCAATGAACATGATGTTCAGCGCCCTGTGGGGAGTCGGATACGTGGTGGTTCGTTACCGTAAAACAGGCGTGCTGAAGCGCCTTAATGCAACACCCCTCACCGCTTTCGAATATCTGTCCGCCCAGATTCTTTCACGAATATTTATACTGATGTTTACCCTTGCCGCTGTCTGGATAGGATGCAGTCTCTTTTTTACATTCAAGGTTGAGGGCTCTTATTTTGACCTTTTCCTGATCTTCCTTACGGGAAGCGTATGCCTTAGTGCATATGGACTTGTAATTGCGGCAAGGGGAACAAGTGAGGAATTTACAAGCGGTGTTGTAAACTTCATAACATGGCCCATGATGTTTTTATCGGAAGTCTGGTTTTCTCTTGAAGGTTCACCCCGCTGGGTAAAATTAATTGCCAAGCTCTTCCCATTGACCCACATGCTCTCAGCTGTCCGGAAGGTTATGAATGACGGCGCAAAACTTGCTGATGTAACCCCTGAACTTGCCGTTCTCGTTTTCATGACCGCAATTTCCATTGCCGTCGGAGCCGCACTTTTTTCCTGGAACAAGTAAACAATTTAAGTCCTCCGTTCGTCTATAGGAGTTAAAAAGCTGCCAAAATAATTTTCTGATCGAAGCCATCAATTTGTTTGGATATTGGCAGATAAACCAAAGAATATCTGAAACCGATATTCGATATGCGAACCAAGGAGGGCATATGAAAAATCTGTTTTTATTTATTGTAGCGCTGATGGTGATTGTTTTTTTGACGGCGGATATATCTCATGCAGGAAGATTTGAAAAAAGATATTCGCGGCAAGAGAATAGAATAGAGGCCGGAATCGCAAATGATGAAATAACCCGGAGGGAGGCCCGCATTTTAAGAAATGAACAGGATAATATATGTGAGCTGAGAGAAAGAGCCCTGCGTGACGGACACATGTCCGAAAGAGAACGCATCATGCTCGAACGAAGGCAGGATCTTGCGAGCAGGCATATTCACCGCTTTAATCACAACAGAGCAGAGAGACGCGACAGGCACAATTATGATTATGAAGAAATCTCGTTTAAAAGATCCACGGTATTAGTGCCGCTTATTCTGCCGCCGTTTCCGCCTCCCCCGCTGGTGTTTCCGGGGATGCATATACTGTTTCATTCTTTGAGGTAGATGACTTTAATTTAAATTTCCAATCCTGAAATCGGCAATTTTGGGCAAGCGCGAGGAAATCAAGGGATTGCGCTTAAGACATACATTTTGTATGTCGCACAAGAAATCCCGCAGATTGACACTACGATCGGACAAAAGAGCCATTTCAGGATGGAAATTATGGACATCCGGCGGGGTAATGGGTATTATAAAGCATGCTTTTAGCGCATCAGAAAAAATACCCGAACTCCGGCCAGGATCGCAAGTCTCAAACAGTTATACTGGCAGAAATGGCGGTTGCCGGAAACCTCAATGCTTTTGATCAGCTTGTTGATATTTATTATAATAATATTTTCAAAATGGTTTATTACCGCATCCGGTCAGGCATGGATGCCGAAGATGTTACACAGGATATTTTTACACAGGTTTTTAAAAACATAAAGAGTTTAAAGGATTTTTCTTTATTTAAGAGCTGGCTTTTTTCAATAGCTGTTAATAAAGTGAAAGATTTTCAGCGTAAAAAGCGGTTTACATCTTTATTTGGAGTGCTCTTCGATAATAGGACGGGAAGTGAACAGGAAAATGAGTATGAAACCAGATCTGAATCCGGACCGCTTGAAAGCGTAATACGGCAAAATTTCTGGAAACAGTTTGAAGCTATTCTAAACAGGTTGTCATATCTTGAAAAAGAAGTCTTTTTATTGAGATTCATTGATCAGCTTGGGATAAAGGAAATATCAATGGCTCTTAAAAAAAATGAAAGCACAGTCAAGACCCATCTTTACCGGGCTCTAAAAAAAATTAAAGATGACAGTTCTGTTAAAGAGCTTTTAAAGGAGAGTATGCCTTGAATAAAAACAACGGCTCTCATCTCAATGAAGAACAGATATATAAAGCAATTATTGACGAATCACAGCTTTTGTCTTCGGAAAATGAACATTTGTCTGATTGTCCAGAGTGCCGGACAGCGGTAGAGAGCTTTCAAAATGATCTGAAATTACTAGGACAAACTGCCGAAAGTTTTGTCCCTCTACCAAAAAGACGCATGATTTTGTATGAAAAAACCGTTAAAAATTCTCTTTTTGGCTGGGGTACCTCTTTTGCAGCAGCAATCACAATCCTTTTTTTTGTTATTACAATGCATTCCGACTCAATGAAGCTTATATTTGATAATAAAGATAATAAAACAGATATTACAAATTCAGCGCTTTATTATGAAGATATTTTAATGACCCAAGTTAATATTCTCATTGAAAACCCACTTCCTGCAAAATATCTTTTTATTTCGGACGAAGATAATACGGATTACGATGAGGATTTTATCGATTTTGTTGTTCCTTCAGTTGATGATGAAGTTTTGTCATGCATAAAAATGAAAGGATCCATATCATGCTGAAAAAAAAAATATTCCCGGTAATATTAATTATTATTGCAGCGTTAACCGCAAACGCCATGGGAGGAGAAAGGCTTAGGAGAAACTGGTGGCGTGATCCTGAAATATCAAAACAACTGAATCTGAATGAAAACGAGAGACAGAAGCTTGACGAGCTTCTTGTCGAAAGCGGACGGAAAATGATTGAATTAAAGAGCATTGTTGAAAAAGAGCGTTTTGAGTTAAGCACTCTTCTGGAAAACAAAAGTTCAAATGACGGTGCTATTAAAGAACAGTTCAAGAAGCTCGAAAATGCCAGGTCGGCGCTTGCAGATGAAAGACTTCAATTTTTGATTCAGACAAGAGCTATTTTAGGCGTCGAGCGCTTTAAGGAACTAAGGGCTTATTTCGAAAGCCTACCAAGGGAGGGGCGCAGAAATAAATCTTTACCCTGATAGCCACTAATCCCTAAATAAATCCCCTGCTTTTATTGACATTTATTACCCACAGGCTTATTATACCTCTCCGTAAAAAGATGAACCCGGTATCTGCTAAAGATACCTTGAAGAGTTTATCATTTCTCTTTTAAGGAAGGGCTAACATCATAGAAATAATCAATAAAGTTAAAGAGATGCAAAAGTTTTCCGACCTGATGCGGAAAGAGGGAAGGTCTATCGCATTTGTTCCCACAATGGGTTTTCTGCATGAAGGGCATCTTTCTCTAATGAAAAAAGGCCGGGAGATAGCTGATATTGTAGTTGCAAGTATATTCGTAAATCCTGCTCAGTTTGGTCCGAATGAAGATCTTGCATCATATCCAAGAAATATAGAAAGAGATTTGAACCTGTTAAAAAAAGAAGGGGTTGATATTGTCTTTCTTCCAAACGAAAAAGAGATATATCCCGGCGGATTTCAAACCTATGTGGAACTGAAAAATCTTCCGAACCATCTTTGTGGCCTGTCAAGGCCTGTTTTTTTCAGGGGTATTACTTCCGTAGTTTCAAAGCTCTTTAATATTGTGAAACCCCATTATGCTGTTTTCGGAAAAAAAGATTATCAGCAGCTCCTTGTTATCAAACAAATGGTTAAGGATCTTAATTTCGACATTGAAATAGTCGGCGCCCCAATTGTAAGAGAAAAGGACGGCCTTGCAATGAGTTCACGGAACAGCTATCTTAATCCTGAACAAAGAATTCATGCTTTATCTTTGTACAGATCTTTAACAAGAGCCCGTGAAATTCTTAAAACCGGAGAAAAGATTTCATCAAAGATAATTAATGAGGCAACAGCCATTATAAGATCATATCCTGATACGGAAATAGATTACATAAAAATCTGTGATCCTGAAAATCTTTGTGATATGGAAATAATTGACAGACCGGCCCTTATGGCTCTCGCCGTCAAGGTCGGAAAAACAAGACTTATTGACAACATAATATTAACTGCTCAGGTGGATAGCCTAAAGCCTATAGTCTGAAGGCTGAAACCAGTTGGCTGTTATATTTTAGGAGTTATTCCTAAAACCCTACAGCCTAAATAACCTGATGAGTTACATATGATATTAAACCTGTAGCGGCTTCAGGGCATATAAAAAATGCTGTGAATATTAATGCCGCTATATAAAAAGGAGACGATTGATGAGTGATGAACAATTCTTTTTTACATCCGAATCGGTAACTGAGGGACATCCTGACAAGGTAGCAGACTGCATATCCGATTCCATACTCGATGCAATAATGGCACAGGACAAAAACTGCAGGGTAGCATGTGAAACACTCGTTACAACCGGTCTTGCATTTATTGCCGGAGAAATAACAACGGAATGTTATGTCGACATGCCCCAGATAGTCAGGGATACAATACGCGAAATCGGATATTCTTCTTCCCAGATGGGTTTTGACTGGAAAACCTGTTCGGTTATAACGAGCATTGACCATCAGTCGCCGGATATCGCCCAGGGCGTAAATATTGGCCAGGGTCTATTCCTGGAACAGGGTGCAGGAGATCAGGGGCTTATGTTCGGCTATGCTTCTGATGAAACCCCGGAATTGATGCCAATGCCCATTATGTATGCCCACAAGCTTTGCCAGCGTCTTGCATATGTGAGAAAGCACGGAGCCCTTGATTTTTTAAGACCGGACGGAAAAACCCAGGTAACAATCGAATATTTAAACGGCACCCCAAAACGGGTTGATGCAATAGTGGTTGCAGCACAGCATAAACCCGACGTCAGTCACGAAGAACTAAGGGAGGCCATAATCGAAGAGGTAATAAAAAAAGTCATTCCGAAAGATATGATCGACGGGGATACGAGATATTACATTAATGCAACCGGGCGTTTTGTCATTGGCGGCCCGATGGCCGATTGCGGTCTTACAGGCCGGAAAATCATAGTAGATACCTATGGCGGACAGGGAAGTCATGGAGGCGGTTGCTTTTCCGGAAAAGACCCGTCAAAGGTTGACAGGAGTGCTTCTTACATGGGGCGGCATATCGCGAAAAACATTGTTGCATCGGGGATTGCGAAAAGATGCGAAATACAGGTTGCTTACGTTATCGGTGTCGCAAAGCCGGTATCGATAATGATTGATATGAAAGGAACCGGGGTAATTCCAAAACAGCGGGTAAAGGAAATAATAAACGAAGTTTTTGATCTGAGGCCCGCCGCGATTATTGAATATCTCGACCTGCTAAGGCCGATATACAAGAAAACAGCAGCGTACGGCCATTTTGGACGAAATGAACCCGAATTTACATGGGAAAAAATGAACATGGTTGATATTTTAAGAGATAAGGCAGGATTATAAAACAGGAGTATAAAATGCTTGTTCCGTTTAAAAAGAGAAAACCAAAGAATTTTCTGGAGCTTGATCTTTCGCTTCCTTATAAAATAGCAGATATTTCACTTGCCGATTTCGGCATTAAAGAGATGGAATTGTCCGAAAAGGAAATGCCGGGACTTATGGCAATCCGTGAAAAATACGGTCGAAAAAAACCTCTAAAAGGGATGAAAGTCATGGGAAGTCTTCACATGACCATTCAGACCGCCATGCTTATTGATACCCTCGAAGCTCTCGGAGCAGATATCCGGTGGGCGACATGCAACATTTTTTCAACGCAGGACCACGCTGCAGCGGCAATTGCGCAAAAAGGTTCTGCCGCAGTTTTTGCATGGAAAGGCGAATCTCTTGAAGAATTCTGGTGGTGCACCGAACAGGCCCTTATCTGGCCGGACGGAACAGGACCTGACCTTATTGTTGATGACGGCGGAGATGCAACCCTTTACGTTCACCAGGGAGTCATGGTCGAAAAAGATCCCTCTTTACTTGAAAAAGAATACTCCGGCCCGGACATGAAGTGCCTTATCGCGCGCCTGAAAGACAGCTATGAAAGAGATCCGGAATTCTGGACGAAAAGAGCATCCGGAATAAGGGGTGTTTCAGAAGAAACCACTACCGGTGTTCACAGGCTGTATCATCTTGCGAAAACCGGCGATCTCCTCTTTCCCGCATTCAATGTGAATGATTCGGTTACCAAATCCAAATTCGATAATCTTTACGGATGCAGGGAATCCCTTGCTGATGGTATTAAACGCGCAACGGATGTCATGATTGCCGGTAAAATGGTAGTAATCTGCGGATATGGCGATGTCGGAAAAGGATGCGCACAGTCAATGCGAGGCTTTGGCGCCCGTGTAGCTGTTACGGAAATTGATCCGATATGCGCTCTTCAGGCTGCCATGGAAGGATATGAAGTTATGACTATGGAAGAGGCGGCGCCAGCCGCTGATATCTTTGTCACCGCAACGGGCTGCTGTGATGTCATAACAGGCGGGCATATGGAAATGATGAAAGATGAAGCCATTATCTGCAACATAGGCCACTTTGACAGCGAGATTCAGACCAGCTATCTTATTAATACTCCGAAATGCAAGAAAATACCCATCAAACCTCAGGTTGACAAATGGATACTGAAATCAGGCCGTTCGATAATTCTGCTTGCTGAAGGAAGGCTCGTTAACTTAGGGTGCGCCACGGGGCACCCGAGTTTCGTCATGAGCAGCAGCTTCACGAACCAGTGCCTTGCCCAGATCGAACTTGCAACAAAGAAATTTGAAAAGAAAGTTTATACTCTCCCGAAGGCTCTTGATGAAGAAGTCGCCCGTCTTCATCTTCCGAGGCTAAATGCC
Organism: uncultured Desulfonema sp.; assembly: GCA_964402865.1. Taxonomy (GTDB): domain Bacteria; phylum Desulfobacterota; class Desulfobacteria; order Desulfobacterales; family RPRI01; genus RPRI01. The sequence continues at coordinate 7,847 of CAYODW010000002.1, read as the reverse complement.
AGGCTTACAAAACTCACAAAAGATCAGGCCGATTATCTCGGACTTTCGGTTAAAGGGCCCTTTAAACCTGAATACTACCGCTACTGAAGCATCCTTATAATAAAAGGAAAATAAAATGCCTGACGCGGACGAAATGAAAGAGGCAAAACAGTATCACACTGATATACCTCAAAAAACAGATGGGTTTTTTCTGAAGGGATCAAACTCACTGGATTGGGGGATGAAAAACAGACTGGCCAGAATCTTTAACCCGGAATCCGGCCGAACGGTTATGCTGGCCATCGATCACGGATATTTTCAAGGCCCCACAACCGGACTTGAGCGGATTGACGTCAATATTCTTCCTATCGTGCCTTACGCAGATACGTTAATGCTCACACGTGGTATCCTCAGAAGCATCGTCCCGCCTTCTACCCAAAAACCGATCGTTCTGCGCGTGTCGGGTGGAACCAGCATCCTTAAGGAACTCTCAAACGAAGAAATTGCCGTGGATATCGAAGATTCGATCCGTTTGAATGTCTCTGCCATGGCCGTTCAGGTGTTCATCGGCGGTGAGTATGAAAGACAATCGATTATAAACATGACAAAGATGGTGGATATCGGTACCCGCTATGGAATTCCGACCCTTGCCGTCACAGCAGTAGGCAAAGAGATGGCCCGCGATGCCCGTTACTTCAGGCTGGCCACCCGTATTTGTTCAGAACTGGGCGCTCATTATATTAAAACTTACTATGTGGAAAAAGACTTTGAAACCGTCTGTGCTTCCTGCTCGGTGCCGATTGTAATGGCCGGCGGCAAGAAAATACCGGAACTGGATGCTCTGACCATGGCCTACAATGCCGTCCAGCAGGGCGCCAGCGGTGTTGACATGGGTCGTAACATTTTCCAGACCGAGTCACCAATCGCCATGATCCAGGCGGTTAAGGCGGTAGTCCATGAAAACGAGATTCCAAAAAAAGCTTTTGATCTTTACAATACGCTAAAAAATCAGAAATAATTTATGGGCGTTCTGCAAACGAGTGTGCTCATTACATGAGGTTTGCGTAACCTGTTATTGGCATGTCAGGTATGGGTACGCATTCATACCGCATGAAATTTATTATGAGCCTTCGAGGACGTCCCCTGCAGACTACAAAAGATTGTACAGGCGGAGACTGTAAACGGCTTCGTGACCATCTATCCATGGGGCTGTCCGGATACAATGGATGAGGATATGCCGCCGTTGACGAAGGGTATGGTCTGATTCATGCGGATTGCATGCGTACCCATACCCGATATGTCACACCCAACATTTTTATGATATTCAATATAGTTAGAAGCTCTAATGAAAGTTGCCAGATGGTATAATAATCGGGATATTAGAATAGAGGAAGTGCCGACACCCAGCCCCGGTCCCAAAGAGATGCTGGTCAAAGTAATAGCCTGCGGCATCTGCGGGAGTGATGTTGTAGAATGGTATCGGCTTCCCAGAGCCCCGCTGGTGCAAGGACATGAAATCGGCGCGCAGGTGGTGGAAGTCGGGGAATCCGTAACAAAATTTAAACCGGGCGACAGGGTATTTATTACACCCAAAGTCCCCTGTATGAAATGCCATTATTGTGTAAATGAGCACTATCCACAATGCTCTGAGGTCAAAGAAAGACTTCCCGGCGGATTTGCCGAATATATCCTGGTGCCTGAGATCTTGATAGAAAACGGTTCATGGCTGTTACCTGAAAACGTGACATATGATCAGAGCACATTTATAGAGCCGCTTGCCTGTGTTATCAGGGCTCAGAGAATGGCAGGTTTGAAAAAAGGCCATACAATCATGGTGCTCGGATGCGGTATGTCCGGGATACTTCATATAAAACTTGCAAAAGATATTGGTGCCGGAGTCCTTGCAACGGATATAGATTCAAAGCGATTGGAATTTGCCCTGAAGGCCGGCGCAGATACAACCGTCCTTGTTACCCATAACATTTCTGAACGGCCGGGTTTCGACATCGGCCAATCAGCCGATGTCGTGATGTTATGTACTTCCGCCATATCGGCGGTGGAGCAGGCATGGAAGTGTGTGGATAAAGGAGGCGCAATTGTTTTTTTCGCGGTACCGAGTCCCGCCCAAACGGTAACAGTTCCGATCAACGATTTCTGGACTAAAGAAATTCGGATTCTTACTTCCTACTATTGCGGACCTCCTGATATAAAGGAGGCGATTCATCTGATAGCATCAGGCGACATCAGGACCGACGAATTGATTACCCACAAGCTCCTGCTGCCGGAAATCGAAAAAGGTTTTCAGTTGGTGGTGGAGGGTAAAGAATCGCTAAAAGTCATTATCAATCCGAATGAGTGAGTCGTTGGCCCTCATACCCTGCCGCCGCTCCATCTTAACTTCGTTTTCAGCACGTCATAATAATCCTGCCCCGGAACAATTATCATGTTGACAGGCTTAAGCGCTTTTTGAACAACTATAGTATCCCTGCTGCTGATTTCAATGCCCTGCTGTCCGTCAAATGTAAGCATGATATGAGATGATCTTTTTTCCAGCCTGATTTTAATAACGGATGTATCTGGAATTATCAGCGGCCGGTTAGTTAATGTGAAAGGACATATCGGTGTCATTATAATAGCCGGAACAGACGGATGGATAACCGGACCGCCGGCAGCCAGCGAATAGGCTGTTGAACCGGTGGGAGTTGAAACAATAAGGCCGTCGGCCCTGTATGTTGTGAGATAGTGGTCGTTAATATATGTTTCTATGTGTGCCAGCCTTGCAAGTGTCCCTTTGTTAATAACAACATCATTTAAAACCGTTTCATTAATGATCTCTTTTCCGTTTCTTGAAACATTCACCAGAAGACGCATTCTGGGGCTTGTTAAAAAAGATTTGTTTAATACGGCTTCTGCCGCTGAAAAAAGATTATCTTCAGATGTCTCGGCAAGAAATCCGACCTCTCCGAATTTTACGCCGAGAACAGGAATATTCTGATCTCCTATCCATCGGACTGCGGTAAGAAAAGTTCCGTCACCTCCCAGCACAAAAATACAAAAGAGGTCAGACGGAGCTTTTGTTTTCTTACTGCCGGAAAGCAGCCGTTCGGGAGGCAGATATTCTTTTCTTACAACATCAATGCTTTTATTTCGCAGCCATTTTTCAAGTTCATCAGCCTTGATTTTAGCTTTGGAATCTTCTTTGACAACTAATCCCGCTCTTATTATTTGCTTTTTCAAAACAAAAGGCTCCTTTTGTTTATAGTGAATGTCATAAATATATTCGGTTCATACATGGGATATCGTACATCGAATATAGTACTTCGAAGTTCATGTACTATATTCGGTATTCTAATTTCTGACAACTGCTGTTCCGAATTTTAAGGAGCGAGCATCCCGGCAACCGTCAGCTTAATCCTTTCTGAAATGCCGAAAGCCGTTTTAAATTCCTTTTCAAGACCGGCCATTTCAGCATAAAAAGACGTCCGGTCAAAAATTACATACTCTTTTTCTCCGCAACGGGTCATGAATTCTCCGCACCCCGGGCTGAGCACTCTCTCTTTTCCCGGTATGGTTAATTCATGAGGTATTCCATGCAGCCTGCAGATCATGGGCCGGTATGAATATAGGGCGCAAAGACCTTCATAGTTAAGGGGACACAGCAGGCGGACAGGCAGCCCGGATCTTTCCAGCTCAGCAGTTTGCCTGCAAACCAGACGAGCTTTTTCTCTGATTTCGGTTTTGTTTCCATTTGCCAGTGTTTTAAGACCTTCGAGTATATAAAGATATTCTATAAAGGTGTGGTGATAAAATCTGGTAAAGCAACAGTTATCTTCGCATCCCCCGCAGCAAAACCCGTAATAATCCGACGCTTCATTGTATCCGGCATCCATTTTTGTATAGATAGCGGCAAGACGATCCAGAAAAGGAATGTATTTTTCTTTCCGGGTTCTTATTCTTTCTATTGTCATTTCATCTCATTAAAAAACCGGGGAAGGAAAAAAGATTTTTGAATATAAATCGAGGGCATAGCGGTCCGTCATGCTTGCAATAAAATCGCAGACAATCCTCTCATAAGCCTCTTCGCCATGATCTGTTTCCGTGAAGCATGAGGCCATCTCCATGTTTGACAGCTCTCTGTTAAATAACTGAGTATCTTTTAATAAATATATATACAGCTCTGAAAGTATTTTCTTTGCCTTCACAAATTCATTATGCACTTTAGGAGAGCGATAAACATTATCATAAAGAAATTCTCTGAGTTTTGTCATTGCGCTGTATATGTCATCACTCATTTGCAGGCAGAGCTTTCCGTCGGTTACCCTGCTTGAAAATACAAGATCTTTGATCATAGTTGTTGCGCGCTCTGAATGTGTGATCCCGAGAGTCTTCGAGCAGGATTCGGGAATCTGGGCTGCGCTTACTACACCGCTTCTGATTGCATCGTCAAGATCATGGTTAAGATAAGCCATTATATCGGCAACACGGACAACCTGACCTTCGACTGTGCAAGCGAGTTCATTGGGATTATCCGGAATAATTTTACCATATCCTTTGGAATGCTTGAGTATGCCGTCCCGGACCTCAAAGGTCAGGTTGAGCCCCTTTCCTTTATTTTCAAGAATCTCGACAATACGAAGACTCTGCTCATTGTGAGAAAAATCGGGTGAATATATCTCCTTTAATGCTGTTTCTCCGCCGTGCCCGAATGGTGTATGTCCAAGATCATGCCCCAGGGCTATTGCTTCGGTAAGATCTTCATTAAGCCTCATGGCTCTGGCAATAGTTCTTGCTATTTCCGCCACCTCAAGGGTGTGCGAAAGACGAGTCCGGTAGTGATCTCCAAGAGGGGATAAAAAGACCTGCGTTTTGTGCTTTAACCGCCTGAAAGCGTTGCAATATACGATCCTGTCCCTGTCCCTCTGAAACGCGGTTCGTATCGGACAGGGCTCTTCCTTTCTCTCGCGTCCTATCGATCTTGAGCTGAGACATCCGAAAGGCGACATGAAACCTTCTTCACGTTTTTCAAAATCTTCACGAATTGACATAACCTCATATCCTGTATTAATGATAGTTCAAAACTAATCGCTTTGCATATGGATTATCAACATGTATCTCTGATTGTAAAGAAAAATTTGAGATAATCTGATTGGGAGATAATGGACGGGCATCATTTAATTCTTGGGAAAACAACCGATTACATTACCGGAGAGATAATTGAAGATACCCACGACGAGCGGTACAGGCAAAATATTGCCCGTCTCCTTGTTAATAAGAAATTATACGATAAGCTGGATATAAAACCGCGCCATGCACTTTTAGTTAGAGCCGGAGAAAAAAAAGCGATAATCAGTGTCGATTTTCTTATTTCCATGGGAAACCGGATCTGCATTATAATAAAATATGGACCCGGCTCAATAATTACACGCCATCGTCCGGCCTTATCAGCATCAAGACTCGTTGCTCCTTATCAGATCCCGGTTGTAGTTGTTACAAACGGAGAGGATGCGGACATCCTTGACGGGTCAACGGGTAAAGTAATTTCAAACGGACTCTATGCTATTCCCACAAAGCCGGAACTTTTGAATCTGTCGAAAAAATTTATTTTTGGCGAAATTCAGGAAAACAGAGCGGAAGCCGAATCAAGGATTCTATATGCCTATGAAGTTGACGGGAGCTGTCCCTGCGATGAAACAATATGCAGAATCGATCCATAGGGAGGAATTTTAAAATGATTCAAGAACATTTTATGAATGAAGCGCTTGGGCTGGCAGGAATTGCCCTTAAGGAAGGCGAATTTCCGGTCGGTTGCGTTATTGTTTTTGAAAAAAAGATTATTGCATCAGGATCGAGGAAGGGTACTATTGCCGGAGTTGTAAATGAAACAGATCATGCCGAGATCATTGCTTTAAGGAATCTTTCTTATACAGGCATTAATAGTGATATAGACCGAAGCGGGATGACTCTTTACAGTACAATGGAGCCGTGCCTCATGTGTTTTGGAGCGGTACTTCTCTCCGGTATAGGAAAGATAGTATTTGCATATGAAGATGTGATGGGAGGTGGAACAAAAATTGATCTGAATACCCTCCCGCCATTATACAGGGATAGAAAAATATCTGTAATTTCCGGCATACTGAGAAACAAAAGCCTTAAGATTTTCAAGGCATATTTTTCCACCCCTTCGAATTCTTACTGGAGGGGAAGTATTCTGGCAGATTACTCTCTCGCGCAGAAAGATTAGGTTCCCATTCCCTTTAAGAAAATGACGGTAATTGTGCCTTTCTATGAACAGGACCGGACTGAGAAATCGAAATAAATTATTGTATAAATATACCAGTATGAAATAATTATAAATAATAAACAATTGGTAACGAGATCCAATCGGAACATTATTCCGACAATCGCTATATAGGCTTCGCAGAGAATTGCTTGGAGACTTGATATGCAAAAGGTCATTAGTTTTATTTTATTATTAACGGTTATTTTGCTCTTAATTACACCTTTAAGCGTTATTGCAAAGGATAGTAAATATAAGACAACTCCTTTATTAAATAATGGTAAGAAATGGCGGATAGGATATTATGAGGGCGGGCCTTATATTAATTATCCGGCCAACTTGATAACCCTGGTAAAGGGCCTCAATGAACTTGGCTGGATGGAGCCTGTAACTATTGATGTAACAAAGAATCCGACAGATTCAAGAGCGGTATGGGACGAGCTTTCTAAAGCAAAAAGCAATTATATCCAATTCGTTCCGGATGCCTATTGGTCTGCTAACTGGGATAAGAAGGTGCGGGTAAAAAATTTTGAAAATGCTGTGAAAAGACTAAGAGCTGGAAATATTGATTTTATGATTGCCATGGGAACCTGGGCGGGACAGGACCTGGCTAGCAATAATCACTCAGTCCCAACCATGGTGGTATCTGTAAGCGATCCGGTTCAATCAAACATTGTCAGAAGTGCCGAGGATTCCGGTTATGACCATGTCCATGCAAAGTGTGACCCCACAAGGTATATTAATCAGATCAAGCTGTTTCATAATATGTTTAACTTCAAAAAGCTAGGAATTGTTTATGAAAATTCGGTGGAAGGCCGGTCATATTCTGCTATAGCCGATGTGGAGAAAGTTGCCAGAGAAAGAGAGTTTGAAATTGTCAAATGTGAAGCTCCATTTTCCGGTGTTGAGGAAAAGGAGTCCGTAAAAGCGGTAATTCTTTGTCATGAGCAATTGGCACCCAAGGTTGACGCTGTTTATATTACAGTTTACAGGGGCAATGTACCCGAGTACATGCCTGAAATTTTGGGGCCGTTATTAAAGTACAAGATTCCTACCTTTTCCCAGCGTGGTCCCGAAGAAGTTGAGAAAGGGGTGTTGTTGAGTATCTCCAGAGACATGTTTGTAACAGTAGGAAAGTACCATGCAGAGATTATGGCCCGGATATTCAACGGAGCCAAACCAAGGGAACTGAATCAGATTTTTATGGATCCTAAAACAATTGCGGTAAATATTAAGACTGCTGAAATCATAGGGTATATAATTCCACCAGCGTTTCTGAAAGTGACCGACAAAGTTTACAATGGGATTCATCCTGAGGTTAAAAGCCGGAATTAATTGGAACACACGTTCATGAATTTGAATGTAAGAGAAAAGATATTTGTTATAGGATTGATCCTGTCACTGGTTATTTTTTTGTCGATCAACGCAGTTTCGTACTGGAATACCAAGAGGCATATTGAGAGCAGGGCAAATGTTGAAAAAACGCTCATAATTATCTACGAGTTTGAAAATCTGATTTCCTTGATAAAGGATGCTGAAACCGGGCAACGCGGCTTTATTATAACAGGAGACTGGACTTTTCTTGAACCAT
>CAYODW010000001.1:3421-87373 GCA_964402865.1 uncultured Desulfonema sp. | reverse complement strand
AGTATGAGAACCGTTGTATTTGTCGGAGCAACCTGTTCAGCCCGATAGAGAACATATTTGAGACCATCGCTTTTACCTATAATATTGCCAAATCGATGCTTCATTTTGATCTCTTGGCGAAGGTAAACATTTTCAGTCTCAAGCTGGTCCTTCAATTGTTTGATTTCAGAAAAAGCTTTGCTGAGGGATTTTTCTGCCCGAGTCCGTTCTTCAATCTCCCGTTCCAGCTGCTGGATAGCAGTTCTGAGTTCGGCGGTCCGCTCCTCTACACGCTGTTCCAATTCGCTGTTTGCTTTTTGTAAAGCCTCCGAAAAAAGTTTCCGCTCTGTAATATCACGAACATTGCATTGAATTACTTTATTATGATTAACTAGATATACATTACTGATAAATTCCACGGAGATTGCCCTGCCATCTTTCGTTTCAACCGGTAAATCACTGTAGCGGACATATTTCTCTCGCTGTAATTTCCGAAAAGTGGCTTTTGATGCTTCAACATCCTTAAAAGCACCGATTTCCCATATTTTTTTCCCCAGCAACTCCTTATGCGAATATCCCACCATTTCCATCAGGAACGGGTTGACATCGATAATTTGTCCTGTCTCGGCATCGAGAATTATTATTCCATCCTTGGCTGTTTCAAAAAGACGGCGGTAGCGGGTTTCAGAATTCTTAATCTCCTCCTCAGCATGCTTGCGTTCAGTAATGTCATGTACCATGCCGACCGAGCGTATAATTTTGCCGGAAGCATCTCTTTCATGCTCACATTTTTCATGAATATACCGAATCTCACCGGTGTCCCTGCGGATTATACGATGCTCAATTTCATAGGTGTCTTTGCCTTCCCGCAGGGAACCTGAATATGCCGCATCAACTGCGGCTCGATCTTCCGGATGCACCGCATCTAAAAAAGCACCATATGTGGCTGTAAACTCCTGCGGCTGCAATCCAAAGATGCGATAGACTTCGTCTGACCAGATCAGGCGATTTGTTGAAAGCTCCAGCGACCAGCTGCCGAGATGGGCAATCGCCTGAGATTTATTAAGCTTAGACTCGCTTTCGCGCAACGACGCTTCAGCTTGTTTTTGTTCGGTAATGTCGCGGCCTGATGAGAGAGCGCCTGTTATGTTTCCCTCTGCATCCTTAAACACCCGGCACCACCATGCAAGCAGCCGCCTCTGCCCGTCTTTTCTGCGCTGCCAGCTCTCGACGTAAAAAATATTTTCATCGCCTTTAAAAAGCTGTTGTACTGTCTGATACGTATCCTGTTCACCTTCAAAGTAGAAGACGGCTTCTTTTCCGATAACATCCTCACCAAAGAACTCAATGCCTGCCTGATTAGCCCATGTGTAAACCTTGTTTATATCCACTTCCATGATTATATCCGGAACGGCGGAGAGAATAGCTTCCTGACGCAGGGTCAGTGTCCTCAGCTCTTTCTCTATCTTTCTTTTCTCAACGACCTTCCAGACGGAATCCATAAGAAGCGTTAACTGCAAAACGTCTGTTGTGTTATAGTTACTTGTTTTGTTTGCCACTCCAATTACTGCAACTATCTTATCGCCGCTTAAAACCGGAACTGACATATATTTGTATAGCCTTGCGTGCCCTTTTGGATATCCTTTCTTTAATGGATGCGCAGCCTGAAAATCATTAATAATTATTTCTTTCCTCTGCCTTACGGCTTCGCCCCAAATTCCGGTCTTGTCTAATTCATAGCATGTCTGGGGTTTAACTATGCTGCATTCCTTCATCACTTCTTTCGACCATGTATTGAGTATGAATTCCTTCCGATTTTCATTGTAATAATAGATGTAACCGATTTTGCTTTCTGTAAGACTTATTGCCTCTTCAAGGGCATAATCCAAAAGCTCATGAACAGAATCAAATCTGTGCTCAAGAATTCTTATGAGGCTCTTCATGCTTGATATGTTTAGACTAATCTCCTCGTCAGCCTTTCTTCGTCCCTGTATGCGCGGTTCCATAATATTCGAGGTTCTCCTATCCCCTTCTTTATCGTGTATAGGCTGATGTTTAGTTTTGGATTTTTTTATCATCTTTACTTTCTCACAGGTCGTTTTAAGCCGGTGAATATCGGTCATGCTTCCAACTACATTAATTCGAAATAGCAAAAAAATTAATGACTCAATGTGCGGATATACAGAAATATTGTAACTTGGGAAAAACTGTATTTCAAAAATGTGGATCTAATTGAAAAAAGCAATTTTTATTTTATTCTATGTTACTGAAATAATGAAATTATGTCAATAAATTTATAGAGATAACTGGAAAGAGTCATAGCAGCTCATTGTTCGCAGCAATCCACCTATGGGCGTACTTCCATGAAACGTTCAGTAGAAGTCATTTACATGAGGACGTATGCCATCTTCTGAGGCAACATCTGGAATGACCTTTAATTTTCCGATTGTTTTATTGTATCAGGTGGCTAGTCAAATTGCAGGAAAGAAAATCAACCTGACGAGAAAATGGAAAGACGACTTTAACCTGAACTGTGCTTCGTATTAAACATTGAAAAATCAGAGCAACCTCAAAATATTGATGAACCACCAAATATTGAGGTCAAATCGATAATTCCAACCTTCTCTATTTTATTTTCTTTTTAGATAACTATTTGTTATTAATTGATAATTACAGGAATTTGATTGATTTATGATGGTTGGCAAGCCATTTGCTTACACTATTTTACATATCTGGCAATCAAACGGACGAATATCATTTATTAGAATTGGAAACATCTTGAATCCACGTATTCAAATTGAAGGGATAATATCATGCATAATAAACATGAACTGTGTAACAAAATAAGATCATTATATCCGGATATCGGCGAATGCGGAATTGATGTCATGGTTGACTATGATGTGGCAAAAAAGGCGTGGTTAGTTGATATGAAAAAGGGAAGTCACGAGCTGAAAACCTATTTGGAGCCTGAGGACGCAGATGTGTGTATGGCCGGCAGGCAATGTATCGGCCTGGGATTTCAAATTGCTCAGCTTCGGTCAAATATCGACGGGGCATAATATAAAAGATTTTTTAAACTGAAAAAGAGCTCTCTTTACCTGCTGCCTCCAGCGGAGAGCTTAAACCTTTTTAAAGTATAAACAATATATTCATCGGAGAATAAGATAATGAGTATAACAAGCGTTAATAGACTCGAACACGATATTGGTTATATTAAAAAAAGTCCGTGCAGGGAATGCAACTTAAAGAAGCGGCTCCCGCATTGTTCAAATAATTGTAAAACACTGAGTCAATTGCAGGCTGATTTAGCTTGTGTAACATCATGCTCAAATAATTATTCGGAACTTGAAGCATTTTCCTTTTACCGAACCGTTTTTGATTGATACCGGAAGCAAATCGTGAATAACTTATCATTTATTGCATTTTGATGCCTCCATGAAGCTTCGGGACAAACGGTATTTGGCTGTGGCCATAACCATAACCCCCTTATAATATTACTGGTGGTCCCAAAGGGATTCGAACCCGTGTTACCGGCGTGAGAGGGCAATAAAGGGCGTATTCCACCTGATTTTATGGATGTGGTCAGGCTTCAAATGCCCTTCCAGTAATTCCACTCCCCATTGCCGGCATAGATATCGCAAGATCTCACCTACTCGACTCCGAAAATTCTCTTACAGCTTATTCTCCCGATACCTGTTTACAAATACAACATGGTATTTGCAATCCCATCGAACATGCGATAAACACGTCCATCATGCACAGGTAATTTCTCCTGTCTGTCCTTCGAGACTTTCCCGGAGGAATATATATCATTTCTCACCGGATCGGTAGAACCTAATCCCTGAAGGATGCGTTGAACTTTATAAAGGGTTTGATAGAAAAAATGTAACCGGTTTTAATAAAATTCGAGGATCCTGCATATGACCGATTTTCCAAATTCAGAGTATGAAAAATACAAAAAAATATTTAAAGATTATCGGTATCCTTTAGCTTTCGTGGATCTGGATCGGTTTGATGAGAATATTGCCTACGTAGCCTCCACCCAGAAGAAAACTGGTAAAACCATAAGGGTCGCATCAAAATCAATCCGATGCCTTAAGTTGATCAAACGCGTTCTTGAAAAGGGAAAAGGAGCCTATCGGGGGATACTGGCTTTTACCATGGAGGAAGCAGGTTTTCTTATTGAAAACGGACTCGAGGATATTATTGTGGCATACCCGTCCATCCAGCCGAGCGATATGGACGTTTTCGTTGAAAAAACAAAATACGGTGCAACTCTCTCTCTGGTGGTTGACTCCTTAGAGCATTTAGAGGCTTTGTCACGGGTAGGTAAAAAGGCGGGTATTGTGCTCAACGCCTGCCTTGATATTGACATGTCATACAGACCCCTTGGCAATGCCGCCCATATCGGGGTACGGCGCAGCCCTGTTCGAAGTCTCGAGCAAGCCGTTCATCTGGCAAATGCATCACAAAAAATGGAAGGCGTCAGGATCAACTCGGTTATGGGATATGAGGCCCAAATTGCGTCGGTGAATGATGATTATCCCGGGCAGTTAATAAAAAATGCTCTGCTCAGGTTTGTAAAAAATCTTTCTGTAAAAGAACTTACACACCGTCGGCAAAAGATTGTAAATGCGCTTAAATCAGCAGGCCTTGACCTCAAAGTTGTCAATGGCGGGGGGAGCGGAAGCCTTATATCCACGGGAATAGACAGGTCGGTAACAGAGGTCACGGCAGGTTCCGCCTTTTTTGCTCCGGGTCTTTTCAGGTATTTCAATGAAGTAAAATTCAAACCTGCCGCTTTTTTCGGGTTGCAGGTCACACGTATCCCGGGCAAGGGGATCATCACCTGCCAGGGCGGTGGATATGTAGCTTCAGGCGAGATGAATATCAACAAGCGCCCCTGTCCTGTGATGCCGAAAGGGTTGAAGTATCTTTCAATGGAAGGTGCGGGTGAGGTTCAGACTCCGCTTACAATATCCAGGCATACACCTGAAATGAATCTGTGTGATCCTGTTTTTTTTCAGCATGCCAAGGCAGGGGAATTATGTGAAAGGTTTAATACGCTCTATCTGGTTCAAAACCAAAAGGTCATCGATGAAACTCCGACCTATCGCGGGAATGGCAAGGCTTTTTTATAGCAGGGAGAAAAAAAGTGAATAAAGATCTATCCCGGATTTTTGATTTTGTTTTTGTGGGGGCGGGCATTTCAGGTTCTTTTATCGCTAATGATCTGTGCCTTGCGGGATGTGACTGTCTGATGCTGGAAGCAGGTAAGCATTTTACAAGGAGAACCTACCCTTCCAATGGGCTTGACGGCACTTCCCAGCTTTACTGGTCCGGGGGACTGGAACTTGGCCATGACTGCAAAATCGCCTTTTTGCGCCCCAAAGTCGTGGGTGGCGGCTCCATCGTGAATCAGGCGCTTGTGGACCGGTTTGACGAGGATGCCCTAAGTTCATGGAAAAATGTATCAGGTGTGGATTTCTTTACGCAAAAGAATATGGCCCCCTGGTATGACAAAGCTGAATCTGAAATATCCATCCAGGAAATCCCTGCTCAATTCAGGAACAAAAATGCCCGGATTTTTGAGCAGGGGTTTAAAAATATGGGGTATCAGAATGCACCACTGCGAAGAGCCCAGAGCAATTGTCACCTGGAAGAGGGAAACTGCTGTATTGAATGCCTGAACGGATGCAGGATCGGAAGTAAACAGAGCACACCGGAAACAGTACTCAAAAAGGCCATGGAAAACGGTCTTACCCTTCTTCCAGAGGTCGAAGTGACAAGAATCAGTGAAAGAGACAGGGACATAAAAATAGATTGTAATGGTGCAAAAGGCGGTTTTATGACATTCAGGGCAAAAAATCTTGTCTTGGCAGGTGGGGCCATAGGAAACGCAAGGCTTTTATTAAACTCCGGATTTAATAAGAAACTGCCTATGATCGGTCATGGTTTTTACTGCCACCCCCAGTTCATGAGTTTTGGCTTGTATGATGAAAAAATTAATTCCCATTTGGGCGCTTTCCAGGCATTTAAATCAGATGACAAGGGATTCAGAAAGGACGGGTTCAAGCTGGAGAACGTATATGCCGGCCCTGAAGGCATTGCCCTGCTGATTCCGGGTTTTGGAAAAGCACACCACAGGTACATGGAAAAGCTGTCTCATTTTGCCTGTATCGAAGTGTGTACAAGGGATACAAACCCTGGACATATCAAGGTGAACCTTAAGGGAAAGGCTTTGATAATAAAAATGCGGAATGCAGAAGACTTGTCCCGCCAGGCAAAAGGGACAAAGATAATAAAAGAAATTTTCTCCTCAACGGGCGCTAAGGAGATTATCCACGGCCAGTTCGGCATCGGCCTGCATTTGATGGGGTGCTGCCCCATCGGCACGGATTCGAAAAACTCGGTCATTGATCCGGAATTCAGACTGCACGGGTTTAAAAATATTTATTGTGCAGATTCGAGTATTTTCCCCAATGCTCCAGGGATCAACCCATCCTTGACCATCATGGCTCTTTCCAAGAAAGCTGCAGCAGGCATATTAAGGAACCAGTAAAATGATGATTTCAAAATATTTTTCACAAAACCAGTTAAAGGGGCTTTCAAAAGCCGGTGATATTATCCTGCCGGGAACCGACATTTCTCCATCTTTTTCAAAAACCGGGTGTATTAATCACATTGACCGCATGGCCGGATTCCTGAGCGAGGACGATCTTGGCGGACTGCAAATACTTTTTGGTATTTTCAGGTGGACACCGAAATGGATTATTTCACTGATCCTGAAGGCATGTAATCATAATAAAAGTTTCCCGGGATTTCTGGGAGCGGGATTGCGGATGCTGGAAATCGGGATCAAGGGCGCCACGTTTTCCCCCTATTATGCGAACCTGACATCCCGGAATTATAAAGACCAAAAAGTATTTGACATCATCGGGTGGAACCCGAAAATTGTGGTGCATGACGACAGGCCGGACACCGGCTCTAAAAGGTTCAGTCTTGAAGACCCCACGCCTGAAGACATCAAAACCGTCTATGAACTTGCAAGAAAAGCGCAGCCACAGATCAGGGAATGGGGAGTGAAAAAACGGCTTGAGTTTATTACAAACCTCAAGGCTGTTATCCTGGAAAATCAGGAACGCATTCTTGACAAAATCCAGGAGGATACCGGCAAATCAAGGTTTGACGCAATTACCGCAGAAATCTTTGGTGTATTGGATTATCTTGATTATCTGGAAAAAAATGCAGTAAAAATTCTTTCCGACCGAAATGTTTCAACCCCCTTTGCATTGATGGGGAAAAAATCAAAAATATATTTTGAACCCCTGGGAACAGCTCTGTTGATCTCCCCCTGGAATTATCCCTTTTATCAGGCCATTGTTCCCATCTGCCAGGCCTTTATTGTGGGGAATGCTGTAGTGTTCAAACCGTCCACGGCTGCGCCTCTTAAGGGACTTGTGGAAGATCTGCTTGAACAGGCAGGTTTTTTCAAAGGCTGGGTGCAGATTGTTTACGGCCAGGGCAGTGTAATCGGTGATGCCCTGGTGGATGAACGGCCGGACAAGATATTTTTGATCGGAAGCGGGCCTGTGGGAAAACGGATCATGTCCCGTGCAGCCGAACATCTGATTCCTGTAGAACTGGAACTTGGCGGCAAAGACCCCATGATCGTATTTGATGATGTGAATATCGACAGAGCAGTGGCAGGCGCCATATGGGGGGCCTTCACCACCACCGGCCAGTCCTGTACTTCCGTGGAACGTCTTTTTATACATGAAGATATTTATGATCAATTCAAACAGACGCTTGTCAGGAAGACATTAAAACTGACCCAGGGCACTGACAATGACGGCAATTCAGACATTGGGGCCATTACCACCAGATCTCAGGTTGAGGAAATTGCAAGGCAGGTTGCGGATGCCAAGGGAAAAGGGGCTGTTTTTCTCACGGGCCAAGACTGGGATGGCATCACCGCTTTTGTCCCGCCCATGGTAATTGAAGGAGTAACCAGGGATATGTTCCTTGATCAGGAGGAAAATTTTGGCCCCCTGCTTCCCATCTATTCCTTTTCCAGTGAACAGGAAGCCATTGAACTCGCCAATGATTCTGAATACGGCCTTTCTGCAAGCGTTTGGGCAGAAGACCTTAAAAAAGCGGACCGGGTGGCAAGACGGATTTGTACCGGTAATGTTTCCATCAACAATGTCATGCTGACGGAAGGCAATCATGCCCTGCCCTTCGGTGGAGTGAAGAAAAGCGGATTTGGCAGGTATAAAGGTGAATTCGGGTTCTACGCCTTTGCCAATATCAAATCCGTGCTCATCGACAAGAACAGCCGTAAGATGGAAGCCAACTGGTTTCCGTATACAAGCGAAAAATACCGCCTGTTTTCAAACCTGACAAATGCTCTGTATTCACCGGGAATCCTGTCTTCCTACATCAAAGGGGCTATATATGGGCTCAAACTTGAAAGCTATGTGGGAAAACTGGCAAAGAAAGGAAGAGATAACGCAAAATAACCATTTACCGTATATTTTACTTTATAACCAGGCAATTCTCATGCAGGGCAGTCCGTTTTGAATCGGGGAATTTCTTAGTAGAGACATATATTCTTAGTATTATGGTACATCCTAAACATTTAAACTTACGACTCTTCTCTCAATTAGTTGGGAGAAAATGATTTCGGTCTTTGTCATTTTCAAGTATTTGCTGCCGGTCCATTCCTCTTACAATTATATGATGCATCGCTCCCGGAGCATCTATTCTTGATTTTCTTGGCATGACTTTTAAAGAGACTATACCCCTGCTCATTAATCAAGTTTAAATGTTAAGGATGCCCTTTAAAATGCTCTATCAATTGTTTATGTGCTTTGGGAATAATTTGGGATAAAGGTTCAAACTTTTGGAAAGAACACCTGAAATTACTGGCAAATGAAATCAGGGTGGACAAAAAAAGAAGTGAGCCTGCCCGGAGTTTATTCGCCTTCGGCCTTTTGATGGACTTCTTATGTGTCCATTAAAATCCACGTTGATTGTTTTCATATTGTGATGTAATAAACAGCCAAAATTATATAGTTTCTATCTGGAAATGGCGCTTTTGTGCGATCTTTGTGTCAATCTGCGGGATTTCTTGTGCGACAGACAAAGCGTATGTATTGAGCCCAATCCCTTGATTTCCTTGAGCTTGCCCAAAATTGTCTTTTCCCGAATTGGAAACTCACATGTATCCGAATTTGGTTTCCGGATGGACACTGTATAGCTTATATGGGAACATATGCAATGCCGTCTGAAAGAATAAAAGAGTATCAGGAAAAAATCGAATTCTACGAACTGGTCCTCGACAACATCCGGAATGGCGTGATGATCACCGATCCTGACGGAAAAATCATTTTTTTCAGCTCAACCTATGGAAATTTTATTGGAATTGATCCGAAATCGACAATCGGAAAGAATTGCGCGGATGTTGTTGAAAATACTCGTATGCCAACAGTGGCAAAGACCGGGATTCCGGAGATAAACCATCCCCACAGGATCATGGGGCAGGACATGGTGGTTCAGCGCATCCCAATTAAAAAGGACGGAAAGGTTATCGCCGTCTATGGTCAGGTCATGTTTGAAGACGTCAGGGATGTGCAGGCTCTTGCCGAAAAACTCAATTTTCTGGAATCCAAGGTCAAACTGTATGAAAAAGAACTGGTAAGCCTGAGAGCTTCCAAATATACTATCAAAAACATTGTCGGCGACAGCAAAACCATTACTGAACTAAAACAGCTTGCCTTAAAAGCCGCCCATACCAATGCTCCGGTTCTGATCCTTGGAGACAGCGGGACAGGCAAAGAGCTTTTTGCACATGCCATTCATCACGCAAGTGACCGGCGCCCCTTCCCCTTTGTGAGGTTGAATTGCGCTGCCATTCCAAAAGAACTCCTTGAAGCCGAACTTTTCGGATATGAACCGGGCGCCTTCACAGGCGCCGGAAGCAAGGGCAAGCCGGGTAAGTTTGAACTGGCTCACCGGGGAACGATTTTTTTAGATGAGATAGGGGAACTTCCCTTGGAAATGCAGCCCAAACTCTTACGGGTAATAGAGGAAAAAGAGATTGAAAGATTGGGAGGAACCCGTGTTTCCCGCTTCGATTTCAGACTGATTGCCGCGACCCAGGAGAATCTTGGACAAAGAGTAGAGCAGGGAAAGTTCAGAAAAGATTTATACTACCGACTCAATGTAATTCCTGTCCAGATCCCGCCGCTAAGGGAAAGAAAAGAGGATATAAGGGTCATAACCGAGCATCTGATTCAAAGTCTGAATAAAGACCTCGGTATGAATGTAACCCGGATATCTCCGGAAGTTATGAGCATCTTCGAAAAATACGACTGGCAGGGAAATGTCCGGGAACTGAGTAATGTTTTAGAGCGCATCCTGTACTCTATTGAAGGGGACACAATAGAGCTAAATCACCTGCCTTTTTTCCTGCAATCATTGGGTGCCGGCGTTACTCCGTATAATCCGGCCTCTCTGAAGAGGTTACGGGAAGAGATGGAAAGAGAAGCTCTGGTGCAGGCCATACGCCTTGCGAATAATAACAAGAAAAAGGCATCAGAAAAGCTGGGCATTCATCGAACAGCTTTATATAAGAAGATGAAAAAGCTTAATATTCCGGTCAACTAAGGGTTCAAGGGTACAAGAATTCCAGGATTCAAGTGTTTATTTTCTGAGGTTATGACATGCTTCCGTTTCTCATGTAGCATTTATTATACATGTAGACCATAGGCTACTTTCAGTTATGGATTGATATTCCCGCATTGAATCCTTTTAGGGCTCAAATGATGTAGAATATATTCTACATATTAGGAAAATGAGCTTTATTCATTAATATTTTATAATTCATTAAAATACAGCTGTTTAGGTAATTTTATTTTCAGATCTTATAGTTGGCCTCTCTTTTGCTGTACCAATTGTAGTTCACTGCACTTGCTCTTTCGGTTTAACAAATAATATTTCATCCTTCATAAAAAAGGGAAGATTTTTCATGGACATTAGCGAACCTGCCATTGAAAAAAAAGAGATCCTTTACCTCTCAGATGAAAATTTTAATGTAGGTAATGTCTGCCTCGTCAGTGGGGCCGGAAGCGGAATCGGAAGGGCGACGGCCATCGCCGCCGCCGCCAATAACCTGATGACCGTCGGCCTCGATATTGATGAAAAAGAGGGGAAAAAAACACAGAAAATGGCCCGCGACATGGGCGGTCAGATGATTTTTATTAAAACAGATCTTACCCGCGACGAAGAGATTGCACAGGCCGTTTCAGAAGCATCCAAACTGGGAAGTATAAAATTTTTGGCAAACATAGCTGGAATTCAACATATCGATTCAATCCAAAACTTCCCGATGGAAAAATATGACACTATGCACCGACTCATGCTGAGAGCCCCTTTATATCTCTCCAAGCTTGTCATTCCCCATATCAGAAAAAGTTCCGGAGGAACGGGAGCCGTCGGAAACATGGCTTCGGTTCATGCTCATATCTGCACAATCAACAAGCCGGCATATAACATAATGAAATTCGGTCTGCGCGCGCTTACCCAGTCAATAGCCGCGGAAGGCATGGGTAAAATACGCGCTTTTTCCATAAGCACCGGTTTTGTAAAAACAGCCCTTGCCCTGAAACAGATTCCCTCCCAGGCTAAGCAGAGGGGCATCACGCCTGAAGAGGTTGTAGAAAAGGTCATGCTCGGTAATTCAAGGGTAAAAGAAATGATGACTCCCATTGAAGTCGGGAATCTGTTTGTTTTCGGTTTTTCCCGTTTTGCAAAATATCTTGTCGGCGGAGACCTGCTCTTTGACGGCGGCATGGTCCTGACATATGCAGAAAAATAGTTTGATTCCAGACATACGATCACGGAGTAAGTAACATATTGCTTTTCATGGATAACTCAAACAAAAGGGAGGTATAAGATGAAAAAATTGGCCGGTTTAACAGTTTTTTTATGTGTTTTTACCATGCTCCTTGCTCCTGTAATGGTTCAGGCAGGGACCAAGGCAAGCGCAAAAGATCCCATCCGCCTTGGCGCCATCTGGGATTATGCGGGTCCCTGCTACATGCTCTCCGAATCAGCAGTTCAGGGAATCAAAATCGCTGTCGATGAGATCAATGCCAAGGGCGGCATCATGGGCAGAAAAATCGATCTGATTGTCCGTGACACTGAAATGAAGGTGGATGTCGGCGCAAGAGAGACCAAGGACCTCATCCTGAGAGAAAAAGTCAATTTTCTTATCGGTCCGTGCAGCAGCGGCGTTGCCCTGGCAGTCCAGGTAGTACATGCCGAGAGCAAGGTGCTCCGGATAACCTGCATGGCCAACACAGAGGGGCAGGTCGTTGATAAATTCACTCCTTATGTGGCCCAGGTTGTTCCGAATACATACATGGAAGCTATTGCCGCAACACGGTTCATGAATAAAAAATATCCGGCTGCCAAAAAGTTCTGCACGATCGCTCCTGATTATGAGTTCGGAAGGCGTGAAGAAGCCGCCTTCGCCGAGGAGATCAAAAGGCTGGTGCCGGATTCCGAAATTCTCTACCAGGCATGGCCCAAACCGGGAGAAAAGGATTTTACATCATTTATCACCGCCATCATGGCCCAGAAACCGGATGCAGTCCACAGTTCACTGTTCGGCGGCGACCTTGTTGCTTTTACAAAACAGGCTGCCCCATATGGTTTTTTTGAAAAAATTCCTTTTATAGCTCTCTATGATCTGCCGGTCTTTATCGCTCTTGGCGCTGATGCGCCTGAAGGAATAATGGCATTCGGAAGAGGCTGTTTCTTCATGGATCCAAACCCCAAGATGATGGAATTTGTCGGCAAATACAGAAAAGCCAGAGGCGCCTATCCTGATTCATGGGCTGTTCAGGCCTATGACTCGGTCTATCTGATCAAAGCGGCAGTTGAAAAAGCAAAATCTTCCGATACGGAAAAGGTTATTGCGGCCATGGAAGGCATCAGCCTCGACAGTTTGCGGGGTAAATTTACCATCCGGCCTCTTGATCACATGGGAAGCGTACCCTGCTACCAGGGAATCATAGCAAAAGATCCCAACTATCCTTTCAAAGTCTGGAAAGATATCGTCAGGGTTCCGGGAGATGAGGTATGGCGATCTGAAGAAGGTGTCAGAGAAGTCTGGAAAAAGACGGGTGTTACCCGATAGGAAAATCCCATGTCATTTGATGTCCTGTTCAATCAGTTTTTAAGCGGGATAGCCAGGGGCGCCCTCCTCTTCCTGGTCGCCTCAGGCTTATCCCTGACTTTCGGAGTTTTAAGGGTTCTCAATTTTGCACATGGATCCCTTTACATGCTTGGAGCGTTTCTCTCTTACAGCATATGGAAGTGGCTCCTTATTCCGGTATATGGCTTCTATATTGCAACTCTCATAAGCGCTCTTGCTATTGCAGGAATAGGGCTTTTAATCGAATACACGATTTTAAGACGCCTTTATGCGCGGGGATGGCCGGAGCAGCTTCTTGCCACCTACGCTCTTATCCTTATTATTACAGACATAGTGAAATGGTTCTGGGGAGGAGAATTTCTCTCCATCCCCAGACCCGAACCCTTTACCAAAGCCGTATTTCTCTTTGGTTTTCCCTTTCCTTCCTATAATTTTTTTATCATCATTTTAGGTTTGGTTCTGGTTTTTTTCCTCTGGTGGCTCGTTTACAAGACGCGCCTCGGGGATATAATCCGGGCTGCCGCCCATGACAGGGATATGGTCTCGGCTCTGGGTATTCCCATCCCCTGGCTTTTTACTTCTATCTTTGTCCTCGGCGCCTTTATAGCAGGGCTAAGCGGCGCAGTGACGGCTCCCTACGGAGCCATAGCGCTGGGTATGGATATCGAGATAATTGTCGAGTGCTTTGCCGTGGTCGTTATCGGCGGCATGGGAAGCCTGCCCGGAACTCTTCTGGGTTCCTTTATAGTCGGTCAGGTATATTCCTTTGGTATTATGTATAAACCCGAGCTGGCTCTGGCCTTTATCTTCATGGTCATGGCCATTGTTCTTGTTATTCGCCCCTGGGGTATCTTCGGAAGGCCGGAAAGATAGAAATGGAAGCAAACATGACGTATAAGAAAAGTTCCTGGTTAAAAAGCGGATGGTGGCTGATACTTCTTATAGCGGCAGGCATTGCCGCTCCTCATGTGATATCTGAATTCTATCTGCTGATACTGGGAGAGGCGCTGATCATGAGCCTCTTTGCCTTGAGTTTCAATCTTCTTTTCGGACACATGGGGCAGCTTCCTTTCGGCCAGGCAGCTTTCTACGGCCTGGGAGGATACGGCATGGCCATGCTCCTGACTAAATATCAGATAAATTTCTGGCTCAGTTTTTTAGCCGGAATCGGTTTGGCCGGTCTGGCCGGTTTAATTATAGGAATCTTCTGCGTTCGTCTCCGAGGAATATATTTTTCTATTCTGACTCTTGCCTTCGGCCAGCTTATATTCGTCATTATCTATAAATGGCATGATTTCACAGGCGGCGACGACGGCATCCAGGGAGTTTTTCCTCCGGAATTTTTAAAAACACCTATTTCTTATTACTATTTCGTACTCATTGTTGTCTGCCTTGCAGCCTTTATCCTGTGGCGTATCACCAATTCTCCTTTCGGATATATCCTCAAGGCAATGCGTGAGAATTCAGAACGAACGGAATTTTTAGGGGTCCCGATAGCCAGATATCAGTTAACCGCTTTTGTGATTTCCGCAACATTTGCGGGCCTTGCCGGCGCACTCTGGGCGCCTTTTTACCGGTCTGTAGCTCCTTCCACCCTCATGTGGATTAAATCCGGAGAACCTGTCATGGCAACTATCCTGGGAGGAGCAGGGCTGTTTTTCGGGCCGGTTCTGGGGACCTTCATTATCACCTTTTTCCATGCCTATATTCTGGGGTTCACCCATTTCTGGCCTATTATAATGGGCACATTGATTCTGATTGTCATATTCCTCCTGCCTGGAGGAATACTTGGTTTTATAAAAGAAAAAATTGACAGCCGGCAGAATAAAAACCGGAAATCCTGAGAGTTGTTACAAGGAAGAATATAAAGTGATTCTTGAGACCAGAAAATTAGTAAAGGAATTCGGCAAACTCCTTGCCACCAATAATGTGAGCTTCTCCGTAAACAAGGGGGATATCCATGCCATAATTGGTCCCAATGGAGCCGGTAAATCGACATTCTTTAATCTGATTACCGGATATCACCGTCCCAATTCAGGAAAAGTTTTCTTTAAGGAAAAAGAGATTACGGGGCTGCCTCCCTACCGGCGATGCAGGATGGGGATTACCCGCTCTTTTCAAATCACCAGTATCTACCCGAAGCTCACGGTTTACGACAGCATACTGATGGCCCTTTTGACCCGGCAGAGAGTAACCCTGAATTTATTCTCATCTGCTGAGAAATATTTCCGTGAAGAGGTCTTTAGCATTCTTGAAGACGTTGGACTGGCCGATCAGGCCAATGTAAACGGAGATTCTATTTCGCACGGAGACAAAAAAAGACTGGAACTGGCGGTTACTCTGGGGACAAAGCCTGAATTGCTGCTGCTGGATGAACCGACCTGCGGGATGTCTCCCGAAGAGACGGAAAGCATTATGATAATGATTAAAAATCTGGTGGACAAGAAAGGACTGACCATCCTTTTTACTGAACATGATATGGGGGTGGTTTTCGGAATTGCCCGAAGGATCTCCGTCCTTCACCAAGGAAGCATGATAGCCGACGGGACTCCTGAAGAGGTACGGGCGAGTGAAGAAGTTCAAAAGGTCTATCTGGGCGGTGCGGCATGATCCTTGAACTGAAAGACATTCATACATATTACGGCACAAGCCATATTTTATTCGGGATTTCAATGCATATTGAGGAAGGTGAATCGGTTTGTCTTCTTGGAAGAAACGGAGCCGGAAAGACTACGACCTTAAAGAGCATTATCGGGCTGACCCCCCCTAAAAAAGGAAGCATCCTGTTTCAGGGAAAGGAAGTGTCCGGTAAACCTCCATATCATATAGCTCAGCGTGGAGTAGGCTTTGTTCCGGACGACCGAAGGATATTCCCGGATTTAACAGTCCGCCAGAATATCCTTCTGGCTAAAAAAGATCGCGAAGGGAGCATCTGGAATCTCGACCGTATTTACTCCCTCTTCCCTAAATTGAAAGATCTGGACGGCAACATGGGAGGACATTTGAGCGGAGGAGAGCAGCAGATGCTCACCATTGCCCGTACGCTGATGACAAATCCATCGCTCCTTCTTCTGGATGAACCGGGAGAAGGCCTTGCTCCTCTTATAGTCAAAGCCATGGGCGAACAGCTCATGGAGATCAAAAAATTAGGTGTAACCATGCTCATCTGTGAGCATAATGTCGGACTGGCCATGGCCTTAAGCGACCGGGCTTATGTCATGGACAAGGGAGCCATCCGGTATCATGGAACAATTACCGATTTAAAAGCAAACGAAGAAGTGCGCAAAAAATACCTTATGGTTTAAAAAGCTATGAACCTTGCCACCCTCCTTACACGTCATGCCCGGTTCCGACCAGATCACACTGCGGTAGTTTTTCAGAACAAAAGACTGACCTATTTTGAACTCAACAGAAGCGTCAACCGACTCTCAAATGCATTCCTTGACCAAGGTATCCGCAAGGGCGATAAGATTGCGACTATTCTCCCCAACTCTCTGGAGCTGTTCGAAATATACTGGGCGGTGGCCAGAATCGGGGCGGTGGTTGTACCTTTGAGCCCGCTGCTTCGCGGAGGCGGACTTGCTTCCCTGTTACGAGACTCAGATACGGTGATGATCATCACCAATAAAGCTTTTGTTGAAATCCTGAATCCCATAAAACCGGAAGTGCCGGATATCTCCGCAGACCGATACATCCTGACCGACAGCTCAGAAACCGAAGGTTACCTGAACTATCACGAAATGAAGCGCCTCGCTTCCGATAATGATCCGGAAGAAATTGAAATCAACGACCATGATCCTTACAACATAATATACAGCAGCGGCACAACCGGACTCCCCAAGGGGATTGTGCACACCCATTATGTCAGGGCCATGTACTGCATGATATTCTCTTCAACATACAGGATTTCCCCGGAGAGCGTGATTCTGCACAGCGGATCAATTGTTTTCAACGGGGCGTTTTTAACCCTGATGCCGGCCATGTTCCTCGGAGCCACCTATATTCTTCATCCCCAGTTTAATGCCGAAAATATGATCGAAACCATTCAAAAGGAACGGGTTACACATGTGGATGTCGTTCCGGCGCAGGTTATTGCACTCCTCAATTCACCTAAATTTTCCCTTGATGCCCTGAAATCGATAGAGATGTTTCTCTGCCTTGGAGCTCCCCTTCTAAAAGAGCACAAGGATGAACTGAACCGCAGGCTTCCGGGGCGCTTTTATGAACTCTACGGTCTGACCGAGGGATTTGTAACCATTCTGGACAAAAACGACTACGCGGCAAAGCCGACATCGGTCGGCTGCCCTCCGCCCTTCTTTGAAATGCGGATTATGGATGAAAAACACAGGGAGGTTCCGGCGGGGGTGGTGGGTGAAATAACGGGCCGCGGTCCGATATTAATGCCGGGTTATTACAAGCGGCCTGATCTGACCTCTAAAGCCGTCATAGACGGATGGCTTTACAGCGGAGACCTTGGATATGTGGATGAAGACGGTTATCTCTATCTTGTCGACCGCAAAAAAGACATGATCATATCCGGCGGAATAAATGTTTATCCAAAGGATATTGAAGAAATAGCAGCCAGGCACACGGCTGTCCGGGAAGTTGCTGTATTCGGTATCCCTGACCAAAAATGGGGTGAAACCCCGGTGGCCGCCATTATCCTTCACCAGCAAGGCTCCGTCACTGAGGAAGATCTGAAGGATTGGATCAATAAACGTGTGGAAGCAACCTACCAGAGAGTTCATAAGGTTGTTTTTATGGATGATTTTCCGCGCAGCTCGGCAGGAAAGACGCTGAAAAGGCTTATGCGCGAAAAGTTTATTTAACCTTCTTTCTTTCCATCTCCAGCTTTTTCAGTTCCCTGCGTATAATTTTCCCCGTAGCCGTCATAGGCAGCGAATCGACGAACTCGATCTCCCTCGGATACTCATGGGCCGCAAGGCGAACCTTGACAAAGTTTTTTATCTCATCTTCAAGTTCAGACTCGGCCTTAACTCCCTGCCTTAAAACAATAAATGCCTTGACGATTTCGGTGCGAACCTTGTCCGGGCTGCCGACAACAGCAACCATAGTCACAGCAGGATGCTTTAAAATGCAGTCTTCAATCTCGGCAGGCCCTATCCGGTAACCTGAACTCGTGATGAGGTCATCTTTACGTCCGACAAACCAGAAGTATCCATCATCATCTTTTTTTGCGAGGTCGCCTGTCAGGCACCAGTCTCCTATGAACTTGTTTCTGGTAGCTTCCGGATTTCTCCAGTATCCGAGAAACATCACCGGATCTGGACGTTTTATTCCGATCTCTCCCACGATGCCCGGCGCAACCGGCGTTCCCGACTCATCCACGACATCTACCGTGTGCCCCGGAATCGCTCTTCCCATAGATCCAGGCCTGATATCCATTATGCTTGCACAGTTTCCAACAACAAGATTTACTTCCGTCTGTCCGTAAAACTCGTTTATGTCAAGACCCATGACGCTTTTCCCCCATTCAAGAAGCCATTCCCCTAATGTTTCTCCGCCGCTTCCGATAGAACGCATGCAATAATCATGACGGAGTCGCGGATCTTTAACCTGGCGCATCATCTTTAATGCCGTCGGAGGCATGAAAGCATTTTTTATGCCGTGTTTTGCAATAAGGTGAAAAGCCTCTTCGGGATCAAACTTTTTTGCCCGCCTGGCTACAACCGGAATGCCGTGGTGCCAGCTCGGAAAAAGAACATCGATCAGTCCACCTATCCAGGCCCAGTCAGCTGGAGTCCAGAAAAGGTCATCCTCTTCCGGGAAAAAGTTATGCGGAAACTCAACTCCCGGAAGATGCCCGAGAAGTACACGGTGGGCATGCAGCGCCCCCTTGGGAGGACCGGTTGTTCCGGACGTATAGATAATTAAGGCTGGATCATCCGCCTTTGTTGATACGGTGGTAAAGTCGCAGCTTCCATTTTTAATCAGGTTCCAGAAATCGAGTACCTTACCGGAGGCTTTGCCGCCTGTAACTATCACGACCTTTAGAAGAGGAAGTTTTCCCCAAATCTCCATCACTTTAGGAAGGTTTCCCTCATCCGTGACAAGGCACGCAGCCTCGCTGTTTGACAGCCGGTATTCGAGCGCATCGGATCCGAAGAGAGTGAAAAGAGGCACAGCAATAGCTCCGATTTTATACGCGGCAATATGAGTTAAAGCCGTTTCCGGGGACTGGGACAAAAGGATTCCTATACGGTCTCCTTTTTCAATACCCGCATGAACAAGGCCGTTTGCAAGGCGGTTTGAAAGCTTTTTTAACTCCCAGAAAGTATATTTTTGAACCAGGCCTTTTTCGTCTTCATATATCAGGGCAAGCCGATACCGCTGGTTTGCCCATTTGTCGCAAATATCGACCCCGATATTATAATTTGCCGGTATTTCCCATTTAAAAGACCTGCAGATCTCTTCGTAGCTTTTCCCTTTATGCAGCATATTTTCCTCCTTATCCCAATGACTTTCTCATCTGAGTGCTTCTTTCAATGTTTCCACGAACCTGAAAAACAGCTTATTCCTTTTTCTCAATGTTCGTCTCTCAAGATTATTAAACATTTTCTCCCTCAGACCTCTGGATATTTCCAGTTGCACGCCCTCACCGGACATGCATCGGTTGCAAATATTTTCAGGATGCCGACCATGCAGTCCCTCTTTTTCAGATACCTCGGTAATAAATCCGGCTTTTTCCAACACATAACATATTTTTTCCTTCAAGCTCTGATTTTTTCCTCCGACAAAAATTATATCACCTTTTTCATGATACCCGTGAATAGAGAGAACGATTCCCGCATTTTCCGCAATTGTTATTCCCTCCGGCTCATCAAATCTTGTGCTCGAAATATGTAAAACTGCATTCCCCTTCTTTTTTATTCCTTTAAAGGCGTAAAAAGTATGCTCTGCGCCTGCCAGAAAATCAGCAATGTCAACCGTTCCAGGCTCTATGCCTCCTCCGTGTGGCGCAATTACAGCGATACAGGAATTGCCTGTCCTTGAAAGAATTACATAATCCTCCCCTTTTATTTCATGCCGTTTCAGATCATCATAGTTTGCGTATCTGTCCATCTTTATGCCTTCGTAAAAAGTCAAAAATCACGCCACTCTCTTGAAATCAGTTCTTTGCGAAACCGGTTAATATTGTATCAAGGGAATATAATTTCAACAATCATAATATCACTCTTTATCAGGAAAATGCGTGTTGACCGTTTTTTTGTTGTGATGTAATAAAAAGGAGAGAATCCTTTTCGGATAAGGAGCGATAACTTGTTCATGAATAAATCTTTCTCTTTGAACATCCGGCAGAAGGTTATTGTCGGTCTTACGATATGCCTGCTTGCGATAGGTTTTGTCGGCGGAAATTCCTATCGCTTTCTGCGGGAGATAGAACGCAAACAACACCTGGTTGAAATTGCGGACGATCTCAGCAACATCATACTCGAAATCCGCCGCTATGAAAAAAACTTTCTTCTTTACGGCTCAACGGACGATCTTGTAGAGAACAAGCGTTACATCAAAGAGGGACTCAAGGTGCTTTCGACCATCGCGCCTGAGATAAAGAAGCTGAAGGGAGCTCCGCAGCTCGGCTTTCTTGAGGAAGGATTTGTGAATTACGGCAACCTCATGGATCAGATTGCGGTTTGCGTCGTCAAAGGAAGACAAAACTGTGAGGACGATCTTGAAGACAGGCTTAGGGTTGAAGGGAAAAACCTTGTGGACCGGTCGATTTCTCTAGTAACTTTTGAAAGAGAAAGAATTCTTGTAATAATCGGAACTCTTGAGAAGCATCTTCTGTTTACTCTTCTGATCTTTCTCTCGATGGGCGGGTTTTTAATACCGATTGTGGCAAAGAAGATAATAAAGCCGCTTAAAACAATCGAAGAGACAACTCTTCAGATAGCAAACGGCAATTTCAACCCCATTCCGGTTCAGGGCGTCCGAGATGAAACACAGCGTGTTGTTGACGCCTTCAACCGCATGGTCGCTGAGCTGGAAAAACGCCAGGAACAACTTGTTCAGACAAAAAAACTGTCATCAATTGGAATTCTTACTTCCGGTGTGGCGCATCAGCTCAATAATCCCTTGAATAATATATCCACCTCCTGTCAGATTCTACTTGAAGAGAGCGGCAAAACCGATCCAGAACTGATGCGCAAGATGCTTTTCAACATAGAGCAGGAGGTCGGCAGGGCTAAGGATACCGTTAAAGGCCTTCTGGAATTTTCCAGGGACAGGGATTTCGCTCTTATTCCGGTTTATCTTAACGACATAGTCGAACGTTCTATCAGACTTATTTCGAGCCAGGTGCCTTCCGGAATTGAGATTCAGAAAGAGATACCGAAAGACCTGATTCTTAACATAGATATTCAGAGGATGCAGGAAGTCTTTCTCAACCTAATTATGAATGCGGTTCAGGCAATTGAAGGCCATGCCGGCCTCATAAAAATATCGGCACGGCCGGATTATGAATCAGGCATGGCTGTCATAAACGTGGAAGATACCGGAGTCGGTATTCCGGAAAAAAACTTCGGTATGATTTTCGATCCCTTTTTCACCACAAAGGAAGTGGGTGTCGGAACAGGTTTAGGGCTTTCAATAGTATATGGCATTTTGCAGAAGCATAATGGCACGATCTCTGTTGAGAGCAAAGTTGGAGAGGGTGCAAGATTCATAATACACCTTCCTCTCCATCAGCGGGCATGAAGGAGGATTTTAAGATGAAGCACGCCCGGATTTTAATCGTCGACGATGAGCAGATTGCAAGAGAGAACCTTGACCACATCCTTAAAAAGGAAGGATATGAGACTTTTCCGGCCGAGAACGGGATAATAGCCTTGCAAGAGCTTGAAAAAAGAGAATTCGATCTTGTCATTACGGATCTTAAAATGCAGATTGTCGACGGTTTGCAGGTTCTTGAAAAAGCAAAAGAGCTATATCCGGATATCGAGGTGATTGTCATAACCGGTTACGCAACGATTGCCACGGCTGTCGATGCAATGCAAAAAGGAGCTTTTTATTATCTGCCTAAACCGGTTAAAATAGACGAAGTGCGTATTCTTGCGCGTCAGGCCCTGGAAAAAAGAGCTCTGAAAAAGGAAGTTGCAGACCTTAAACTCCGCATAGGAGATCGGAAGGAGGTTCTCCTTATTACGGGAAATAACCCGAAAATGGAGAATCTGAAAAAAACGGTCGAACAGATAGCTCCGACCGACTGCACTGTTCTTATTCTCGGTGAAACAGGAACTGGTAAGGAGCTGATTGCCAGAACAATCCACAGTTTGAGCAATCGATCCGAAAAAAGATTTATGGCAATAAACTGCGGAGCTTTCAATGAAGAACTTCTTGCGAATGAACTCTTCGGGCATGAAAAAGAAGCGTTTACAGGCGCGCGGGGAATAAAAAAAGGTCTCCTTGAGGCGGCAAACGGAGGGACTGTTTTTCTGGATGAAATAGGAGACATGCCACTTTCCATGCAGGTTAAATTACTACGGGTAATACAGGAGCGGTCTATAATAAGGGTCGGTGGAACAGATGATGTTCTGGTCGATCTTCGGATAATAGCCGCGACAAACAAGGATCTTGCCGGAGAGATTGAAGGTGGTTCTTTCCGCAGAGATCTCTACTACCGCCTCAATGTCATCACCCTCCATTTGCCTCCCCTTGCGGAGAGAAAAGAAAGCATTCCTGTTTTATGCAGGCATTTTTTAAGAAAATTTTCGGACGCTCAGAATAAAAATGTCGTGAATATATCCGACGATGTTTCAGATCTGATTATGAGTTACGAGTTCCCCGGCAATATCCGCGAACTCGAAAATATAATCGAACATGCAGTGGCAATGGCCGAAAAGGATACCGTCGAAATTCGTCATCTTCCGGCCGATTTCCAACAGTTGAAATTCAGGATATCCAGCAGGCGTCAAAGGGAATTTCTGACACTTGAAGAAAATGAAATGGAATACATTGCATGGGTACTCGATCAGGTTGAAAATAAAAAAAGCAAGGCCGCCGAAATTCTTGGAATAGACAGGGTTTCTTTATGGAGAAAGTTGAGAAGATATAACCTGGATACTTAGGGAACCTCCTGCAGCACAAGCTTTGCGATCTGGGGGATATTTTCCGCCAGCATCACTTCTACTCCTTCTTTTACTTCAGGTTCCAGAACAGCGATATCCGGTTCGTTCCGTTCGGGAAAGACAGCAACTCTTATTCCACCGCGCTGAGCAGCAAGAATTTTTTCACGTATCCCGCTGACTGCAAGAATTCTCCCGCTCAGAGTTAGCTCGCCGGTAAGTGCTATATCGTTTCTTGCCGGTTTTCCAGTCAATAGAGATATGAGTGCGACTGCTATTGTTACCCCGGCCGATGGCCCATCTTTTGGCACCGCTCCGGAAGGTATATGGATATGAATATCCCGGCCGTCGAAAAAATCGGAATCTATGCCGAATTGAGATGCATTGCTTCTGACAAAGCTGAGAGCAGTCTGGGCCGATTCCTGAAGAACATTTCCCATCGAGCCGGTTAAGAGGAGCTGCCGGTCTCCTTTCATCATTGACGCTTCAATAAAGATGATCTCTCCTCCGAATTCCGTCCATACAAGTCCGGTTGCTACTCCGGGGCGGTTTCCCCTAACCGCGGTTTCGTGACTGAATTTACCGGGACCCAGAAGCTTTATAACTAGGGGCTCGTCAACCGTCACTCCGTCCGATTTTTCATTCTTCTGAACCGAAAGCCTTGCTATTTTGCGGAAAACCTTTGCAATTTCGCGTTCGAGATTTCGAAGTCCGGCTTCTCTGGTATAATTTCTGATTATCCCGGAAATCGCTTCATTCGTAAAATCAACTTTCATACCCATCAGGCCATGCTCTTTGAGCTGGCGCGGAATCAGGTGAATCTTTGCGATATGCTCCTTCTCTTTTTCCGTATAACCGGCAAAATGGATTACTTCAAGCCGGTCAAGAAGAGGAGCAGGCAGCCTCTCCACGACATTTGCCGTTGATATGAACATAACCCCTGAAAGATCAAAAGGGGCATCAAGATAATGATCGGTGAAACGTTCGTTCTGTTCGGGATCGAGAATTTCAAGAAGAACGGAAGCAGGATCTCCCCGGAAATCCTGTCCGATTTTATCGATTTCATCGAGCATGAAAACCGGATTTCTTGATCCGGCTCTCTTTATTTCACTGATAATTCTTCCCGGCATAGCTCCTACGTATGTCCTGCGATGTCCACGCAGATCGGCTTCATCTCTCAGGCCAGCGAGTGAGATACGTACAAATTTTCTTTCAAGGGCTTCAGCAATCGCTTTGCCCACAGAAGTTTTACCTGTTCCCGGAGGTCCCGCAAAACAGAGAATGGGGCTTCGGGTCATCTGCAGATGTTTTTTCCTTTCGATGAGCTGCCGCACGGTTAACCTTAATTCGTCAAGATTGATAGGCTTGGGGAGATAATGAAATGCTCCTTTCTTTAAAGCATCCACCGCCGAGCTGACCGTTGCAAAGCCTGTTATCATTACAAGCTCAGCATTAGGAGATATCTTCTTTGCCGATTCAAGAAGTTGCATCCCGTCCATCTTTTCCATCTTGAGATCCGTCAGTATCAGGTCGATATTCCGGGTTTTAAGTACATTTACAGCTTCAATCCCGTTTGCCGCCGTGCTTACCTGATATCCTTCCTTTTTAAGAATATACTCAAGATTATCACGCGCGATCTCCTCATCATCGACAACAAGCACCTGAAAAGCCTGGAGACTGAAAAGGGTCCTGACAGAAAGATACTCGAGCATTCGCTCTTTGATCTTATTGAGACCATAATGCCTTGATTCCATGATTTTATCAGCCCGGTCAAGATCAAGATTGTCGTTCGTAAAATTGTGCCAGGGAAGAGACAGGAGGTATTCTACATAATTGATGCCTATGGTGTATTCGGGAGCGGAAAGGTCCATGTTCTCCATCCGCTCAAGTTCCTTTAGAGCAACAGCAGTAAGGGAGGTGGATAGTCCGGCCTTTTCAACAGATGCGCGAAGTTCAGAAAGTTCCCGGTTTGATTTGTAACCCTCTTCTCTCTGTTTTTCAGGCTTTCTCGTAAAAATCATAATTTCATCCTTTCGGTATAAAATTTTCAAGACTTTACTTACATAAAAACGAAGTCAATAGCAACCCTCATTCGTTTTGGATTTAATTTTTGTTGCATATGGCAACGCTGCCCGCAGGATGTAACATTATTCCAACAACAAGAAATAATAAACTTTTTTTGTTTTGGATAGAAACGGTGTTGCATAATGCAATAAATCATGCAGAACACAGAAAATATATTATATCTGTATTTACAATTGGTTATCGATATATTTTATCAATGGCACGATCCTTGAAATACCTTTGAACAAACTCAAAACTTAAACGAGGCCGATGATTTATGGATATTAAAGATATTAAAATTAAAAATGGCACGGACGGGATAGAGATAGAAGATCGCCGGAAAATACTGGTTATGTTGGAAGAAGGTTTTTTATCCGAGAGTGTTATGGATTATGCAATCCTGGTAGCGGGACGGCTTGATTATGACATTCTGGCATTGAACATTGTGCCGGAAGGAAAAGAAAATTCTTTTTCCGCCGGTTATGCAGGGCCGGATGAAGAATTAAATAAGTTTGAAGTCTATTCCGGAAGGGTTTTTAAAATTAAAGCCGCTTCAAAAGGAATCAGATTTGATTATCTGATAAGGTTCGACACTTCCGGAGAATCAGTAGTCAAGCTTATTCATGAAATAAAAAGAATAGAATTTTTAATAACAGGATCTGATGAGATCAAGGAAAAGATCTCAGAAAAAATTACGATACCGATTTTCAGCGTTTTTTCAAATAACAATTTGAAAGGAGAGAAGATTATGGGAGAGGAAATCAGCAAAAAAAAGCCGATTGGCAAAACGATTGGTTATGGCGCGGTAACTGCCGCTCTTTACGCGGCAGTTTTTACGAATGCCGATACAATAACAAACTACTTTACAAAAGGAAGCTGGTATGCGGCGCTGCCGATTGCTACGGTCTTTGTTTTTTCATTTTCGCATGGGGCGTTTGCAAGCAACCTGTGGTCTCTGCTTGGTATAGAGGCTGTCAGAAAGGACGTCAAGGTCGTGACCGCTGAAAAAACAGTTCATGAGGATG
This sequence comes from uncultured Desulfonema sp., assembly GCA_964402865.1. Taxonomy (GTDB): domain Bacteria; phylum Desulfobacterota; class Desulfobacteria; order Desulfobacterales; family RPRI01; genus RPRI01. The sequence goes on along the minus strand of CAYODW010000001.1, from coordinate 60,992 downwards.
TCAGGGCGAAAAAGAGCGCAAGGAAAAGACCGAGGGCACGGGCTTACATCAATCCGTTTCACAGAATATAAAAAAACATCCGACTGTTTTAATACGAATTTTTAATAAAAATATTTGAAGGAGGAGACATGCAGGATTTAGCGCTGGATAGTTTAAAATTTATTGATTTGAATCTTATGTCGATCGTATTCCTGTTTATAGTGGGTTTTATCGGAGGTCTTGTAAGTGGTTTCATAGGTTCGGGCGGCGCCTTTGTTCTTACTCCGGGCATGATGAGCCTTGGTGTTCCGGGAACAGTGGCAGTTGCGAGCAACATGTGTCATAAATTCCCGAAAGCAATGGTTGGGGCATACAAGCGGTTTAAATACGGCCAGGTGGATCTCAAGCTCGGGCTTATACTTGCCGCCTCCGCAGGTATCGGCGTTCAGGCTGGAATACAGATTCAGCATTTCATCCTTAAAAAATGGGGTGAAGCCGGATCTAATCTTTATGTAAGCCTTTCTTTTGTTGCAATTCTTCTTATAGTCGGGGGGTATGTCTTTTATGACGCATGGAAAACTGCAAAAACGGGGGGTGTTGAAAAGGTAACAAGGCTTGCGCAGAAGCTTCAGTCCATAAATCTGCCGCCCATGATTTATTTTAAATCCGCGAATGTAAGAATATCCCTCTGGTTCACAGTTCCTGTGGGATTTGCCACGGGCATGCTTGCGGCAACCATTGCCGTCGGCGGATTTATCGGCGTTCCCGGCATGATATATGTTCTTGGAGCTTCAAGTCTCATAGCTTCCGCAACTGAGCTTGTGATAGCTTTTGTAATGGGTTTGGCCGGCTCGATCAACTGGGCGCTTCACGGCATGATTGATATCCGCCTGACTTTAATCATTCTTGGAGGATCTCTTCTCGGCGTTCAGCTAGGAGCAATTGGAACAACCTATGTAAAGGAACACATGATAAAAATCGTCATGGGAACAATCATGCTGCTTGTGGCTTTCAGCAGGGGATTTGCGATACCGAAATATCTGACACAGCTTGGTCTTATCTCTGTAAACACTCAAACTCTTGATATATTATCGAAAGCAAGCTTTCTTGTTATGTGTATCTCCCTTGCTGTCGGAGCAATTATAATTCTCGGAAGTATGTGGAAAGCAAGGAGGCCCGGACTCGTGATGGAAGAAAGTTACGTAAAGGTATAAAATAAAAGGGGATCCTTTATGGCAATAATATCGATTTCCAGAGGTTCCTACAGCAGGGGAAAAGAGGTTGCCGAGAGGGTTTCAAAAAAACTCGGGTATGACTGCATTTCAAGAGATATACTTCTTGATGCTTCTGAAATGTTTAAAATACCCGAGATCAAGCTTATAAGAGCCATTGAAGACTCTCCGTCAATACTTGACCGTTTTCATAACGGAAAAGAGAGATATGTTGCTTTCATTCAGGCCGCTCTCCTGAAATATCTTAAGGAAGATAACATCGTATATCATGGATTTGCGGGACATTTTTTTGTAAAGGATATTGCGCATGTCCTAAAAGTGCGCATTATCGCGGATATGGAAGAGAGAGTCAGGCTTGAAATGGAAAGGGAAAATGTATCTGAAGAGAATGCTGTCAAATCCATAATAAAAGACGACGAGCAGAGAAGAAAATGGAGCCTTTTTCTTTACGGAATAGACACATGGGAGAGTAGCCTTTATGATCTTGTAATTCATATCAAAAACTTAAACCCGGAGGATGCGGCTGAAATAATTTGCAATGCCGCTTCGCTTGATAGTTTTAAAACAACCTGGGAGTCTCAAAAAACTATTGAAAATCTCGCGCTGGCAGCCGAGGTCAAGGCAACCCTGATGGACTTAAGCCCTTATGTTGAAACAACCGCCAGTAACGGCATAATCCATATTATGGCAAAAACACATGAATATGGAAAGCCGGATATAGAATTTCAGTTGAAAAAAGTTGCGGGAAGCATTAAGGGAGTGAAAGAGGTGAATATAAAAATTTTGCCTGTTACCCATTTTACAGACTGATTTACGGATAAGGCTATAGCCGCAAATGGAATTGTATAAGAAGATACTTGTGGCTGTCGACGGATCGGAAACAAGCCTTCACGCCATGTGCGAAGCTATCCGGCTTTCTTACTGGATGAGGGGGTCCGTTCGCGTAATATCGGTTGTTCCTCCCTACGAAGGCGATCTGCGATTCGCCGGTATTGGAAATATTAAAGCCCTTCTTGAGAAACCCTGTAAAATTATCCTGGCAAAAATAAAAGAGACCGCTGAAGAGATCGGCGCGGCAATTGAGGCCGTTTGCAGAGAAGGCGAGCCTTTTGAGAAAATAATCGAATTCGCGGAAACCGAAAGATGCGATCTGATAGTAACTGGAATTGAAGAAAAACATCCGGTTTACAGAAAGCTGATTGGTGGAGTGACTGAAAAAGTTGCGCGGTCCGGCTCAAGGGATGTCCTTGTGATACCGGATGAAACCCAAATCGACTGGAACAGGATATTGATTGCAGCCGCCGACTCACGGATAGACAGAATCGCTGCTGTAAAAGGAATCGAAATTGCAAAGGCTTATGGCGGAGAGCTCATTATCCTGTCGGTTTCAGGAAGTCACTCCGCCGAAATGATAAAAAAATCCAGGGAGTATATAAAGGAGATCGAAACTCTTTCTTCGGGAATATCTTTTAAATCTTTTTTTAAAACGGGAAACGTGGCTGAAGAAATTACCCGTCTTGCAGCAGAGCTGAAGGTAAACCTGGTTGTGGTCGGACCTTTTCGCAAAAAGAGCCCATTCGCTGTTTTTTCAAAAAATACCGCAGAAAAAGTAATCTATTCATCTCCATGCCCTGTTCTGGTTGTAAAAAAATGACGACCATTATGCCCTTAAACCGGGAATTATCAATTTCCAATCTTATACCCCTTCTCCCTGAAAAGTCTCAGGCACGCATCCACAACCTGAACATCATAGAATAACCCCTTATTCTTCTCAATCTCCTCAAGAGCTATATCTATACCGAGAGAAGGACGGTATGGACGGTGAGAGGTTATGGCTTCAACCACATCGGCTACACAGATAATCCGGGCTTCAAGCAGAATCTGATCTCCTTTTAAGCCCTGCGGATATCCTGATCCATCCATTCTCTCATGATGCTGAAGAGTTATTTCGGCTATGGGATAGGGCAACTCAGCATCTTTTAATATGTTATAACCTGACTCAGCATGAGTCCTTATAAGGCTCATTTCTATATTTGTCAGTCTCCCGGGCTTGCTTAATATTTCAGCAGGTACCGCAATTTTGCCGATATCATGGATTGCGCCTGCCATCCTTATATTGTCAATGGTATCTGCTGATAATTCTATCTCCTGCGCAATAGAACGTGCAAGTTTCGAAACCGCTTTCTGGTGGCCTGAAGTATAAGGATCCCGAGTTTCTATGGTGAGTGATAAAGTTTGCATAGTCCCTATCAGGTTCTTTCTCAGCTTCTCCGTGGTTTTATTCAATTCATGCTCGAAAAGTTTGCGTTCGGTAATGTCGACAACAACTCCTCTGATATCTCTTGGTTTGCCCCAGAGAGTGCTTATGCTTGAAATAATGATAGCCGGAAAGACGCTCCCATCTTTTCTCTTTAAAGTGTATTCGGCACCTTCAATTTTCTCTTCGCTCAGCAGTCTTTGGATCTTCTCTTCAAATTTATCAGGATCTTCTGATAAAAGAATATGTCGTGCATTCAAACCCTTTACGATATCATCCTCTTTATATCCAAAAGCTTTAAACATTGCTTTGTTGGCAGAAGTAATATTGGCTTCCAGATCCATTTCATAGACCGGGATAGGTAAAAAATCGTAAAGATCCCGGTATTTCTTTTCACTTTTACGAAGCGCGTCTATTGCATGCCTCCGATCGGTAATGTCATGAAGAGTTTCTATAGCTCCTACAAGCTCACCTTTACTGCTGTATATCGGCGCCGCATCAAAAAATATGTAGCGCTTCTTGCCGCCTAAATTTGCGTACCATCCCTCTGCCTGCAGGCCATCTTCTGCAAAAGCAGATTTCTTATAGTTGCCGTAATACTCTGACATGCTGCCCGGTGTCCGGTCTACCACAATGTCGGCAACGTGCGGACGTTTGTGGTCATAAAAACCCTTCCAATGATTATCCGTTCCTATCATTTCCGCAGAATTAATTCCGGTCAGCTCTTCACACGCTTTATTCCATATAATAATCTCATGTTGCTTATTTATCACGAACGTCGGCACAGCCGAGTTCTCGATCATTTTCTCAGAAAAATCCTTCTGTTCCGCTAATGCCAGTTCAGCTTTTTTGCTTTCGGTAACGTCATTCAGAATCACAATGATGGAATTGTGCTCTTCGTCATTAACCGGGAAAATACTCAGGGAAACCATTTTGCCTTTAAGCATTACCGGCAGGTCTTCGGAAATTTCCTGAGGACCTTTATCAATAAGATGAAGCATCTCTGTTATCCTCATCTTGTGAGGGTCTTCAAACAGCTCGGTAAAATATGAACCCAAAAGATCTTCCTCTCTGATCCCCGTCATCAAATAAATGAAATGATTGGCGTAAATCACCTTATTATTAGGGTTAAGTTCTAAAATACCTTCAGAAAGATTATCCAATATGGCTTCAGAATGTCTTTTGAAAGACAGCAACTCCTTATTAATCTTGCTTGTACGGACATCTTCAAGCCCTTTTGTTTTTTTAATTATGTCATCAGGAATTTTGCTGTTCACACGGCCTAAAATATCAAGAACTTGTTGGGCCATTTTATTAAAAGATGCTTTGGCTATGCAGGCATCGGCGCCAATTCCAGTTAAATCTATTTCCTGCTCAGCGGCAATCGCCGATAAAATAATTATATAAATACAATTTAGTTTAGGATTATTTCTGATTGCCCGGCACAGTTTCTCACCGCTTATATTCGGCATGACAAGGTCAACGAACATGATGTCGGGAATATATGTTTCCAGTATCTCCAGGGCTTCAAGACCATCTTTTGCTGTTTTAACCTGATATCCGTTATGTGCAAGAAGCTCTGACAAGAATTCCAGCATCATCGTATCGTTATCCACCACCATGATCTTATTCATATAACTAATCCCTGTTCATATTGCCGTATCAAGAGCTATGAAGATTTTCCATCCGGGTCCGGTTGTTTCTTTTAGATCAAGACTGCATGAATTTTTCTTTTATTGTATAATACATAAGTTTTCCACATATCAAGTATTCAATAAATTTCACATATAATAATACGTTAATCACGCTTAACGGCTTCGTAAAAAGTCCGATTTCTTCGTTGCGCTTCATCTTTCGTCATTGCGGCGTACTTTTATGTACGCCTCATTACTCAAGATTCGCGACGCCTTGAACTTGAACTTTTTACTTTGCCGTCCGAATTATGACTTTTTACGAGTTAATCACGCTTGGGATAACGTTTCATTTTTAACCTTATGCGCTGCTCATTCAATGCTTGATTTCAAACTGGAATCACTGATATTATTTCTAAAACATATTATTGTGTGGAAAAGCGATTCCATAAAAGGCCGGAGCTTAAGCGGGATTTTCCCGTAATAGCCTGATGTGCGAATATGGCCCCGGAAAAGCTGTGACACCGAGAAAGCGGGAGAGAGATATGAAGATTACATTTTATGGGACTAGAGGGTCCATCTCGGTTCCGGATAAGAACTTCTCGGAATTCGGCGGCAACACCGCCTGCCTGCTCCTGAAATTTGAGAATGGCCGCATCGCCATCCTCGACGCTGGCACGGGCCTGCGCAAGCTTGGGAATGATCTCCTATCACGGTCTATTGAGCAGTACGATAACATCTTCATAGGACTCTCGCACACACACTGGGATCATATCCAGGGATTTCCCTTCTTCAAGCCGGCGTATGACACCAGACGTCGTTTCACCATCGCCATGTACGGGAGGGGGCGAGGGGGCATCAGCCTTTCCAGCGCCTTCGAAACTCAGATGCAGCAGGATTTCTTTCCCGTGCCGCTCGAAAAGATGGGGGCAACGGTTATGTTCTGGCAGCCGGAGATCCCGACCTTCAAGCCAACGAGCGACATTCAGGTTATAGCCGCCGAGCACAATCACCCCGGGGGAGCTTACGGCTATCGTATTTCGGAAGGAGGAACGACGCTCGTTTACTGCACGGATGTGGAGTATGTGGATGGAATCGATCCTAACGTCGTCGAACTGGCCCGTGATGCCGATCTGCTCATCCATGACGCCCAGTACACCTCCGAGGAACTGCCCCAGAAAAAGGGCTGGGGACACTGCAGCTGGGAGCAGGCGGTGGAGGTGGCGGAGCGCTCAGGAGTGAAGCGGCTGGCGCTCTTTCACCACGACCCTGACCATGATGATGATTTTCTGCTGCGCCTGGAGAGGGAATGCCGGCAACGGTTTACAAATTCCTTCTTCGCGCGTGAGGGCATGGAGATCTCCCTCTAACAGGCTGCCGAACTTTCGTTTTTAAAAACATCGCGACATTTCATGTGAAACAGTATATTCGACTAAAATAAATTATCAGAGAAATTAATTGCAACAAAAAATATTCAGGGAGAGAATATAGAAGTGAATAAAATATTGAATTTAAAATTTATATTCATCGCGAGCTTTATCATCCTTGAGATTATATCCACGACTGGATGCGCAACAACGCCCGTAGAATATGCACTGACTTCAAAATTTTATTATGAAAAAGGTCAACATGACGAGGCAATCAGAAATGCCAGGGAAGGTATTGCGCTTGATCCGGTATATGCGCCCAACTGGTACTGGCTTGGCGTAGCTTATTACAATAAAGGCCAAAATGAAGAGGCCATCAATTCCTTTAAAAAAGTTATTGAACTCAGATCTAATAAACCACAGCTTCAGTCAAGTTACTATTTTCTGGGTCTGATTTATCATAACAGGGGCGACTATAAAGAAGCGATTGCGCAACTTGGCAAGGCATTGGAACTCAATCCGGCGGATATCAACAGCATTAAATATATCGGCCGTTCTTATCATTTCAATAGAAATTTTGATGAAGCGATTTCGCGTTTCAACAAGGCGTTGGAGATGAATCCGGCAGATGTTACAGACCTTGAATTCAGGGGCTGGTCTTTTTATCATAAGAGCAATTATAACGAAGCAATAAAGGATTTTAACAAGGCAATTGATAACATCAAGCCTGAACAGAAAATCGAATTGCAAAATGCGTTGAGAGGCAAGGGATTTTCATACCTTGGGCTTGGTGAAGGAGATACTGCCATCAACATGATTAAACAGGCTAAATCGGCTTCAGACTATGACAATAATTACGACCTTTCTCTTATGTACTATGTTATGGGAAATAAGGAAAAGGCTTGGGAATTAAGGGGCGGAAAGGGTGCTCTCGGAATAACGGTTAGAGATTATAACGCAGAATTATCCTCTTTTTTTGATTCAAAGGACAATAGAAAGGGCGCTGGTGTTGAGAATACAATGTCCGGCGGTCCGGCTGAGAAGGCAGGATTGTTAGCTCGGGATGTAATCATCAAGCTGAATAATACGACGATCTTAAACATGATGGATTTTGTGAAGTCGGCAAGAACATTGGAACCCGGAACAACAGCGAGGATAAAAATATTACGGGATGGCATAGAAAAGGATATTGATATCAAGGTTGCATTTGCTGATTTTCTTATGGAATCTGCTCCGCTAATAGCTCCGGTTATGGCAAAGAGGAAAGGTGATTTCAGAATGGCTGAATTGAAAGAGCCTGTGCTTGTGCTTAATGCTATGTCAGACGTAGATCAGCTCCCTGTTGTTGCGGCAAAGTCCAACAAGAACGCATATGCAATAGTCATCGGTATAGAAAAGTACCGCAAGAATCTTCCCAAAGCTGATTTTGCCGGGAATGATGCCCTAATGGTCACAAACTATCTTGCAAAGGCTATGGGCTATCCCGAAGAAAATATTGTCACTCTGACAAATGAAAATGCAACCAAGAGCGATTTCGAGAAATATTTTGAAAAATGGCTCTGGAACAATGTAGAAAAGAAGAGCGTAGTCTTCGTTTATTTTTCAGGTCACGGCGCACCGAACCCTGGAAGTGGTGATGCCTATCTTGTGCCTTATGACGGAGATCCTTCTTTCATAGAACAGACCGGATATTCTCTTAAAAGACTTTATGATGCGCTCGGGAAACTCCCTGCGAAAGAGATTATAGTTACCCTCGATTCCTGCTTTTCAGGTGCCGGAGGCAGATCGGTTCTTGCGAAAGGCGCAAGGCCTCTTGTTATTAATCTCCAGAACAACGCGGTTGTGCCAAAGAATATGACTGTCATGTCAGCTTCGTCTGGCGAGCAGATAAGCTCAACCTATGATGAAAAAAGCCATGGCCTTTTCACCTATTTTATGCTCAAGGGAATTAAAAATGAGGATTTTATTAGGCCGGATGGTTCCATCAGAATGGACGACCTGTTCGGCTATATCAAACCCCAGGTGGAGCGTATCGCCCGGAAGCATTACAACAACGAGCAGTCACCGCAGCTGATAGGGGCAAACAAGAATTAGGGAATGGTTTATGAAAAATATTCTTGCGATATGCATATTTCTGGTTTTTCCTCTCTTATCTTTTGCCGCTGAAAAACCTCTTTGGATAACGGCTGATGGTGAATCATATCAAGGAGAGATGGATACACCAAACGAAGTAAAAGGCAGAGCCAAACGGGATGCACAAAGCAAAGCGGTAGAAATGGCGGTCGGAACATTTATTAAATCTCATACCCTGGTCTCCAATTACCAGCTTGCTGAAGATCTTATCTATGCAGCCGTCAGAGGGAAAATTATAAAGGAAGAAATCATAACATCTGATTGGGATACAAAAGAAAGAAACCTTTACAAGATTACAATCAAGGCCCTGATCTTACCCATCTATCCTGAGAAGGGAGAGGGTCTCCTGGTAAAGCTGTCCCTCTCAAAAACAGATATGAGAGAAGGAGATGAAGTTAAGATTTTCTATCAGGTGAACGAAAACTCCCATGTCTATATCTTTTCCATAGCCGCAGACGGCTCAGTTACCCTCCTTCTCCCCAATTCAAATATGCAGGACAATTTTACCAGGGCGGGAAGGGCTCACCAATTCCCGCCGGCAGATAGCCTTATTCATCTGAAAGCAATGTTCCTACCGAACTTCAAAGAAGCTTTTGCTGAAGAAAGAATCAAGATAATCGCTACCCGGCAGAAGGAAGATCTGCTTTCCATTGGTTTTAGAGAAGGAATTTTCCAGGTCTATGACGCAAAGTCAACAGGAATGATCAGCGACCTTGTCCGGAGACTAAACCATATAGAACCAGCTGACTGGGCAGAGGCCACCGCAGTTTATAATATTGAGAGATAAAAATAGTTGCAGGAGTGACGATGGCAAAAAACTTTAAGTGCTGGCCGCCCCAATGGCCGAAAAATCTAAACTACCCTGACCGGCCGGTTCATATGTTTTTAGAAGACACCGCTCAGCGCGTTCCCAACCGCATCGCGATTCATTTCGGCGGGATGGTTCTGACCTATGGAGAGCTTAAAGCTCTTGTAGACCGATTTGCCACTGCGCTGGCAGGCTTAGGCATTCAAAAAGGGGAACGGTTTGCCATCCATCTGCCCAACATGCCCCAATTTGCCATAGCTTACTATTCGGTCATGAAAATAGGCGCCGTGTTTACTCCCTTAAGCCCTCTCCTGTCGACAAAGGAAATCTCCTGCCAGCTTAATGACTCCGGGGCCAAGAATATACTGTCACTGGATTTGCTCTATCCGGGTATTGCATCCGTAATCCCCGAAACCCCGGTTGAGCGGATTATCACGACCAGTATCGGCGACTGCTATAATGCCGTTATCGCTCCTCTCAAACCTATCGGCAAACTGCCCGTTCCCGATACTATGGATATGGCTGAGCTGATCAAAAAGAATCAGCCCGCCCCTCCGGTTGTCGAGATAAACACTATTAAAGATCTCGCGCACCTGGCATATACCGGCGGCACTACCGGGGTATCCAAAGGCGTCATGCTGACCCATAAAAATGTGGTCAGCAATACCTTGCAATTCGGCTGCTGGCTTAACGGCGCGCAACTCGATATCAAAAAAGAGAAGGTAGAGCTGCTTTATCCGGAAGGCGTTGATCCTGAAAAAGACAGGCCGGTGGTTCGGGATAAGGAAATCGCCTTGGTGGTAGTTCCATGGTTTCATGCCATGGGCACCATAGGGTATCTTAACCAAATGGTTTCCGGCGGCACTACCATGGTAGTGTTTCCAAGATTCGACCCTGTTGAATATATTGAAGCAGTCAATAAATTCTCCGCCACAACGTTAGGCGGAGCGCCCCAGCTTTACGTTCCCCTGGTGAACATGCCCGGATTTGAAAAATACGATCTGTCTAAAATCAAACTCATTGCCTCCGGGGCCTCTCCGCTGCCTCTGATAGTTTTAAATTCTATGAAAAAATTATTTTCAAAAAGCGTGGTGATCGAGGCATATGGCCTGACTGAATGCTCAATGGGCGCAATCTCCAACCCTCCGATTCCGGAATTAACTAAAGTAGGGTCAGTAGGCATGCCCGTTGCTGATACCGAATGCAAAATAGTGGACTCCTATACCGGCGAAGAGCTCCCGCCGGGCCAGGCAGGCGAAATCTGCATAAAAGGCCCTCAGGTGATGAGCGGCTACTGGAATCGACCCGATGCCACCTCAGAAGTCCTCAAGGACGGATGGCTTTTTACCGGCGACATTGGCAAAGAGGATGAAGACGGATATTTTTTCATCACCGACCGAATTAAAGACATGATCATTTACAAAGGGTACAATATCTATCCACGGGAACTTGAGGAAGTTCTATTCAGCCATCCGGCGGTAGAGATGTGCTCGGTTATAGGCAAACCGGATGTCCAGGCTGGTGAAATCCCTGTGGCGTTTGTCAAACTCCTGGCTGGACAGCAGGCGACATCCGAAGCGCTCATCGAGTTTGTGAATAAGCAAGTGGCGGCCTACAAAAAACTCCGGGAGGTTATATTCAAGGATATGATTCCGGTATCAGCCGCGGGCAAGGTGTTAAAGCGGAAACTGCGGGATCAGATAACTCAGATGATTTAACGGGATAATTAAAACAAAATCTTATCAATTTTTCTATTTTTCGAATCCCTCTAAAACACCTGCCATGCCCGTATGACGTGGTAGCTGATTGTCAAGAACCAATTCACAATTGAAGCTGCTGATCTGTTGTTCTCAACCACGTGGTCAAGGATTTGGCGATGGCTATGAGTTCGTTAAGAAAACTTCAAGAAGGGCGAGGGCGTCATCGGTTAATTGCTCGACAAAATCTCGACTGACAATCGGCTCAATGTAACTTATATTGACGGTCAGACAACCTGCAAAGGTCGAGGCTGCCACAGCGACTGCCATATCTGCAAAGGGTGGGATTGCAAAATCGACTTCCTTCAATGTGAACTCATTATAGTTCTCATCGAGCTGAAGTCGACTCAGGTTGGAGATCGTGATGGCCACTGGAAAGATGATATTTAGTTTTTGATAAAGTCTGTTTTCAGAGAAGCGCGAGAGTGTAAGAACGAGCATTCGCAGGGAAGGCAGAGCAGTTAGAGCATCCCCTCGTGGATGGAAAACTGCAATCGCTGCTTGATCTCACGGGCGACATCCCAAAGTGGCGTTATCGGGAAAACACGATGAAAAGTTGGCACGAGGGTGACAAATATACCTACATCACTTTCGATGTTTGCTTTCAAATATTGCCTCAGTCCGAGCATGGAAACAGGATAAAGCGTCATGGGCTCGTTCTGGCTTCGGCTGATAGCAAGCAGGAAGGCCGCAGTGAGGACGGAATGTACCGTTGTATTATTGCTGCGTGCCCACTCAACAAGTCACTGGCTCATCAAAGGAGCGACTCGGCGACTAAAGACACGACGGGTTTGCTCTGTACAGTCGACCCTATTCTGAATAGGGAGACGCTGTACTCATACCAGAGTCAACCGATATCCGTACATCTCCATATATGCATGTAGTACCTTGAATAGGCCTTTCAAACCACATAAGTTCAGTGGAAGCAAAGCTTCGATGCCTGGAAGAAGGGGTATTGTGACCAGAGGTTTTCCGGAAGCAGCCATCAATAGATCTGACAACATATTCATACCGCTTGTTGCGTCTGAGGCCCTATGGTGAAGGTCAACACGAGACAGTTGGGAGCCTCCGGAAGCCAGGTACTGCGCATCGGCGGACCTTTGACATTTCTGGCCATCTCGTCTTCGATCACAGGTGTCAAATCATCGTTGGTTTCAATTAGCGGAATTGACTCTCTGGATGTACAGAATTTGCCATCTTTTATGCAGGTGCGGTCATTGTATCAAAAATCAGGTTTTCAGTGCGATACCACTGTCCCTCAGATGTTCGATTTTATTCTGCTTCAAATAAGCGCATTAAAACCCGATCTTTAGGCGCACCTCTCCTCTCCATTGTCATAACCCGTAAATCCCTTGTACGTCACCTCTGCCGATTCCTTCTGCGCTTCAATCCCGGTCGCGTATATATACAGCGTATAACCAATTGCCTCGTCATACTTCATGGCCCGCTTAAAAATCTTACGCTGAACAGCATCAAGTCCTCCCAGCCCCCGGCCCTCTCCCATCCGTCGCAGCCATGCCCCAGCTGCATTAGATGAAAGAATGCGTTCTAATGGAAATATCTCTCTCAACCCGGCATCATGAAGTATTACCTTCATATCTTCCAAACTGCGACCACCTCCGTTTAACATCAATAACGATGGGAATACATATTCACTCGCCATATACCCAGCGCCGCTCCAGGGCTTGGGTAAACTCCGATCAATAACCCTTAAAAAATTCAATCCTGCATAAAACTCCCCTAATAATGCTAACCCGGCATATGATGTAATCGTGTCTCTGGTAATTTCTATCTTGAATGGCAATACTGTTTGTTGTATCATCTCTTTTAAACCTCTTTGGTTACGATTCTCGCTTGTTTTTTGCTAATCCGATCCTACTGAATTAACGAGGTTTTTCAATTATTTTCTTCTTAATTCTTCCGCTTAATGTCGGATTTACGGGTATTCAATAAATATTCCACAATCTTTGATTAACTTGCAATTCTCCCCCCTTGAATAGTCAATATTCAGTTCGGCAACGCATTCCTCCAGCTTTGAGGTCAAAATTCAATTGACAAACCAGACTCTTATTCTTATACTTAAAATTTAATAAACTGATATTTTATCAAGGACTTATGGGAATAGCATCCGATATTGCCATTATTATTGTTGCCGCCCTGATTGGAGGGTTGATTGCCCAGCGTCTCAAACAACCGCTTATTCTGGGTTATATTCTGGCTGGTGTAATGGTTGGTCCACATACCGGCGGCATAACCGTTACTGAAATCCACAATATTGAGCTTCTGGCTGAGATCGGAGTGGCCCTACTCCTTTTTGCTCTCGGTCTTGAATTTTCATTCAAAGATCTTCAGCCTGTACGCAATATCGCTCTTATAGGCACGCCTGTACAAATGCTCCTGACTGTCTCTTATGGTTTTGTTATCGGACAATGGCTTGGGTTTGGGAAAACCGAGTCGATCTGGATCGGGGTGTTGATTTCTGTTTCCAGCACTATGGTCATTTTAAAAACCATGATGAATAGTGGTCTGATAGGAACCCTTTCCAGCCGGGTTATGATCGGCATGCTTATCGTTCAGGATCTGGCCGTAATTCCGCTTATGATAATTATGCCTCAGCTAAGCAACCCTGAAGCTGGATTACCCCTTTTGAGTTGGGCGGCATTTAAAGCGGCCTGTTTTCTTGCCGCGATGGTCTTCATGGGAGTGCGAATTATTCCTCGCATGATGTCCTATATCGCCGGTTGGAATTCCCGGGAGCTTTTTTTATTAACAGTAACCGCTGCAGGTCTCGGAGTAGGTTATGCCACGTATCTGTTCGGCCTTTCGTTTGCCTTCGGGGCTTTTGTGGCAGGTATGATTTTGAGCGAATCCGACTACAGCCATCAGGCCTTGAGCGATATTATACCTCTTCGGGACATCTTCGGTCTGCTTTTTTTTGTCTCTATCGGAATGCTACTGGATCCTGTTTTCCTGTTTTCCAATCTTAAAACAGTTCTCCTTATGGCACTACTTGTTATTATCGGTAAGAGTTTGATTTTCGGAACGCTGGTTCCTTTTTTCGGATACGGCAATGTAGTCCCTCTGGCTGTCGGATTAGGGCTTTTCCAGATAGGCGAATTCTCCTTCGTGATCGCGAGGGTCGGTCTTAAGACAAATTCCATAAACAATGATCTCTATTCCCTGATTCTAACTACCGCGGTTATCACGATGATCCTGACTCCTTTTATTTCAGGTTTGACAGCGCCTATTTATACACTCAGAAAGAGATGGTTTAAACGCGAATCGCTGCAAACAATTAATCTTCCACAAACCGGACTTAGGGACCATGTCGTGATTGCCGGAGGAGGGAGGGTGGGGTCTTATGTGGCGCAGGTTCTACATTCTTTAAAATATGCCTTTGTGGTAATTGAACTAGATTCACGTCAGATCGACAGATTTAAAAAAATGGGATTCCCCGTGATTTATGGAGATGCCTGTCAACCCACAGTTCTCGAGGCCGCTGAAATTGAACATTCAAAGCTTTTGATCATAACAACGCCTTCGGCAATTATCTCAAATTCTGTTGTTACGCAGGCACACCGGCTTATTCCGAAACTGCATATAGTGGCGAGAGCGGAAAGCATGGAGCAGATGCAAACGCTGAGCAATTCAGGAGTGAATGAGATCATATTGCCTGAGTTTGAAGCAGGTCTGGAAATTACTCGTCAAACCCTGCTTTCCCTGAACATTCCGGCAGGTGAAATTTTACAGTATACTGATCAGGTCCGGCATCGATTATATGCGCCAATATATCAGGCGAACGCCGGATATCCAACCCTTGCACAGCTTCAAATGGCTGCTAGTCAATTTGAATTGGTATGGATTACTATACCTGACGGCAGTTCATTTATCGGACGGAGCATTATGGATCTGAGGATACGCAGCAGAACCGGAGTTTCTGTGGTAGGCATTCTGCATGATAAGAAAGTATTCCCCAATCCGGATATTCACTATCGTTTTGCCGAAGGGGATTCTGTTGCCGTAATGGGCAATATTGAGCAGATAGGGGCTTTTAAAAAATTTGTTGAGACTTTGCAGACAAACCCGGAAACAGAGGAGAATTTGAAATGATGAAAAATATTCCATACAGAAATATAAGGCGGCATGTGATCTTTTGCGGGTTCATTTTATCGGTATTACTGTTATTCATCACAAACCATGCCTTATCCGAAGTTAAAAGATGCAAGGGGCAGACAATATATGTCCCGATTTATTCGCATATATACAGCGGTGATCGCGAACACCCCTTTCTTCTTGCGGCTACTTTGAGCATAAGAAACACCGATCCAGATCTGCCAATAACTGTTACAGCAATAGATTACTACGATTCGGACGGAAAGCTTCTGAAAAAACACATTCAAAAGCATTTAATTCTTAATCCGATTGCCTCAACGCGGGTAGTTATAAAAGAATCCGATAAGAGCGGAGGTTCGGGCGCTAACTTTATTGTCAAATGGGAATCAAAGAACAGGGTTACCGAGCCTTTAATCGAATCAGTAATGATAGGCACTCAAGTTCAACAGGGAATTTCATTTACTTCCCGAGGACAGGCCATCATGGAAATTGACTGAAGTTTCGAAAGGCCTTTTAAACACTCCCATTAAACTAAAATTCGTATCGCATATTATTTCCTTGACTATATATGAGCATATGCTCATAATATATATTAACGAGGCAATATCATGACAAGACCAAAGTGTTGCAGAAAAATAGCCTGTATTCCTGATATAAATTATTATAAACCAAAAGGGATACCATCCTCCTTACTGGAAGAAGTGGTTTTGACTCTTGATGAATTCGAAGCTATAAAGCTTGCCGATTTCGAAGGGTTATATCAGGAACAAGCGGCTGTTAAGATGGATATATCACGTCAGACCTTTGGCCGGATTATCGATTCGGCACACAGAAAAATTGCAGATGTATTGATTCATGGGAAAGCCTTAAAAATTGAGGGAGGAGAAGTGAGAATCCAAAACATGGAAACTTAACCATGTTCAGAATTTGTTTCATGATTCTAATAACGAGCATATTGTATAAAAATATATTAAGGAGAAATATAGAAATGAAAATTGCATTGCCGTCAAAAGAAAACAGGATTGACGACCATTTTGGCCATTGTGAATATTTTACGGTATTCACAGTTAACGATAACAACGAGATCATTTCCGAAGATTCAGTTGATTCTCCGGCAGGCTGCGGATGCAAGTCGAATATCGCCCAGATATTATCTCTTATGGGGGTAAAGATAATGCTGGCCGGAAATATGGGGGAAGGAGCTGTAAACGTACTAGGCAGTCATGGGATAAAAGTTTTCAGGGGCTGCTCCGGTGAAATTAAAACGGTTATAAAAAATTACCTTGATGGTAAATTGATAGATTCAGGCATTATGTGTCATGAACATCAGCATGAATGTCATTCTGGAACCATTATCCGAAACCCCGGATGATTGAAGCTCCCCGCCGCGGAGCGGACGAGGAATGCACTCGCTGTTCCGTTTCAAGTTTAAGCCGGGCAATCCGCCATGGCATCGATAAGGGTTCGCATGTGCCCTTTCTCGGCCTGCGCAAGGGCAAGAAATGCCTGCCCCGGATCTGACGCTGAGGTCTGATCTGCCAGCGTGCGGTAAAGGTCATATGCGGCGTATTCAATTTTCAGCGCAAGTTCAAACAGTCGCATGCAGGATTGATTATTTTGTGAGTCAAGCGCTTCCATTGCTTTGGCAAGAGGTAAACCGCCCTCGATAATTTCGCCCTGCAGCCGGTCAAAAAGCGCTTCGAATGTTTCCGGACCCGCCTCCTTCTGCTGCCGGAAGCTATAAACGGATTTGGCGTGAGCGGTTTCTGCCCGGGCAAGATGTTCAAACTTATCGACCCATGACCGGCCCGCATGATTTTTTCCGATATGGGTATAAAAACGCATGGCTCCTTTTTCCAGATTCATGGCAGTCTCAAACATTTCAACATCACTCAGCCTGCTGAAGAGCTGAACCTGCGGCAAGTCGTCCACCGTGCCGCCATCCCAGGCGTGAATTCCTCCTTTGAGATTGTAAATATGCCCTTCTCCAACAAGTTCCTCAGTTGCCAGGACAGTTGCAGCCGCTGAACGTCCTCCACTGTGGCAGTAAAAAATCAGGTCCGATTCTGCAGGCAGGCTATCTACCGTCTTGACTAATTGGGACAACGGGATCAGCCTGGCACCTGGAATATGAGCATGGCTATACTCCTCCGGCTGGCGGACATCCACCAGAAGATAATCTTTTTCATGGTGTGTCTGAATGTAGCTGCGAAGCTGCTCGGACGAAAGTTCCCGGATCTTCTTCATGGCGGTTGTTTTTCCCTTCTCAATCAGCCGAGGTTCTCGGCCGCGAAATCCCAGTTAATAAGTTTGTCCAGCACTGCATTCACATAGTCAGCACGACGGTTCTGGTAATCAAGGTAGTAGGCGTGCTCCCATACGTCGATCGTCAATAACGGTTTGATCCCAATACTCATCGGCATATCTGCGTTGCCGGTTTTGACCACTTTGAGTTTGCCGCCGTCGTTTACAAGCCATGCCCAGCCGCTGCCGAATTGTGTAACGGCGGCATTCGCAAAATCCTTTTTACATGCATCCAAAGAACCGAAGGATGCTTCTATTTTCTGTTTAAAAGAAGCCGGCGGCTCACCACCACCCTGCGGCCTCAGGCTGCGCCAGTAAAATGTGTGATTCCATATTTGCGCCGCATTGTTGAAGATAGCGGACTTATCAGCTCTGCCTGCTGTCTCTGCGATAATTTTTTCAAGGGTATAGTCAGCAAATTCTGTCCCTGACACGAGCCTGTTAAGGTTATCTACATATCCTTTATGATGCCTGCCGTAGTGGAAACCGATAATATTTGCTGAAATCACCGGTTCGAGCGCATTATCCGGAAAGGGAAGGCTCGGCAGAAAAATTGGCGTCGCCGCCGGCGCATGGCTGTTAAGCCAGCCTGTTGTCCCCAGGAATATAGCGCCAGCTGATGCGGCGAGAAATTCACGCCGGTTAAGGCCCCAAGATTTACCATTCTCATCGATATTCTTCATATTGCCTCCTGTCTATGTTTATAAGCGCAATGCATGTCAAGCCTCTTGCTCCCTGCGTGTTTAAATTTACCTTATCATGAAGTTTTACCGCAAAAAACCTGCCAACTGCAGGGTTTAAAGAAAAATAACAAGATACACATTGATAACAGTATATTATATTAATAATAAATAAATGCGGAGAATGACGAATCTGCTGTTTTACCCACAATATTTGACTGAACCCCAACATATTGAGGGTGAGTTTTGATGAAGAAACGGATCACGAAGTTCAGAGGCACATTATGCATGCAGTAAAAATAGGTTAAAGCCCCAATTCGTGGCATGACGGAGTCGCCATAGAACAACCCGGATCCAGCCCCCTCTCCTTGACACACCTGTTATTGTCCCTATATTCAATTAAAGGTTTTTAAAAAACCAGATCATTATGTTTTTTAAGGAGGCATTTATGAAACCTTTTAAAATAATACAGATTGTGATGATTTTTATGGCTGCGGCAGCTTTGTCGTTTGCCGTTACACTTTCCGATAATTCTAAAGATAAAAAAGGCAGGGATACCGTCATGAATGACAAGCAAAATAATTTACAAACAGCAACGTTTGCCGGAGGATGTTTCTGGTGCGTGGAAGCTGACTTTGAAAAGATCGATGGCGTGGTTGAGGCAATATCGGGTTATACAGGAGGTCATAAGGAGAACCCCAAGTATGAAGAAGTATCGGCGGGAATGACCGGACATGTGGAGGCCGTACAGGTAATTTATGATCCTGGAAAACTTTCATACAAAGAACTGCTTGACTATTTTTTCAGGCATGTAGATCCGACCGATGCGGGAGGTCAGTTTGTTGACAGGGGAGAACAATACAGGTCTGCCATATTTTACCATGATGAAGAACAAAAACGCATGGCTGAAGAATCGAGAAAAGAGGTTGAAAAATCAGGCTATTTAAACAAACCGGTTGTAACTGAAATATTAAAATTCACAAAGTTTTACAAGGCGGAGGATTACCATCAGAACTACTATAAAAATAACCTGACCAAGTATAAATATTACCGGTGGAATTCAGGCCGGGATCAATTTATCAAAAAAGTCTGGGGAGAAGAGAAAAAACCGGTTGCCGGTGCTTCTATTGACTCTAAATATACTAAATATATAAAACCGGGAGACGATGTTATCAGGAAAAAGCTGACCCCCATGCAGTACGAGGTAACCCGTAAGGACGGCACGGAACCACCGTTTAAAAATGAATACTGGGACAACAAAAAAGAAGGGATTTACGTTGACATTATATCGGGTGAGCCGCTTTTCAGTTCTCATGAAAAGTACGATTCCGGAACCGGCTGGCCGAGTTTTACCAAACCACTTGAGCCGGCAAATATCGTGGAAAAAGAGGACCGCGGGCTGTTATCTGTTCGAACCGAGGTGCGGAGCAAGCATGGCGACTCTCATCTCGGCCATGTTTTCCCGGACGGGCCGAAGCCCACAGGACTGAGATACTGCATGAATTCAGCATCCCTCCGTTTCATTCCGAAAGAAGAGCTTGAAAAAGAAGGGTATGGCGAGTATCTGAATCTTTTTAAATAAAAACAATAGCCGCCATTTCCGGAGGGAAACTATTTTACCCTTCGTGTCAAGGGCATAAGCAGCAGGGATAAGAACCTGAGCCTGTTAAAATCAGAGTATGCCCCGACACCTATACGGATTTTGACCTGATCCACGTTTCTTGTCATAGTCCCGAGAATCCTGTCCCATATTGAAAAAATTGTTCCATAATTGCTGTCCCTTTCCCTGATTACGACTGAATGATGTATACGGTGCATCGAGGGAGGCACAAAAAGCAGCCAGTACCATCTCTCAAACCCCTCCGGGACCCTGAGACTGCTGTGCTGAAACTGTGCTGTTGCCAGAACAAGCGCATCAAAGACCAGCAGACCCAAAATATCTACACCCAGAAGCAGGATAACAGATGCTTTTATAAGGGCAGAGACGGCAAGTTCCCCGAAGTGGAACCTTGTAGCCGTTGAGACATCCATATTAAGATCACTGTGATGAACCCTGTGGAATCTCCAGAAAAACGGCACAACATGATTCAGAAGGTGCCAAATATAAAGAAGAAAATCCATTATAATTATGATCAAAAACAGCTTCAGCAGATAGTGAAACTCAAAGATGTGAAAAAGTCCCGTCCTTACTCTGTCTGCATAGGCGAGACTGGCTGAAACAACAGGGGCAAGAGAAAAGGTCAACAGAATATTGTTAAGAAGCGTTATACCGAGGTTGTCCAGCCATCTCCCGGCCCTGGGCAGAGAGGGTTCTCTGTATGGTCTTAAAATCTCAAAAACACACAGAACAATAAGCACCGAGACGTAACAGGCAATTCTGAAAAGAGATGGATTGATTTCGGATTGACTCATGAAGGCCGGATACTCCCCATGCTTGGAATGCCGAGCTTCTCCTTAAGGCCTGACAGCCGCTCGCGTGGTTTGTCATTTTTCAGGGAAATTTCAAAAGCCCGCCTTGAACCGACCAGGATAACCATTTTACTCCCTCTTGTTATCGCGGTATATAGGACATTTCTTTGAAGAAGCATGTAGTGTTCTGTCACAAGTGGAATGATTACAACAGGGTATTCCGAACCCTGTGATTTATGGATGGATATGGCATATGCCGGTGATACCTCATCCAGTTCCTCGAATTCGTATTCGACAATCCTGTCATAATAATTCACGAAAAGCTGTTTCTTTTTTCCGTCGATTTCAACAACAGTCCCGATGTCGCCGTTGAATACCTCCTTCTGGTAATTATTCTTAAGATGCATCACCTTGTCACCCTCCTTGAACCTGCTTCCCATAGCGTCAACAATTGCCGGATTCGGGTTCAGGGCCTTCTGGAGCACCTGGTTCAGATTAAGGGTTCCGGCAACTCCTTTGTGCATGGGTGTCAGCACCTGGATATCATTTACGGGATCAAAACCGAAAGAGCCGGGAATTGTTTTTTTGCAAAGCTCGACTATTACAGGCGGTATTCGGTCTGCTTTATTCTGCTCAATAAAACAGAATTCAGATATTGAAACTGAATCATCCGGCTTTTGAAAAACCGGGAATTCACCCTCCCGGACCCTGTGCGCATTGACAATTATCGGGCTTTCTCCGGCCTGCCTGAATATTTTGCTCAAATAAAAAACAGGTATCTTCCCGGAGCTTATCATGTCTGAAAGGACATTTCCGGGGCCGACCGACGGAAGCTGGAAAATATCGCCGACAAGTATAAGCACGGAGTTCACAGAAATCGCCGTTACCAGATTATACATCAGAAGAGTATCAACCATCGAGGCCTCGTCTATTATCACAGCGTCAGCCTCAATCGGATTGTCCCGGTTTTTATCAAAACAGCCGTCAATAGCGTTATATCCAAGAAGCCTGTGGATAGTCTGCGCTTTCCGTCCCGTCACTTCCGCGAGACGCCGCGCGGCCCTGCCTGTGGGAGCGGCAAGCTCTGTTGCTTTTCCGATGGAATCAAAAATGGCTGCAACGGATCTTATAAGGGTTGTTTTGCCTGTCCCGGGTCCTCCTGTAATTATTGCTATGCGGTGTGAAAATACTCCTTCAAGAACGCCAAGCTGCTCCTGAGATAGTTTAATGGCGAGTTTTTTCTGAACCTTTTCTGTTATATCTCCCGGATCTGTTTTGAAAGGAGCAACAGGGATTGAAAGATAAGCCGAAATTCTGCACGCAAGGCCTGTTTCAGCCTGATATAATTCCTTCAAATAGACGGCATCCGTCTCAAGCCGGCCGGAATTCTTTTCGACAACAATTTCGCCCGATTCTGACAAATAGTCCACCCCGTCTATTGCCGCGTTATATTCAATATGAAAAGTATCCATGCATTTTTCTATCAGTCTGCTTCCATATAAGAATACATGCCCGTCATTTGCACTCTGCTCCATAAGATGGAGAATGCATGCTCTTACCCTTTCGGGCTTATCCTGCAGAAAACGCAGCTTTCCTGCTATAGCATCGGCAATATAAAAACCGGTACCGGGAATATCCTTGGCAGCACAGTAAGGATTATCCCGGAGAATATCGACCGCATTATCGCCATATGCTTTCAATATTTTGCCGCAATAAGAGGTTTTAACTCCCATCTCCTGTAGAAACTGCATGAGGTTTCTTACTGAATGATGGCTTTTCCAGGCATTTTCTATTGACGCCGCTTTTGCTTTTCCTATTCCCTGAACCTCAAACAGTCTTTCGGGATTTTTTTCTATTACTTCAAGCGTTACTTCTCCGAAACAGCCGACTAATCTTCCTGCCAGCGAAGGACCTATCCCTTTTATAATACCGGATTCGAGATATTTTTTTATTCCTTCCACGGTCCCCGGAAGAGTCACCTCATAAGATTTTATCCTGAACTGCTGCCCGAATCTTGGATGGGTCTCCCAGCTCCCGCTTATTTTAAGGGATTCGCCCGGACTGACTGCCGCCATGAAACCGACAACAGTAATGGGGTTTTCCACTCCTGGAGTTTTAATTTTAGCGATTGTATAGTGGTTTTCTGAATTGAAATACGAGACATGATCAAGATTGCCTTCGATAATCGTCTCAAAAGGATCGGCATTCATCGTTGACAATTATCCGCACAATTATCCAAATTGGCAATTATCCATTCGGCTGCATCATAAAGATCACGGGCAATATGATCGGGATAGATTTTCTTTTCTTCAAGAGCTGAGGCGGCCTGTTCATAATTTCCCGTTTTAACCAGTATGGGGTACCTGCATCCCGCCCTTCTTGCGCACTCAATATCCTTTGCACTGTCACCCACCATAACGGAGTTCTTTAAATCAATTCCATATTTTTTCTGAGCTTCAAGAATAAGACCCGGCTCCGGCTTCCGGCAGGCGCAATTATCCTCCGGTTTGTGGGGGCAGAAGAATATATCTTTTATTTCACCCCCGTTTTCCCTGACTGCTTTTTTCATCATGGAATGGGTAAACTCAAGATCATACAAAGAAGCCATTTTGCGGTTTATTATTGACTGGTTTGTAATTATCATAATCTGATAATTGTGTTCAGTCAAAAGCTTTATCGCTTCTAAGCTTCCCGGAAGAAACTCAAACTCGGACCAGCTCTTCACATAATCCGGGGAGTCTTTGTTTATAACACCGTCTCTGTCCAGAAAAATTAATTTGTCATTCATTCAGCCACCGTAAACACATCCGTGTATCCGTCTTTTTTCAGGACTTCTTCATATTCAGCCATACTGTTAAGGTTCTGGCACCTTCCCACCCTGACCCTGTAATAGATTCTGTCTCCGCTGTCATAAATAATGATATGGGCATTCTGATATTTTTCGTCGAGTTTAGCTTTGAGCCTTTCGGCGTTGTTTTTATCGATAAAGGCACCGACCTGGAACGTGAAATTGCCTGAATAATAATCTACGGGAACGACCCTGCCGGTACCCGGCGTAATCTCCTGGCCTATGGCATTTATCTCGACCTGGGCAGTTCCGGGGCCCACGACTCCAATTCTCCTCGCTGCTTCATAAGAAAGGTCTATTATTCTACCATGCACGAACGGCCCCCTGTCATTGACCCTGACCTCTGTTTCCTTGTTATTTTCCAGGTTGAATACCCTAACGCGTGTGCCGAGAGGAAGGGTTTTATGGGCAGCCGTCATGTCATGCATATTATATATCTCACCATTTGAGGTTTTTTTCCCGTGAAAATCGGCCCCGTACCATGATGCTATTCCGCGCTCACGAAAGCCTTTTGAATCAGGAACAGGCTGATACCATTTTCCAAAAACCTGATATGGTTTCGGATACCCAGTTCTGCCTGAGGTAGGAATACTTGAAGGCGGCCTTGCGGTTGAGCAGCTGCACAATAAGAAAAGAACCAGTACCCACAGATGGAAATATTTTTTGCTGGTTAATTTTTTCTCAAGTTTCATCAGATTTATTTTTGACGGCTTAGCAAAAAGTCATTTTTCGATCGCGATCTTCAGCACATCAAGCATGCTTTCAACAAAGTAAAACTTTATATCCTTCTGAAC
This sequence comes from uncultured Desulfonema sp., assembly GCA_964402865.1. Taxonomy (GTDB): domain Bacteria; phylum Desulfobacterota; class Desulfobacteria; order Desulfobacterales; family RPRI01; genus RPRI01. The sequence goes on along the minus strand of CAYODW010000001.1, from coordinate 36,680 downwards.
CTTTTTGGGAATATCCTCAAGATCCTTTTCATTCCATTTAGGCAGAATAATGGTTTTAATTCCTAAACTATGGGCGGCAAGCACCTTCTCTTTTATTCCGCCTACAGGAAGCACCTGACCTCTTAAAGTTATCTCGCCTGTCATAGCAAGATTTTGCAAAACCGGCCTGTTTACCAGAAGAGAATATAATGCCGTCAGCATTGTCACGCCGGCCGAAGGTCCGTCTTTAGGGATTGCACCTGCCGGAACATGTATATGAATATCATGGGTTTCAAAATAATCTTCGGAGATGTTGAACTGGCTGCTGTTTGTCCTGATGAAACTTAAAGCGGCTGTCGCGGATTCCTTCATAACATCTCCGAGCTGACCTGTAAGGGTAAGCCCCTTTTTCCCCTTCATGGAAGTTGCTTCCACGAACAGAATCTCGCCTCCGGCCTGGGTCCACGCCAGGCCCGTTACAACACCGGGAGTTGATGTTCTTATCAGGACTTCCGGATATATACGTTCAGGACCAAGGTACTTTGAAATATTCTGAACCTTGATTTCAGTATTCTTTACTTCGCCTTCGGCAACCTTTGTTGCAACGCCCCTGCATATTGTTGCAATCTCCCTTTCGAGATTTCTCAATCCGGCTTCCCGTGTATAACCGGTAATTATCCGCCTTACCGCTCCGTTTGTAAAAACTATCTGCTTCGATTTAAGCCCGTGAGCCTTTCGCTGGCGTGGAATCAGATATTTGTTTGCTATTTTTATTTTTTCATCCTCCATATATCCCAAAAGCTCCAGAACTTCCATTCTGTCTCTTAATGCCGGCGGGATTGTATGGAGAACATTGGCTGTAGTAATGAACATTACTTTGGACAGGTCAAACGGAACATCGAGATAATGGTCTGAAAATGAATAGTTCTGTTCCGGATCAAGAACTTCAAGGAGAGCGGATGATGGATCCCCGCGAAAATCGCTTCCGACTTTATCTATCTCATCAAGCATAAAAACCGGATTATTTGCCCCGGCGCCCCTTATACCCTGTATGATACGGCCGGGGAGAGCTCCCACATAAGTACGCCTGTGACCTCTGATCTCAGCCTCATCGCGGACGCCACCCAGGGATATGCGAATGAATTTTCGCCCCAGAGCTCTTGCTATTGATCTTCCAAGAGATGTTTTTCCCGTTCCGGGAGGTCCTGCAAAGCAAAGTATCGGCCCTTTTGATTCAGGCTTAAGTTTACGCACAGCAAGAAACTCGATGATACGCTTCTTTGCCTTATCAAGCCCGAAATGATCTTCCTCTAAAACTCTTCTCGCTTTTTTAATATCCAGATTGTCTTTCGTACTTTCGATCCATGGAAGTGTGGTAAGCCAGTCAAGATAAGTTGACGCAACGGTATATTCAGCAGAAGAAGGATGCATACGCGAAAGACGGTTTAATTCCCTTTCAGCTTCCTTAAGAGCTTCCGGAGGCAGGTTCTTCTCCTTTACTTTTAATTTATACTCTTCAATTTCAACAGCAGTATCATCTTTTTCACCAAGCTCTTCTTTTATCGCCTTGAGCTGCTGCCTGAGGTAATATTCCCTCTGGCTCTTTTCCATATCTCCCTTGACCTGAGACTGTATTTTGTTTCCCAGTTCAAGTATTTCCAGATGATGATTAGCTTGTTTTGTCACCTCTTTTAACCTTTTACGCACATCTTCAGTTTCAAGAATTTTTTGTTTTTCTCCTGATGTTGTATTAATTGTTGACGCTATCATATCAGCAAGTATTCCCGGCTCCTGAATCGATTTTGCCATGATGGCCATATCCTTCGGAAGAGCCGGAGTAAGCTCTACAATTCTTGCAAACAGAGTTAATACATTCGAAACAAGAGCTTCGGTCTCTTTACCCTTCGAATCTTTGTCCCTGATATGCTCAACCCTGGCCTGGAGATATGGTTTCCCTTTTATAAACTCGAGAACTTTAAATCTTCCAAGACCCTGAACAAGAAGCTGAGCGTTATTATCATCGGTCTTTGCCATCCGCAAGATCAAGGCAGTTGTTCCAACAGCATGAAGATCCGCTTCCGGGTTTTCAGCTTCCTGGTTTGGTTTTTTTGATGCAAGAAGACCTACAATGCGGTCCTTGCTCATAGCCTCATCAACAAGCTTAACAGATCCGCCCTGCATAACCACGAGGGGCAGAACCATTTTGGGGAAAAGGGCTGTATCGAATAGTGGGAGAACAGGCAATAATTCAGGAAGTTTTTCAGTATTTGAATCCAATTGTGATTGCTGCTGAGTCATTAATACCTCCAAACGGCTGTATTCAGAACTTCAATTTAAACCGCAAGTTATTTATTATAGCGATATGCAGAAAAGCTTTCAAAATCATTCTTCCGAGATTGTTATCTTATGCGTTTTATCCTGGGACATCCTGGCAAGGCGAATTTGTAAAAAGCCGTTCAAGTATGAGGCTGACACCTTATCCGTATCTATCAGAGCCGGAAGATATAGAATTCGCTCAAAGGTTCCATACTGTATCTCTGCAAGGCGATAAGTGGTATTTTCAACACGGGGAAATTCCTCGCGGTTTCCCTTAATTCGTATCGCCCTGCTGCTTATCTCGACTTCAAGATTGTCCTTTTCAACCCCGGCAACCTCGGCGAGAACAATTACCTCCTGAGGCGTTTCGTAAATATCCATCTGCGGTTTCCAAACACGTTCAGAAAGAGAAAACATAGGGTTTATCGATCTGAACATATCTTCGATATTTTTATCAAATCTGGAATCCGATGATCCAAAATCATTGCCAAATCTTATCTTGATATAGTCCATGTCAGGCTCCTGAATTAAAAGCTGAATTTATATTTTTTTACAATTCCTGATATAAGACTAACATCATTATCAAATCATGGCAATAGTTTTGTAATCATTCTCTTTTTTTACTACCGATGAAATTGAGTCGATGGATCTTGACAATAAATAATGTGTGATTATTTTTTTACCAAAAAGAAGTAATTATGTCAGTCAATACGGAAAAACAAAATAATATAAAGGAGGTGTTATTATGACACTTGTAAGATGGGACCCATTCAGAAGCATGACAACTCTTCAGGATCGCATTAATCAGATTTTTGATAATGCAGTTGTCCGTTCAAAAGATTTTGAAGATGATATGAATCTTTGCGCATGGAGACCGGCCGTGGATATACATGACAATGAAGATACAATTGTCATAACGGCAGAGCTTCCGGGAGTGGACAAGAAGGATGTTTCAGTTGAGATCAAGGAGAACGTAATCACTTTGAAAGGCGAAAAGGCCATTGATAATGAAATCAGGGAAGAGAACTTCTACCGCAAGGAGCGTTGTTTCGGATCATTTCACCGGGCTTTTACTCTTCCTTCTGCGGTAAAGCCTGACAAGATAAAAGCCAATTTCAAGGACGGTATCCTCAAAGTTGAAATTCCGAAACCTGAAGATGAAAAGCCAAAACAGATCGCTGTCAATATTGAGTAAAACCATGTAACCATAAAAGAGGGCTCTCATCGCAGAGCCCTCTTTCCATTTGCAATTGCAGTCTGCGGCTAAATAACATATTATATATCCATGAATAAAGCGATCGCTTCGGGGAGAGCCGTCCTTGCATCACAGTACTTTCTATACTTTGGTGTAATGGGAGTATTTTTGCCCTATTTTAACCTGTACTGCTACAAACTTGGTTTCACAGGTTTTCAAATAGGAGTCCTCTCCGCCTCAAGATCTGTTGTGATGGTCATATCTCCCCTGCTCCTGAGCGCCCTTGCCGACCGCTTTCAGGCACGGAAATCGATATATCTGTCATGCCATTTTATAAGCGCGGCAATCTGGTGCATCTATCTTTTCACATCTGATTTCTGGCCAATGCTTGCGGTTACCGTCTGTTACACAATATTTTATTCTCCGATCATATCTTTTCTTGAAGCTTTCACTATAGACATTCTAGGAAGCATGAGAAAGAGTTACGGAAGCATAAGGGTCTGGGGCACTATAGCCTTCATCGTGACAGTCTTTTTACTGGGCAAAGTTCTCGACATTTACCCTATAAGGATAATTCTGTCCCTGATTCTTGCCGGATCTGTAATTCAGGCAGCATTTGCAGTTAAGATTCCGGATATAAAGCCAAAAAACAGCAAACCTTTTTTGAGCGAGGCAAAAATCCTTTTTAAAAAAAAACGTGTTGTCTTTTTCCTTTCAAGCGCTTTTCTGATGCTTGTAAGCCACGGAGCATATTATGGATTTTTCTCAATTCATCTTGAAAATTTAGGTTATGACCGCACATTCATAGGAACTGCCTGGGCAATATCTTCAATTGCCGAAATACTTGTAATGATAAATTCCGACCGTATTTTTAAACGTTTTTCAACAGAAGCAGTTATAACTGTTGCATTCATCACAGCAACAGCAAGGTGGTTAACTCTTTCCCTGGTAAAATCACCTGCCCTTATCCTTATATCCCAGTCTACCCATGCTTTGACATATGGCGCTTTTCATATATCCAGCATTCTTTATATTGATTCCATGACATCGGATGAAACAAAGACCCTTGGGCAGTCTTTAAATAATGCGGTTACATACGGGTTTGGTCTTATGGTTGGTTTTTTCCTTAGCGGTTGGATTTATGAGCAGGCGGGCTCTTTTGCCCTTTTTGCTTTCAGCTGTCTTATCGCCCTCTCCGGAGGGATATTTTTCAGGATATTCCGGACAGCTGATTAAAAACAGTCCTGATACTCAGTCCCCTTTTCTGGGGAACAGGATATAACGAAGCCAGTTAAGAATAGTATTTCTTCTGAGAGTTTCCCTGTCCATTTCATCAAAATATATGGAAAGCCCGGCCGGGTCGGAAAAAAAGCTTTCCCTTGCGGTAATTTTTTCATTCGCGTCAAGAGATCTTACTACCTTTGCAGGATTTCCCGCCGCAATCGAATTCGGGGGAATATCGCTTACCACAACCGAGCCTGCCCCTATTATGCTGTTTTCGCCGATAAGAACTCCCTTGCATACAATAGCGCTGTCTCCAATCCAGACATTGTTTTCAATTCTCACGGGTTTGCTTTTTCCTGTTGAAACCCTGTCATATATATCATGCCAGTCTGAATCGGTTATATATGAACCGCTTGCTATCATGCAGTTGTCACCGATAAGTATTTCGGCGGCTGAACTTATTCTGACACCAGCGCAGATTATGCAGAAGCTGCCTATATGAATCCGACCCATATCTTTTTTTTCAGACCAGACGGAAAGCCTGATTTTTTTATCCGGAGTTGCAATCACTGTGGCATAGTTGCCAAGCAGAACAGGAGAACCGAATACCTCGACATGCCAGGGTCTCATGAAATTAGACCCCTTTCCGAGAGACTCAAAATGGGGCCTTAAAAAATGGTCAACATAAAATCTCTGGAATCTAAGATAGGCTTTTTTAATAAAATAGGGACGATGATCTTTAATCATATATGCACAATTTTAGGCTTTGTTTCCGAATCGATCAGTTTGCATATATTGATATCTTTCCCGCCTGAAGATGAAAGAGGGGATAAATCCCATGAGTTGTGGCAAAAAAGCCTGCCTGCAGGAGTAAGGTTATATATAGCGTCAGCCGCCATGAGGACAACGGCATTCGTCCATGTTATCTTCTCTTCAGGCCATATAGTCATATCGGGGACAGTAAAACCGCACCAGTACGATCCGTCTTCGTATCTTTTGCTGCAAATCCAGTTAAAGACAATCTGAGAAAGATTAACATTGCCTATTGCGGAAAGTGCAAGAGAAAGTTCGGAAGTTTCTGCTATTGTCACCCATGGCTCGTCTGAAACGCATCGGACTCCCTGTCCCTTAACTATAAACTTCTTCCAGGATCTGCTTATTCGCTTATGAGCCTCTATGCCCGAAATGGCGCCGGTAAGAACAGGATAGAACCAATCCATTGAGAAACGTGATTTGGTCATATTGAAAAGATACGGCTTTTTTCTTATGGCTTCCCCAAGTTTTTTCAGCGAATCGACCCATTCAGGCGTTTCATGGCCAAGTATCTGTGAAACGGATATGGCACATTTCAGGCTCATATATATTGAACTTGAGCCGGTCAACAAAGCCATGTGATCTATTTTACCTTCGGGGCTTATCGCCCAGTATATTTCTCCGCCCGGCGCCTGCAGTCTGATTGTAAAATCTATTGCACGCCTGATGGTATCCCACATTTTATTGAGGAACCCTTTATCGCCGGTCATGAGATAATAATGAAAAACTCCAACCGCAACATATGAAGCCATATTTGCCTCACGGGTTTTGTCTTCGGGGACACCATTCATGTAAGATGAAAACCAGCTTCCATCTAAAAGTTGCGCACTTGAAAGCCACTCAAATGCAAGTTGCGCCTCTTTAAAATACCCTCCTATAGTCAGCCCTATTGCAGCTTCTACATGATCCCACGGATCTGTTTTCTGACCATCACACCAGGGAATTTCACCGCTTTTCCTCTGTGTTGCTGCAATCAGGTCGGCGATCGCATAAACATCAATAGAAAGATCCTGTTTAATTTTTGCGACCTTAAATTTCATCTTTTTCCTTTATCTTGTTATTTTAAAGAGGCCTTCAATAAACTAAAAGCCTGACTGCAAGCAAGAATAATTTTGGGCTTTTCTCCCGCACTCTCCACTAAACCGTCAATAAAAATGAACTCATACAAGTCAAATTTTAGACGGCAAAGTAAAAAGCTTATTATGCAAGGCGCACGAATCTTGAGGAATGAAGATTACTTATTCGTAAGCAGCAATGACAAAACATGAAGCGCAACACAGCAGAATGACTTTTTACGAAGCCGTCAATCATGGTCAAAAAGATATCCGATAAGCCTGAGACTTTTAAAATAGCGTGGTTTCTTTGGATCAACCTCGAAATATTTTCTGAATCGGACTATAAAATTATCTACCGTCCTTGTCGTAGTTATGCCGGTATATCCCCATCCTATTTCAAGGAGCTTTCTTCTCGAAAGTGGTTTTCCCCTGTTTGCGATAAAAAGTTTCAATAATTTGATCTCCTGTTCCGTAAGAATTATTTTTCCGACTCTACACACCGCAATAGATTTTTCGAAATCAATTCTGTTGTCGCCAAAAGCATATATCTTATCGCCTGAAACGCCCGCTTTTATTTTCAGATTCTCTTCTTCAATAGACCAGGACACTCTAACCAGGAGGCGTTCGACCCTGAGGAGAAAGTCCTCCAGGTTGAAAGGCTTTGAAAGATAATCATCAACACCGCATGAAAGGCCTTTTATTCTGTCATCCGGTTCTGATTTTGCAGAGAGTATTAAAATTGGAATTCTTTCATCCTCAAGGCGAATATTTTGAAGGACGGACAACCCGTCTATTCCGGGAAGCATAATATCAAGCACAATAAGGTCTGGATTCAATTCTCTCCATTTCCTGAGGCCGTAGACGCCGTTTTCAGCTATACTCACATCATACCCCTGAAGAGAAAGATTCAGCTTAAGCCCTTCGGCTATATGGACATCATCTTCTATAACAAGGATGCGCTTCCCCACTAAACTCTTCATAATAAGTTTCATTTCCTTTACTTATACCTGAAGCGTGAAATACCTGAAGTTAGGCATTTTATTATATTGATGTCGCCTTATTCAGGCAATATAAGCGTAAAAACAGATCCTTTTCCGGTACCCTTGCTTTCAGCAACTACTTTTCCCTTATGGATTCGCGCAATATTTTGAACCAAATGAAGTCCGAGTCCACTTCCTTTTGCAGTCATATCCTTATACTGGCCTATCTGATAAAATTTTTTAAATATCTTTTTTATCTGAGTCTTTTCAATTCCGATACCGTTGTCTTCAAATTTTATGAAAATTTGTTCTTTTTGCAAGTCAAAAGAAATGTAAATTCTCGGTTGTTTTGAATCATTATATTTGAACGCATTTGTAAGGAGGTTCATAATAAGCATTTCAAAAAGATAGAGGTTAACCTTATGTATAATCGGTCTTCCTGAAGGGTTATGCACGCTTATCTCACATCCGGGAAAAAGATGTTTGTTTGCCGCGCAGAAGGACTCCACGACTGCGACTAGATCCGACTCAACAAATCCGCCCTTGAAGCTTTTGCTCTCAATCCTTGCAAGATCAAGTATTCGCCCGATATTGTCCGAAAGCCTTACAACATCATTTATCATGTAACCGATATATTTAAGTTGTTCGCTCCTTGACAGTTCGTGCTTGGAAAGAGTTTCAAGAAACAGCTTCAGGGAAGTTACAGGGGTTTTGAGTTCATGTGTAAAATTATTTATAAAGTTCTGCTGAAGCCGGTAGAGCTGATAAGTCTTTAGATTATAAACGAATATGGTAAATATCCCGAGGAGTATTATCCCGACCAGAAGGGATAACACCAGAATGACTACCCATGTGCGTGATTCAAGAACGACCGATGGTTCAAGGTTAAATCTGGAAATAACGGCCTCAAGACCTGTGCTGACTTCCATATACCAGTATATAAACAGAAAAAGCGAGGCTGCCAGAGCCAGTACTGAAAAAATAAAAACAATAATCGGGTAAAACCATTTCGACTGATCCATAATATAGCAAGTTACTACAATATCTTACATTTTATGTCAACGCCTGAATATTTCAGTTTTTGAACTGGCCTTATCTTTGTAAAACTTTTGTAAAATTTCAGATTTCTGTTTTTTTCACAACCTGTTTCCATTATTCTCTGCAAATATTACGCGTTTGAATGAGGAGTAATATGAAAAACCTTTTACTTGTATATCCCGAAGTTCCAGGCAATACATACTGGAGCTTTAAGCATGCCCTTAAATTCGTGCATAAAAAAAGCTCTATGCCTCCCCTCGGACTAATTACTATTGCTGCTCTTATTCCTGATAAATATAATTTCAGACTTATAGACATGAATACCGGGCCTCTTATGGAAAAAGACATTCTCTGGGCGGATGCCGTATTTATTTCCGCGATGATGATACAGAAGGAATCTTTTATTAAAGCCGTTTCGGCCTGCAAGCGCCTTAAAGTTCCGGTGGTTGCAGGCGGCCCTTACCCGACTTCAAGTTATAACGAGATACAGGATGTAGATCACTTTGTCCTTGGAGAGGTCGAAGAGACGCTGAAAATATTCCTCGACGATTATGAAAACGGTTGTGCAAAAAATATATATCTCCCGGGCAAACGGCCTGATCTTTCAAATTCCGCGACGCCAAGGTTTGACCTTCTTGACATGGATGCCTATTCCTCGATGTCTATTCAATATTCGAGAGGATGTCCCTTCAAGTGTGAATTCTGTGATATCTGGGTATCATACGGGAACAATCCTAGATTGAAATCAAGTAATAATATTATTCTTGAGATAGAATCTCTTTACAAGCTTAAATGGCGTGGCCCTGTCTTTATTGTTGATGATAATTTCATAGGAAACAAAAACCGCGTAAAAAGTGATTTGCTTCCGGCCCTGACCAAATGGCAAAAAGAGCATGACTATGTTTACAGATTTTTCACCGAAGCAAGCATCAATCTGTCAGATGACGTAGAGCTTATGAACGGGATGAAAGATGCAGGTTTTAATGAAGTCTTCATTGGAATTGAAACACCTTCCAGAGAGGCGTTGAAAGAAACAGGAAAAATCCAGAATCTAAAAACCGATTTAAATAAAGCCGTGCATAAAATTCAGCAGCATGGAATGGGAGTCATGGGAGGTTTCATCATAGGGTTTGACAGTGATGCTGAAGATATATTTGACCGGCAGATATCTTTTATACAGAAAGCAGGGATTCCTCAGGCCATGGTTGGCCTCCTGATTGCTCTGCCGGGTACAACTCTTTTTTCAAGATTAAAAAAAGAAGGAAGAATAATGAGTGACTCTATCGGGAACAATACGCATTCTATGAGCACCAACTTTACAACTAAAATGGACAGCGCTAAATTAAAAGCCGGCTATAAAAGAGTCCTGGATTATATTTATGACCCGAATTTAAAAAATTATTTTGCAAGGTGTAATATACTGCTTGACAACATCGGCGATACACCTTTTTTCCAGAGGAAGGTTCGTCCTGAAGATATAAGGATTTTTTTTGATTCTTTTTTCCGCCAGCCTTTTACGCGCTACGGCTTATATTATTTAAGGTTTGTTGCAAGAAATCTTATCAGGCATAAAAAGATATTTGCTGAAGCTATACGGTTCGGCATAATCGGGCACCATTTTCATACCATAACAAGGGAAATGACTAAAATGGATAACATTCAGTCTTCCCTTGAGATATCTTACTTCAAATTCCGCGAACAGATCGAAAAATATTCAGAATCAGTTATAATTAATTCCAAAGAGACACTCGAGCAGGCCAGACTTCTTTTTGAACAAAGTAAAAATTCATTTGAATTGCTCAGAAAAAAAGCACTAAAAATTGACGCTGGATTTCGTGAACAGGCAATAAAGAAGTTTAATGAAGTTTCAAAAAAAGCGGAGGATCTGTTTAAAAAATTTGAAAATAAGTTGTTAACCGGTTCGTAACATGTTTCCTGTTTTAAATCTATGTTATAAGGGATAATGATTATGCTCAGTTTTTTGCCAGCTCATCTTCGGGGAACTTTATCGCTTGCCCTCTATGCAGCCAATACCGTCTTTTGGACAAGCCTCCTTTTTGTTGTGGCATTTTTTAAATTGATCATGCCCTTCTGGAAAAAAAATTACACGTGGCTTTTAACCTTAATTGCAGACAAGTGGGTTATGATCAATACATTCAACCAGAAGCTTATAAACAATATAAGATGGGATGTAAAAGGACTTGAAGGCCTTAAGCAGGACGGCTGGTACCTGGTTTTAGCCAACCATCAGTCATGGACCGATATACTTGTTCTGCAGAGAATTTTTCATAGAAAAATACCCTTTCTGAAATTTTTTCTCAAGAAAGAGCTGATATGGGTTCCGTTTTTGGGACTTGCATGGTGGGCGCTCGATTTTCCCTTCATGAAGAGATATTCCAAGGCATTTCTTGATAAGTATCCACATTTAAAAGGAAAAGATATAGAGATTACCAGAAAGGCGTGTGAAAAATTTAAAACACTACCTGTATCAGTAATGAATTTTGTTGAGGGCACCAGATTCACCCCTGAAAAACATAAGAGGCAAAAATCCCCGTATTATAATTTACTGAACCCCAAGGCAGGAGGAGTAGCCTTCGTTCTGTCGGCAATGGGCGAACAGCTTCACCAGATAGTAAACGTCACGATTGTATATCCGGATGGAGTGAAGAGCTTCTGGGATTTTTTATGCGGAAAAATCGGAGAAATAAGAGTTCGTGTCGAAACTCTTCCGGTCAGCAGGGAAATAATCGGAGACTATGTAAACAACGCTGAATTCAGGGGAAATTTCCAGAAATGGATTAATTCTGTCTGGCAGCAAAAGGATATGCGAATTGATTCATTACTGAAATCATGAAGTGAACTGTAGCTGTTCCACCATCAAACCATCCTCTTTCCATCGAAGATCCCACTCCGGTCCCGGGATACCAAGCTTGGTTTTGTGCTCAGTTCCATCAGTGCTGTTTTTTCTTCAACATGGGGTGTCGGAGAAATGCCAGATGTATGAGTCTGTTGAGCATCGCTCCATAGCTGTATCCTTTTTCCCCGGCGGCGTAGGCCATGCTTGTTTCGATGCCAATGTCAGGATTGGGATTAACATCGATTACATAGAAAACTCCATCCCGGAGACGGATATCAAGCCTTGCATAGTCTCTGCAGCCGGTTAGCGCATACGCTTTTTTCACGATTTTTTCAAGTGCCAGATATTCTTCCCGGGTAATGTCCGGCTTAAGGATAATTCCTATTTTCCGGAAATCCTGTGAATCCTCTTTAAACTTACTGTCATATGTACAGAGCCTTTCATGAAAATCGCAGCACACGGAAAAGTCCATCTCAATCGGGGGAAGCATTTCGATTTTTCCGTTGCCCCAGACAGGGACGTGAAATTCTCTTCCGTCTATGAAGTCTTCTACAAGGGCCGGACCTTTGAAATTATCAAGGACATATCGGATTCTGCTCTTCAGCTCGTCCGCTGTTGAAACTACTGATTCATGCGTGAGACCATAGCTGCAGTGCTCCAGCGCCGGCTTGACGATCGCGGGATAGCAGTTCCAGTCGGAACATTCCTCGTTTTTCACAACACTCCATGACGGAGTTGCGACTTTGCCGTTATGGAGAATATTCTTGATTTCTGGTTTGTTCCAGCTGCGTTCAATGGTCTCGGTTCCGGAACCCGTGTAGATGAAATTCATTTGTTCGAGAGTCTTGACCACGTCGGGCTCGCTTTTAGGAACACCCGGAATGCTTTCACACCAATTGAAGACTATGTGCGAGTGCGGATCAAAAGAGGCGAGAACGGAAGCGAGGTTGTTATCGCGTATCGGTGTGTTAATGACGGTGTGCCCTTCTGCTGCGATGGCGCCTTCCAAAGTGGATATCTCCAGGGCGACTTGTTCAATGTCCGAACTTTCCCAGCTCATATCTACATTATGAAGCAGAACAACGGAGATGTCTTTTTCAGTCACTTGGATTCAACGGTCCTCTTCTTAATTGTGCAGCCCATTATATTTTAAATCCTTACGGAGTAATCCGGATATTTGTAAATCAACACGTAAATTAATTATTATATTTTTTCAATTCATTTTTTTGTTTTTTTTAAAATTAATTTCATTTTATCTTTCCACAAGTATCATATTTGACGTAGTTGAGCGCAGGATATGTGTTTGCAAAAACAGAAGGGACAAAAATGAATGACTTGAAAAAATTGAAAGGTCTTAATACTGATTGACGGACCTGGTTCATCCTAGTGAGAAAAATGCCCATAGTGCAGCTTCTGGTTTACAATCATGGATTTAATCTGACCGATCGGCATATTCTCCCTTATCATATACCTGTACATTCCTGCCTTCGAAATATCGCCTATAAACAGCACTCCTACCAGCCGGTCACCATCAGGGCTGAATACCACCTTCCGGTACGTTGATCCGGTGGCGCGGACATGGACTTCATAATCCGTATCCCTGGTATGCACAATGCCCATTGAGACAAAGGGTTCATCAGCAACCTGGGTGGCATTCATGATCCCGAAGGTTCCCGAATAGGCGGTCTTTCTGCCTGCCATGTTAAAGCCGGCACACCTTCCCATCTCCACGGCATTTGTCCACAAGCCTGTCACTATCCTTTCATCTTTTATCGGGTCAAATGTAACCGCCACATCTCCTGCGGCAAAGGTGTCATGGATATTGCAGGATGTAAACTTGTTCACAACAATACCCCGGTCTGTTAATATTTTACTCCCGGCTAAAAATTCGACATTAGGTCTAACTCCTTTTCCGATGCAGACCATCCGGCAAGGCATCTCGAATCCGTCATCAAGAGCAACGCCTGTCACGCCGCTTTTATCTGACAGGATTGCTGAGGCATTGCACCCGGTTTTTATTTTCAATCCTGCCTTGTCCAGTGCTTTACGAATCAGCCTGGCGTCCTCGGGTTCCATCAGCTGTGAGAGCACTTCAGGAGAGTACACCACCAGAGTGACTTTAACACCCTTTTCCAATAGAGCGAAAGCCGCCTTGAGATTTACCAGCCCGCCTCCGAGCATCACAGCATGATCGGTTACAGCCGCCCTTTCAGCCATGGCTCTTGCGTTTGCCAGTGTCCGAAGCGCAAAGACCCCGACTGCATCGGTTCCTTTAATTTCCGGCGGTATGTGGGGGCGGCTTCCAGTTGAAAACAGCAGTTTGTCGTACGGAAGATCCTCCCGGTTGCTTAATCTTACCGTCCGTTCATCAACATTAACTGAATCAACCCTTGAAGCTGTCCGGACACCAATGCCGGCGGCTTTGTAGGGGCCTTTGCCTGACAGTTCCATATCCCTGGCGCTCTTTTTACCTGTAACCATATAGGGTATCAAGGGCCTGAAATACGGCATATCCGGCTCTTCCGACAGCACTGTAATCGACCCGTTCAGGTCCTGCTCCCTTATCGACTGCGCTGCCGCCATTCCGGCCGCGCTGCCTCCGATTATTACGTATCTTACTTTGTCGACGGCCACTTCATCCCCTTTCTCCGGCAAGCAATTCACCGGAAACATCTTTTCGGACATCTCGTGAAAAGGAATCAACTGTTTTATAAACCAGCGCATGTGTCGGGCATGAACTCACACAGGCCGGGATTTCTATGTCCGGGCACCGGTCACAGCGATAGGCCTTGCGCTTCTCGAGATGCCGGCCGATCACGCCGTAAGGGCAAACCATTACACAGGTCCAGCATCCGATGCATTTATCGCTGTCGGTCATTACAACGCCTTCGTCGTTGCGGCTGATAGCGCCGCTGATACAGGCATGCATGCAGGGCGCATCCTCACAATGGCGGCATACCACAGGCACTTTTCCGCCGGGAGCGACCCATTCCACATAAACGCGGCTTTTGGGTGTCGGTTTTTCCGAAATCGCTCCGAACAGATTTTTACTCTCGGAATGTTCAACTTTGCATGCAATCACGCAGGATTTACATCCGGTGCACCGGCTTGCTTTTACAAATATTTCCTTCGGCTGATACATAACTTACTCCTTCTTTTCGAGTTATATTTGTGGCCTTTTTAAAAAGCCGGAAGCCCTGTCAAATACCGAGGCCTTTGCGTCTCTCATCAATTGCAGCCAAAAGCTTGTCCGCCGACGATTCAGGATCTAGATCAACGATAAAATATCCGCCGGTCAGTCCCTTTACCTTGTCCGTGAGAATCTGTGTAACCAAAGGACTTCCGAGAACCGGCAGCATTACGCCGACGTGTGTGGGAAGGCCGGCAGCTACGGCATATGTTCCGATGGAAACCGCCTTTTCCGATACGGCCTCGGCAGCCGAAGCCACCACGGGCAGTTTGTCGGTGTCCACCCCCAGATAGTTGGCAACAGCTACCGCGACCGCCACAGCCCTGGAATTGTCAACGCACGATCCGAGGTGTAATACCGGCGGAAGCGGACCATTGAGCCCGTTTGCCTCACCGATGGCCGTCAGTACTGCTTTCAGGCCATCACCGCAGAGCCTGCCCACATTTGCAGGATCCATAAATCCATGCCTCATCAAAGCACCGGCGCCGCACCCGGTGGCAACAACCAGCACATTTTCCTTAAGCAGTTTTTCCGCAATTATCTTGAAGTTTTTATCCTGAGGCACTTTGACATTATTACAGCCGGCGAACAGACATACTCCCCTGATGTTACCGTTTTTTATATTGTCAACAAGAGACTTTAGCGGGTCCTGCGCATCAAGTTTGGAAAGAGCTGCCACAATAGATTCAACCGAAAATCCGGCAACGACTGTATTTTCAATATCAGGGATATCAACTGGTTTGCCTTTTCTACGCCCAAATCCTTCAATGGCCACCCGGATCACTTCCTTTGCTTTCTCAGCCGCAGCCTCTTCCGAAAATTCTATATGCTGAGCTCCTGTAATTTTGCAAAGGTCCATTGTGGTTACAATTTTTGTTCCCATGCATTCTGCAACCGTAACAACGGACGGCATAATGCACTGATAGTCAACAACCATGGCATCAACGGCACCCGTCAGCATTGCCATCTCCTGGCTCACCGAATGAGTGCATGACGGAATGCCATGGCGCTCCATCAGTTCGTTTCCTGTACAGCATATACCAACAATGTTTATTCCCGAAGCGCCCGCAGCAGCGGCTTCCTTCTTCATATCGCCCGCAACAGCGACAATTATTTCCGAAAGGACCGGGTTGTGACCATGCACGGCGATGTTCACCATGTCTTTCTTCAGGGTTCCCAGGTTGGCTTTGGATACCAGGGGGGTGGGCGTCCCGAACATAATATCGGCAAGGTCAGTACCCATGTAGCATCCTGCCAGGTCCGCCACTCCGCATCTGATGCCGGCAAGCAGCAGATTGACGGCATCCGCATCGACACCATACAGCGTTCTGTGCATGATTTCGGAAACCTCGTGGTCAATGCCTTTCGGGACAACACCAAGGTCCGAAAGAACTTTTACACGGCCCGGCGTGACCACAGTCGCCGCCCACAACACAGGTGTTTCTTTTTCGTGAAAATCCGCCAGAGCCGCTTTTGCAACATCCTCTGCTATTGCCATCTCCCCCCGCCCTTCGACGGCAATTCCAAGACGGCCGGCAACAGCTTTGAGCTTATTGCCGTCCTTGATGGAATAGTCCTTGGCTTCTCCCTTGGCCATCTTCATCATCGTATGTGCCAGATGTTTTGCGTGTCCCGAATGAGCGGCTGTTCCGGCGGCGATGGCCCTGTCAAGCCCCCGTGCCACCATAACGTCTGCCGTGGCGCCGCATATGCCCGTTTTCGGCTCATCCCCGAAAGGGTCAATCCTGCAGGGTCCCTGGAGACAGTGACGGCAACAAAGGCCTGTTTCACCATAACCGCACTGAGGGGTCATGGCTTCGTACCTGTCCCAGACAGTTACAATTCCTTTTTTCTCAGCCTTTGAAATCATTTGCTGGACGGCAGGATCGATACTCTTTTTTTGAACGTTCGGTTCATACGGCATGAGGTCCTCCTAATTTATTGATTGGGTTTTTTAACTTATAAAAAACTTACAATTTTAAATAAAAAGGTGGCGGCGGGGAGCTTTAAATGTAAGCTTAAAGAATCACATTGTGTGTGGTTTGTCAATGAATATTAAAGGGATAGGGTTCAATGGAGCAAGGGTTCAGGTGTTCAAGTGAGCGAATAAATTGTATTTCAGGCGGCTTTGAAATCAGATTACAGCAAAAGCCTCCTTATAATCTTCCCCTGTCAACTTATATATTAATAAACATCCTCTATATTTCCCAAAAGGGCCATTTCAGGAGATATCGCCCAAAAGGGCAATTTCCGGATGGAAACCAATTAACGAACCTCAAACAGCCTGCTGTCTTTCCCGAAATCTATGATAAGCGGTGTCTGGGGGTAGCCGAGTTTGCCTGAAAGCTCGGTGGTCATCTCTTTTGAGTAGATGCCTAAACTTTTGACCGTAACAGAACCGCTCTTCTCCTTGTCTACCTCCTTACCGTTTTTCAATCCCTCAAGCAGAGTATGGGTATAAAGACCGTTGCCCTCATAACCATCAAGAGCTGTCTGAAGGCTGCCGGCCGAGGCGTAGATGTGCAGTCCCATCTTTTTGGCCAGCACCGACATCCGGGCATCATACAGACCGCTGACAATTGTATCAACACCACCTGCGTGGCAGGTATCGAAAATGAAAAGCTGGGACAGGGATTTGAGCTTTTTGGATATTTCGACAATCTCGTTTGAACTGATCAGGCTGTCGCCGATGTCGAGCCTGCCGTCGAAACTGCTGGTCACAATATAATACTGGCTCTGCAAAAGAAGGCCGTGGGAGGCGTTAAAGAAGATAAAGCTGTCGGCGTGTTTCACCTGCGAAGAGAGTTTGTCGATGGCTTCCAGGATGTTCTGTTTGCCGGCCTGCTCATTGATCAGAGTGGTCAGATGAATGTTTGCCGGCTTATATATTGTTCCGGCCTTATCCGCCAGTTGCGTGATAAAGTCCCTTGCATCCTTGGCAGCATAATTAAGGTTGATGGAGGTGTCACGATACCTGTCAATGCCGACTGACAGGATATACAGCTGCGGCTCATCCTGCTTTCTGGTGGAGGTAAAACCAGCTGTGCTCATCACACTCTGCACGGTATTAGGAGCATTGAAGGCGGTCAGGCTGATCTCGTTTTCACCGGCAATCGTTTCCACCTCAACGCATTCATCAACCAGATCAACCTTTTGCTGCAAAAGAACTGCACCGGGGCTCTTCTTCTCCTTCACCGTAATTGAACGCATATCCTGGTTCACGGCCCTGCTGTTTAACGCAGCCAGCTTAAGCGGTTCAGCTTTGGAACGGGCAGCAACTTCACGGTAGAATCCATCGGACTTTATCAGTTTGCCGTTCTGAAAGAGACGCACCTCCCCGATGCCGCCGCCAGTGCTCTGAATCCTGTAACAGACCTTTATCACCGAGTCACCGGTCCGGTCGGGAAGAGCGGAAAGCTTCACAGTTGGAGGAGGATTATTGATTGCCTCATCAATCGTAAGGGTGACAAGACCTTTAATATCTTCACCTTTGAGCTTTACCGTCACAATGTCGGGACGGTAAAAGACATCATAGAACTGGTCAATGCCGTAGACACTGTTGTCCCTGCGGATGTTGAGATATTCATGCCCGTGAGCCGAGGAGTTGTAGTACCCTTCAGGGGTAATCACAATCCATTCCCCGTTGGTAAAGCTGATAGACTGAGTTATTTCAAGACCGCTGTTTACATCCCAGATCCTTACAGTTCCATCCCCGCTGCCGGTGATGATCCTTTTACCATCAGATGAGAAGACGGCGGAATAGACATGCAGCTTATGGCCGCTGAAGCTCATGACCCGCCTGCCGGAGACAACCTCCATGAGCTTCGGTATACCGTCAAAGCCGGCAGTCAGGGCATATCTGCCATCGGGGGAAAACGCCACCGATGAGATGGCGATATCCTGCCATGCCTGCAATTGTTTCCCGCTTTCGGTTTCAAAGAGTTTTACTGTATTGTCGGAACTTCCGGCAAGAACCAGTTTGTCGTCGGGAAAAAATGCCACCGAGTTCACATGGTAGCGAAAACCACCAAAAACACGCATCTCACGGGCTGATTCGATATCCCACAGCCTGGCCGTCTTATCCCTGCTCCCGGATAATATATATCTGCCGTCAGAGGAGAATGCGGCTGAAAGGATTTTATCGGTGTGCCCCGCAAAACTTTTGAGACCGCGCCCGGTAGCCGCATCCCAAAGCTTAAGACGGTTACCGGAATCACCCGACACAATCCATTTCCCGTCCCTTGAAATGGCCGCGGCTCCCTGCCCGGGAATCTGCAGCAGGTCTTTCCCTGTTTCCAGATCCCGCATCGTCAAAGGCCCGTCAACCCGGCAGTCCATGATTGTTTTGCCATCCGGCATAAAAAAAAGCGAAGATACTATACCCGTGGTTCCCTTAAAGGTTCTAAGTCGTTTACCGGTTGCGCTGTCCCACAGATCGATGACACCATTAAAATTGCCGGACAATGCGTATTCACCGCCTGGAGAAAAAGCAACCTCATTGACCCAGTTGACTTTGCCGTCCAGCGTGCGCACTTCCTTGCCGGTCACAAGATCCCACAGGGACATGTTGCGGCTGCCCGCAAGGAGTTGCCTGCCGTCTGGTGAAATTGCAACAGAAAAAACCGAAACCTCACCGGCCGGCAGGTTCTGCAGCTCCTTTGTACCGGCAAGATCCCATACCCTGACGGTTTTGTCGAAACTTCCGGAAACCGCCGTGCGACCATCCGGTGAAAATGCCACCGAGGTCACCTCGCCGGTGTGGCCGCGCAGGACAGCCAACTCTCTCCCTGATGCAACCTCCCAGTATCTTGCCGTACCGTCCTTCCCGCCGGCGGAGAGGAAATATTTTCCGTCAGGAGAAAATACCACGGAGTTCACCGATGCGGTGTGCCCAGTAAAGCTGCGCACCTCCCTGCCAGTGGTAATCTCCCACAGCCTGATGGTTTTATCCCAGCTTCCTGAGAGGAGATGACTGCCGTCCGGAGAGTAGCCTAGCGAACGAACCGCGGCAGCATGTCCGGTTAATGTTCCGGTCTGCTGGCCCGAGGCAACATCCCAGAGCCTGATAGTGGCATCCATGCCTCCTGATGCAATCGACCGCCCATCCGGAGCAAAAACCGCTCTAAAGACACCCTTGCTGTTCCCGGGAAAGTCTTTCACCTTTTTTCCGGTCGTCGCATCCCAGAGAATGATCTTTCCTCCGGTTCCGCAGGACAAAAGGAAGCGCTCGTCGGGAGAGAAAACCACCGATGAGACATAACCGGTATGCTCCCCCGTGAAGGTGCGGATCTCGCGTCCGCTACCGGCATCCCAGAGCTTGACCGTCTTGTCCCCACCGGACAGTATGTACTTACCGTCAGCTGAAAAAGCTACCGATTGCACTCCAGAATGGCCCAGCTGCACGAAAATCTCCGGTTTTTCCTCAGCAAAAGCAGAACAAAGAAACACGGCCAGCAAACACACGGCCGACATAATTTTTATCGCCCACCCAGTTTTATTACCCATTAATCTCATTTTATCCTTAAGTTTCTCAATTGTGATTATCCCGTTATTTAAACCTATACTCTGAAATTCGTCAACCGCCTCCTAAAGATTATGTATAAGATAATGGGGGAAAAGCTCCATTTGTCCATGAATATCAATATATAACACCATGCTCGCGGCTATTCTTTTTAAAGTGGATATAACAAATTAAAATAAACAATATATCTCTTAGTACTTAGCTTGGGTCAATAGCAGATCATATCCTTGTTTTGAAAATAGTAGAAACGCATAATTTCATGGGCGTCAACACTCGCCCGAAATAGCGCTTATTCATTATAGAATATTCAATATTTCAAAAGGCTCTGATGCTAACTTATATTTTGATGAACGTTGTATATTAAAACGATAGAAGTAAATACTCCCCCAAATAATACAAATAGAGAATTTCGTCACATTGCAACAAAAATAACCTCCTGATAACATAAGGGAGCCCAAAACATTAACCCTTATAATGTCAGCAGGAGGTTATCATGCACGGTATAGAAGATACCAAACGGGAGCATTTCTGTCAAATTATTGGAGAGACTTCCGGATCTTATGAGTACCTGGTTGTAGGCATTGATATAGCAAAAGACAAACATCATGCTTTTATGGGAACGGCCACCGGGAAGACTCTTTATCGCAGGCTGATCTTTGAAAACAGCAGAAGCGGGTTTACCAGGTTGCTTGAGCAGGTTGAGTTGATTCAATCCCGAAATGGTCTGAAGAAGGTTATCTTTGCTCTTGAACCTACAGGCAATTATCACAAACCACTGGGCAGCTATCTTGCGGGCAATGGATTTAATGTGGTGCTGGTCAGCGGAAAATCTGTTAAGAACAACCGCGAGACTCTGGATGAACGGTGGGACAAGCATGATTTAAAGGACGCGGCCAATGTTGCGGATCTGGCATCAAGGGGTCGATGTTAGTATTATGACCGGCCTTCGGACAATATTATTGAGCTGCGGGATTTACTGTCGTTGAGGAGGCGGTTGAAGAAAGATGAACATATAATCAGAGTTCGCATCAGGAACTCGATACTTGCAAAATATTTTCCCGAGCTGGACAAGTTTTTTAATACCGGGAAAGGAGAGATATTATCTGTTGTTAAATGGTGTCCGAATCCTGCTAAAATTGCTGGCATGCCATTTGACCGGTTTTTCAGGATGGTGACAAAACGAGAACGCGGAATCGCACAAAGGCTTCGCCTTATAAAGATCCATCAGTCAGCCTGTGAGTCTATCGGATGTCCGATGGGAGAGGCAGCAGAGTTTGAGGCGAAACTGCTTGTAGATAAGCTGGATCAGGTTCGCCAGAATATCGGAGAGGTTGAAAAGCGGATTGAAGAAATAGGCAAAGGATTGAAAAAAGGGGCAAAGGCAAGAGGCATCCGCCATAAAGATTGGCGGACCTGAAACAGGCGGAAGGCGTGAGGGCGGAAAGAAAAAAGGGGGCGAGGATTCGAGGGTTCAAGTGGTTGTAAAATTAAACAAGTTTAGACGAGCCTTATTCCTGTAGTCAAAATTTCTTTTGCCAATGGATTCTGTAAATGAAAATCTTTGGGTGAAAAAGGAATTACTTCTATTTCACTGCTTACTGACAGCGTTATTTTTCTAATTTTATCCTTATCATCAATCCTGTCGCCTACAAATATTTCGGAAACAAGGGCAATATCTATATCACTCCATTCCTGATAATCTCCCCTGGCATAGCTGCCGAAAAGTATCGCTTCCCTGATTGGAATGTTATGCAGATTTAATTCCTTAAGATAATTATCAATGGTGGCCCTTACTTTTGCAGGGAGCTGAACCATGTATAAAACTCCTTTATTTTACTCAAATGTTCGCGCGCATACTCCGCATCGCACAGTTTATAAAATTCCTGCTTATAGTCAGGGTATCGCGTCTGAATGTTGAAGTCGTTTATCTTGTCGATTGAAAACTTCTGCTCATCACTTAATTCAATTTTTGACAATTCCGCCAATCTGACAAGATTATGGATCTTTGGAGGCATATCATTATCGTTTCTGTCGACAAATATCGCTTTTAAAATCTTTTCTAATGCTAAATGCCCGACAAATAAACACCAATCGTACCGCCCGGAATCAAATATGGCTTCTGCAGACTCAAGATCATGATAAGCGCTTTCACGCCAATATTTTATATGTTCTTCTTTTGTCATAGCCCGCTGCCTAGTTTGTCATGAAATATTCTTTTATATGCAATTTACATCATTTATAAAAGAATATCAACAGTTGTTAATACTGAGATGGTAACAGTCTCCGCATCAGTCACAATTTGACTGTGGAGTTTTGATATAAGATAGGGACATACATGGGAACGGCTTTATAATCAAACTACAGCAAAATCCTTCTTATTATCTTTCCCGGAAAGGTCGCAACCGCCTTAAGCGATCCTTCGGGACAGACTTCGATGCAGCAGTAACATCTGATGCATTTGTCGTAATCAAAAGATACTTTTTCTTTATCGTGCGAAATTGCCTCGGCGGGACAGTATTTCCAGCATTCACCGCATAACTTGCATAAATTTTTATCGGCTGCCGGTCTTTGAACAAGATGCCTGCGAAGAATCCTGTGAACAGGTTTTGGCCCGAAAGTGAGAGGATCCTGTATCGGAAAAACGAAATTATTTATGCCTTCATAATCACCGGTGATATCAATATTATAATCGGTTAATTGGAGCTCTTTTGCCGCCTTGTTCGTGGGAAGCCTGTCCGGTTTTGTCCCGAGCATCCTGCAAATTGCCACATCAACGGCAAACGCACTGCTCCCTCCGACGATAACACCTAGCTTGCGTGGCGTGCCCCCCTTACCCGGCCCCTGCCCCTCCATACCGAGAATGCCGTCCACAATCGTAAACTGCGGGCTGACCGTCCTGTGGATGCGGACAAGGAGCCTTGCAAACATCTCCCTGTCGATCCCGCTTCTCAAATGCCATTCGGGCTTTTTAAAACCGACTATGCATCCGAAAAGGTTTTTTACACCGAGGGTAAGAAACATCTGGGCGTGGGTTTTTAGCTTTGCGATGTTTATGACCGCATCTGCCTCAAGGGCATCTTTTGCGATTTCGATAAATCCGAATGGCTCCCCGATATCTGTTTTTACAGATGTCTTGAATTCCTTAAATTCGACATCGAGACCTTGAAAAGCCTTTTTGTACCCGCCGTCTTTCAAAATTTTCGCGAAAAGGCCTATGGCCGGGCTGTCCGATATCGTAACTGTTCCGCCTTTTTCAAGCACATATTCTGCCACCGCTTTAACAACCAGGGGATGAGTTATAACCGCGGCTTCAGGCTTTGCCGGCAAAAGCAGGTTCGGCTTGATAAGCACCTTCGTGCATTTTCCGATTGAAGCACCGCATGCGGAATCGATCATATCAAAGATAAGAGGCTTTAAAACAGCATAATCATACTCCGCTTTTCTGAAAAAAACTCTATCCATAACAGTATCCTGCAAATTCCTTTCTTGCGAAATAAGACATACTTTAATATATGAAACAGATTATAGAACAGATAAAAACTTAAAAAGCAAGGGAGAGAGTATTTAGACAGGATTACCAGGATTGACAGGATTGTTGCCTGCGGCGAAGAAGGCTTAACTCAAAAAGAGATCTGTTATATATACCAGGCTCCGCGAAGCAGATGCAGTTAATCGGCAAAATCCTGTAAATTCTGTCAGATAATTTTTTTATTAGAGAGGAAATTTGTCAAAAAATATGAAACAAGCAGAAAAGACCAAAACCCCCAGGCTGGGATATATATATGTAATGATAGCGGCTTTGCTATGGGCCATATCCGGCTCGACCTCAAAATTTCTATTCAATTCGGGAGTAACTCCTTTTCAGCTTGTGCAGCTCCGTCTGACAATTTCGTCCGGTCTCCTTTTTATGGTGCTTCTTATCTGGCGCCGCAACCTCATGCGGATAGAGAAGGGAGATTATCTTTACTTCCTGTTCTTAGGTGCCGTTGTCATGGCCGCGGTACAGTTCACATACCTTTTTACAATCAGCAAAATAAATGTTGCCGCAGCCATTCTTCTCCAGTATCTCGCCCCGGCCTTTATCGCCATATATTCGTTTTTCTTCTTAAAGGAAAAGCCGGGGCTCATAACCATCTTATCAGTTGCAGGCGCCATCACAGGCTGCTATCTCGTAGTCGGAGCCTATAATCTAAACCTTTTCTCATTGAATAAGACAGGAATAATCGCGGGTATTTCCGCCGCTATTGCTTTTGCATGCTATTCAGTTCAGGGCGAATACGGGATGCGGAGATATGATCCTATAACAGTGCTTTTCTTCGCCCTGCTCTTTGCGGCAGTCACTTGGAACATACTCCATCCGCCTCTGGAGGCCTTTTTTCATACACGCTCATCACTTGAATGGGGTTTGATTGTTTATATCGGAATTTTCGGGACTGTAGTTCCTTTCGGTTTCTATTTTCAGGGAATAAACCTTATCCGCTCAACACGTGCCAGCATAACAGGAACCCTTGAACCGATAACAGCATCCGCCATTTCATACTTTTTTTTGAATGAAATTCTCGAACCCCTGCAGATGGCTGGAGGAATAATGGTGATTGCATCAATCATTCTGCTGCAATTCAAGGTGGAATATGATGATAAAACCCCTGACCTTGTACGAACCCAAAGCCGTGAAAAATCAGACCAGTGAATCATCACTCTTAAAACGGATCAAACGGCACGTAACCGGACGTGAAAAAGAGTTTTTTGCCGCAACATCACCAGGACTCGAATCTCTCTGCCTCAATGAGCTCAAAACTATTGCCGAAACAAGCAGAGAGTTCATCGAAACTAAAGGGGGCGTGCAGTTTACGGGGCGGATAACTGACTGTTTTTCCGCTAACCTGAATCTTCGCACTGCAAACAGGATCCTGATGCGGATCGGAGAATTCAAGGCCACAAACTTCATGCAGCTTGAAAAGAAGCTTTCTGATTTTCCCTGGGAGCTATATCTTCCGGCAGATTCAAGACCGGAAATAAACACATCAACAAAACAGTCCCGGCTCTACCATAAAGATGCGATCTCAGAAATATTTGCCGCAAGCATCGATAAAAGATTGGCTTTAAACGGCACCCAGGATTCTGCAAAGAATGGTTCAACGGAACAACAGGTATTTGTTCGTGCTGAAAATGACATGTTTATCTTTTCTATCGACAGCAGCGGGGAGCTGCTTTACAGGCGCGGCATTAAAACCCACAGGGCAACAGCTCCTTTAAGGGAAACAAGCGCGGCGGCCATTCTTGCGGTTTCTGGATACGAAGGAAGCGAACCGTTGCTCGATCCAATGTGCGGGTCAGGCACTTTTTCACTTGAGGCCGCCATGATTTCACAAAACATCCCGGCAGGCTGGTTCCGGAACTTTGCTTTCATGAAGTGGCCGTGCTTTGGACCGCAAAAATGGGCGTATATAAAACGAAAAGCGGAATCCGGTGTAAAATTGATCCCCTCACCACGCATTTTTGCATCCGACATCGACACCGGAGCCTGCAATTCACTCATCTCATGCATAAACAGATATGATATTCTGAAAACGGTTCAGGTGGAGCAAAAAGATTTTTTCGGTCTCTCGCCTTCCGCTTTGACAAGAGAGAAAGGTCTCGTCGTTATCAATCCGCTTTACGGGCACAGGATGGGAAGCAAATCTGAAAGCGTTAAATTTTTTTACGCCGTATGCGAAAAACTTGAAAAAGATTTTTCGGGCTGGAAAGTCGCTCTGATAGCCCCGGACATTTCACTTCTAATCGCGGTTCCTTTTACCCTGAAAGCTCAAACCCTTTACCACGGCGGCCTGAAAATATCCCTGCTTTATGGAAGAATAAATTAATAAGGATTCGAGAGGTCAAGGGTTCAAGGATTCCAGTGAAAAGAAGAAACACCCGAACGCTTGATTCCTGGACCCCTGGAACCCTTTCTTTTATTGTCCGGCATACTCCGTCTTAAGCCTTTTTTCGATATCAACCGGCGCGGGGATAAGTTTTTGCTCAAGCATTATGCTCTCCGTCTGCTTCCACGCAGCGATATCTATCGCACCGAAAACCGTCTTCTCCGACGGTTTCATGAACTGTCTTGTTATTTCAAGCTGTCTTCGGATAACATCGGCAGAAGTGTCCCTGTCGAATTTTCCGATAGTCTCAACCGTCTTATCCGAATTATCAGGATTCAAAGCCTCATTCCATCCTTTCATGAGGGCTGAAACAAATTTTTTGACGGTTTCAGGATGCTCTTTTATCATCGTTTCAGTAGTTATCACGGAATTTGCCACAAAACGTATGCCGGAAGCATCAGGATCAAAAAATGCCGCGGACTCCCCGGCCTTTTTAAGCTGATCACCGATAATAATTCCCTGGGCATTCCTGTAAACAGGCCAGAGAGCAACCTTGCGCTCGTAAAAGGGCGTATAATCGTATCTTACACTGAATAGATTTACTTCATTCTCCTTTATACCGTATTTGGCAAGAAGCGCCTTCATGATCGTTTCGTCATTTCCGCCGAATGTTATTCCGACAACCTTTCTCTTCATATCCTCCGGCCTGTTGATCTTATTTTCATCCGGCCTGTATATCCACTGAAGAGGGTTGGCCTGGAAAAGCTGCGCCAGCACCACAACGGGAGACCCTTTTGAAACGGCTCTTATAACCTGGTCTGCCGAAGCAACACCAAACTGGGCATGCCCCATCTCAAGCTCTTTTATGGCATCCCGCTCAGGACCGCCCTCTTTTACTTCCACTTCGAGCCCTTCTTTCTCAAAAAATCCGTGGGCGCCTGCGTAAACATCTCCTGCTACGCTTGCATTGAAGAGCCACTTGAGACGATAAGAAACCTTTGTCATCTCCTCGTGTTTTTTACCGCACCCGTAAGAAACAGGGAGAAGTATAATTAGCAAAGATAAAGCCATTACCACATTATTTCTCATATTCATTTCCAGCTCCCGTTTCACACCTTACTCGGATTTGTTCAATCTATTCACGATTCAAGATCTACGATTTTCGCCTTAAGCCTCAAGCTTTCCCCAGCTTCTGCTAACAATATTGCCGAGCCATTCGAGAACGGCCAGATAAAGCGACGTGAAAATTCCTATCAGAAAAAGTGCAACCAGAATCTTTGAAAGATCGCTCTGATAGAGCGCTATTCTTATGCTGTAGCCTATCCCTGCGCTGGCGCCTATAAACTCAGAGACGATTGTTCCAACCATCGCAAGAGTCGCGCTTCCGGCAATAACGGTTATAAGTTTATTCATATTTTCAAAGGCTCTTATCTTTACCTCGAGCTGCCAGCGCATCCTTCCTGAGTAGACGTAAAAATGTTCTATATCCGTAACCGGTTCGGAAAGGATTCCTATAAACGACAGGAGCAGCGGGAAATAGCATATCATTGCCGCAATAAGAAGCCTTGAGGAAAGCCCGTCCCCAAGGAGTATAAAGATCATGGGGGCTACGGCAACAATCGGATATGCCTGTATGTTAAAAGCCGCGGTCCTTATCAGCGAGCCCATCCAGTTCGACAAACGCCCTATTATTCCTACAATGGTTGCCATCGCAATAGAAAGAATATGGCCTACAATCGCTACCGAAAGTGTATTTAAAACATCGAAAAGATATCTCGTAAAAACCCTGCGCGCGGTGCCATAAATATCAGGAGGACTTGGAATAACATAGTCAGAAAGATTAAAAACTCCTTTTACCGTAAATAAAAAGGCAAGTCCGATAAAATATACAAAAACAAACTGGTATAGCCTCTTATGAAGCATTTACAATCTCCAGCATAGTCTCCTCAAGATCCTTTTTTACAACCTGTTTTCCCCTTACATCATCCTGTCCATTTATAGTGAGGGCCTGCGGCGTTTTAAGAAAACTTCTTAATACAAGAATATTCCTGCAGAACCTGGAAACTTCCGCGACACTGTGGGAAATATATAGAAAGCTCTTTTCGGGAAACATCTCCTTTATTTTGAAGATGATCTGCTCACGCGTTGCCTCATCAACATTGGCAAGGCTTTCGTCCATAATCAGAAGATCAAAATCCTGCAAAAGGTATCTTGCAAGGTTTACCCTGTTCTGCTGCCCGAGGGAAAGCCTCGAAAAACCTGAATCCATGCAGGCTGAAAGTCCGAAAGATTGAACAATTTCATTTATTCTGCTTTTATTCACTTCGGGTGTTACCTTATCGATATGCTCGCCGACTCCCGACCATCCCGGAAGCCTCTCGAGGTTATAGGAATAATAAACTTTTTTCAGATCACTGCCCTCTCTTTCACCGGCAAACCCGTTGAACTGGCCCGCGATGATGCGGGCAAAGGTTGACTTTCCCACTCCCGACTGACCGAATAATGCATGAAACCCTGGTTCCCCGACACGGCAGCTTAGATTGTTGAATACCGGATATTGTGCGCCTGTATATTTATAATTTATATTTTTGTATTCGATAGCCGTCATTATTTTATTTCGAATTGAGGCAAAGTTTGATACGTTATATCTAAAAGGATATCTTCCGTCAACTTCGACGGCTTCGTAAAAAGTCATTCTGCTGTGTTGCGCTTCATCTTTCGTCATTGCAGCGTACTATCATATACGCTTCATTCCTCAAGACTCGCGCGCCTTGCATAATGAGCTTTTACTTTGCCGTCCGAAATTCGGCTTTTTATGAGTTTATCAATTTCAGCTAAGATAATATCATGTTTAAGTTTAAAAATAACGCCGATTTTAAGATCATCTGGGCTTTGACGCTGGTTCATTTCACGGGCGATTTTTACCATTCATTCATAAGCCCCCTGCTTCCGGTTCTGATACAGAAATACTGCCTTACGCTCACACAGGCAGGCTTCGTTGCCGGAATAAGCCGATTCCTTGCCTTTGTTGTGCAGCCTCCGATAGGATATCTTGCCGACCGTTATAAAACACGTGCTTTTGTCCTGGGGGGCCCTTTAATCGTCATCATTTCAACTTCACTTGTAGGAGTTGCGCCTTCATATGTAATGCTACTTTTACTTGTATCGGCCAGTTCAATAGGTTCATCCATTTTCCACCCGACCACTGCCGGCATGATTTCATCATATTCGGGACGCAATTTAGCCTTTTCCATGTCGGTATTCAACATGGGCGGAACCTTTGCATTCGGAGTTGGACCCCTTTTCATTACATGGCTGGTGGCAGGATACGGTCTTGAGGCAACGCCTTATACAGTCTTTTTCGGCCTGGGAATCATGTATTACCTGTTTAAAACCGTTCCAATGCCTTTAGGGGAAGGACTAAGCAACCTGGGTCTTGTCGGTTCAATAAAAGAGATTTTCGGACCGGTATGGAAATCGATACTTCTCATTTGGTTTATCATGGTTCTCCGGGCTTTTGTAGGCCAGTCTTTTATGACTTTCTTCCCGGTCTTATTCAGCTGGGAAGGGCACTCACTTATATCAGTTGGTTCTATTGTGGCGATATTTACCGTAGCCGGCTCGGTGAGTGGACTTATTGCGGGACACATGGCGGACAGGATTGGATTTAAACCGGTCTTTTACATAACCCATTTCCTGATGCCGCCGTGCATGATTCTTCTTCTCTATCTTCGTGGAAACTGGGTTTATCTCGGAGCGATGCTGGCAGGTTTTTTTGTACTTGCAACCCTCCCCCTCGGAGTCACAATGGCGCAGAAACTCGCACCCGGAGGAAAATCGATGGCTTCGAGTCTCATGATGGGACTTGCATGGGGAACAGGCGGTGTGCTTACCCCGGTAACAGGAAAACTGTGCGATATGTTCACTATAAAACCGGTATTATTCATTATTGCGTTCATACCGTTTATCACTCTGTGGCTTATCCATCTGCTTCCGAAAGAGGAGAATCCATCAGATTAAGCTCAAATTGTTGCGCCATAACAGTCTTTCCCCAGTGGGCATCTTCCCACTCTTCGCGTAAAACGAATCCGAGAGATTCATAGAGATATTTTGCAGGATCAAGCCCGGCAAAAGTTGTAAGATATATTTTACTGTGGTGAGCAATTTTGCAGAATAAAACAGCTTCACGCATCAACATTCTACCGATTCCATACCCGTGCATCTCAGGATCAACTATAAACCAGCGCAATCGGGCGCCTTTTGTTTTACCCTCTATTCCGTCAATGGACACCGATCCGGCAATCTTTCCGTTATCTTCGGCAATCCAGAATCCGTCGCGTGTCTTATCAAAGCGGCTTAAAAATTCGGAAAGCTCGACAGCCACCTTGGCCTCAAAAAATAGGCCGAAGTCCCAGTTTCGACTGTAATAAGTTCCATGAAGCTCTGCTACACGGCCTATTGCACCGGGAATGTAACCTGCAAGAAGTTTTATGCTGTTCATTTCAAATCCTCTTTAATATATAGCAATGATATCAGAATAAATGGTTCTATTGCAATATTTTATGATTGTGTTATTTAACAAGCGGGATTAAAGATCTATTGAATGCACCATAAGAGCTTTCTTCGTAAAACGTTAATAAAGGGCTTTTATGGACTATTTTTCTAGTCCATTAATAATAAAAAGATGACATGGAATTGGAAGATAAAATATACGAGCTTGAAAAAACCATAGCAACATTACGGATTGCGCTTGAAGGGGCTATTCAAACTCTTACTATCACTACCGAGGCAAGAGACCCTTATACTGCCGGCCATCAGAAGCGGGTGACAGACTTAGCAATATCAATTGCAAAAGAAATGGGCTTGCCGGAAAATATAGTTGCAGGAATACGAATGGCAGCACTTATTCACGATATAGGCAAGTTGGCCGTACCTGCTGAAATCCTGTGCAAGCCCTCAAAAATCAACGATCTTGAATTTCAATTGGTCAAAACCCATCCCGAAGTCGGATACGATATATTAAAAAATATTGATTTCCCCTGGCCTGTTGCGGATATTGTGCTTCAGCATCACGAAAGAATAAACGGTTCAGGATATCCCAGAAAACTTAAAAGACCGGACATTCTTATTGAGGCAAGAATTATCAATGTCGCTGATGTTGTTGAGGCGATGTCATCCCACAGGCCTTACAGACCTTCCCTTGGAATAGAAAAGTCGCTTGAGCAGATATCAAAAAACAGGGGCATCTTGTATGACGATGAAGTTGTTGATGCATGTTTGAGGTTATTCAGTGAAAACCGCTTTAAGTTTAAACAAGTGTTTTCAAGGTAACGAAGAGCGGCCTGCCGAAGATAAAATCAAGAAGATCGGAATCCAAATTGCCTTTTTTTACAACAAGATCCCTGATAGTCTTGTCGTACTCAATAAGTTCAGCGGCTTTATCAGGCAACCGTCCCCTTTTTCTGCTGCCGGTTTTCCTGACAAAGTCTGTTATCTCTTTATAGGAACATCTTTCATCATAATCTATTACCAATTCCCATAGCCCTTCAACCTCGCTGAAAAGATCTTTTCTTGAAAGCATGTTTTCCCCATATATTTCCTCAATCTCTCTTGTATCCCAGCACTTAAGAATCCTGCACTCAAGGGGCCTGTACTCATAAATCCCGCACTTTTTTTTATCTTCATTATAATAAAAACATGTCCAGCTGTTACCCTTACCCTTTATTTTTATTATATCGGAAGGAGCATAGACAATCCTTTCACTTATGTTGTCCCGAACAGGCTCTCCTTTTCTGATCGTGTACAGATGTTTTGCCGTTATATGGCCATCTTCTATAAGACCCCTGTCTTCAATATGAAATGACGGACCACCCTTCCTGCAGCATGTCCCGCATCTTTTGCATTCCGTTAATTTCATGGTCTCATTGTTCGCATTTAGTACATCGTACTTCGATATTCGATGTTCGATTTATGCCTCCCGCCTCATAGCCCTTGCCACAAGAATCAGCGAGAGAATGGAAGACACAATAAAACAGGCGCCCATCGCATAAAATACGGATTCAAGACCATAATTATCCGCAAGATATCCGGAAACCGCTGCTGCTGTTGATCCTATTCCAAAAGTTACAAAAAAGTGAATGCCGTAACCTATTCCATGGCGTTTTTTGGGCAGGTAATTGGAAAGAAGAAAATTCTGCATCGGCTGAGTTGAAAAATAAAAAAACGCATAAAAAACAGCAGATGCAATCAAAATAAGACCCGAGCTTCTTGCCATGATAAAAACAAAAAAAGTTCCGACAATAATTGCGCATGAATATATAATTTCAGGCCTGAAACGATCAGTGAGGCGTCCGCCTATATATTGACCCAGAGCGCCTGAAACAAGCGCTATGGTCGCCACTGTTCCGCCAAGAGTTACCTTGCTTAAGGTAATAAATCCAAAATGTATTTTTTCCCCCATGTAAGCTGGAAGAAAGGTCATTATTCCTTTGTATGTCAGCCCCAGGGCTGCCGCTGAACAATAAAAAACAATCAGGTTAAGATAAGATATGCCATTCTCCTGTTTATTTTTACCATTAGAAGTTTCTGTTGAAAATGCAGATTTTGCAGGTACCGAAAAGGAAAAAAGAGCTGCGGCAATACCCATTAAGCCGAAAATTACATGAGGGGCTCTCCACCCCATGTTTGAGCCAAACCACGCGGAAAGCACAGGAACAGAAGCAACTCCAAGGCTGCCTGCTATGCCATGAATGCCAAATGCCTTTCCCTTTTCCCGGACGGACTGGCTTATGAGAGTATTTGAAGCCGGATGGTACATGCTGCAGAAAAATCCAATAAACCCCATTATAATTCCGTAGGCTAAAAGTGACGGAATAAAAAATACAAGAGCTGAAAGAACGCCTGATCCGAGAAGAAAAAATGTAACAAGGCGGCGCGGTCCCAGTTTATCGGCCAAAAATCCGGCGGGAAGGGAACCTATTCCAAAGGCATATGAAAAAACTGAAACTATTATTCCAAGATGGAGATAATCAGTTCCAAACTCAACTATTAATAAAGGTATCAGGGGCGGCAGCACTCCTTCAAACAAATGCACTAGGGGATGCGATGCTATTGTAAGTCCCATTATCTTCTTTTCATCACGATTCATCATATTAAGTTCCCATGATTCGAACTTCGAATTTCGTACTTCGATTTTGCTTATCCGGCATTTGATTCCCGATATTCTAT
>CAYODW010000001.1:0-3321 GCA_964402865.1 uncultured Desulfonema sp. | reverse complement strand
GGCCTTCTGTTCGGCAGAAAATAGTGCATCCTATTATTGCGCACCTTTTCCATATCTTCCGCTCTTAGATCAGCAACAATCATTCCTTCTTTCCCGCTTGTATTCTTCGCAATAACTTCACCCGAAGCGCCGATTACCACCCCTGTACCAGGAAATTGCAAACCGGCGGAATTTTCTCCGCACTGGTTACATACTACTATAAAAAGGCTGTTGTCGAAAGCTCTTGCAGGAAGATGGCGCATCCATGATCTATGTTTTTCATCTGGTGTTCCTCTTGGAGAAGCGTGCGGCATGAATATAACATCGGCTCCCATAAGCGCCATTTTCGTCGAAAGTTCGGGAAAGTGTGCATCGTAGCAAAGCTGAATTCCAAACTTAATACCTCCTGCTTCAAACAGGGCAACTTCATTTCCGGGTGTAAACACCCCTGTTTCAGGTGGCGCAATATGCAGCTTCCTGTAAATGCCCGTATATCCGCCGGGTTTTATAACAAGGTGGCTGGCATATATGCGGCCTGCCTTGTCTTTTTCCGCCATACCGGCAAGCATAATTATATTGTATTCTGAAGAAATACCGGCAAGTTTTCCGGTAATATCACCGGGAATACTTTCTGATGCCCCTGCAATTCTTCCGTCAATCCCATATCCTGTTACATTCAATTCCGGAAAACAGATTATTTTAACACCTGTCTCTCTTGCGGACCTTACCCACTTCTCCATGGATTCTATATTGCGTGCGGATTCATACGATTCAGAATGGGAAATAACTGCCGCTATCCGGATATCTTTCATAAGTCAAAATGAGCCTTGATTTTGAAAACTCTTGTCGCAGGAAGATTTATAATCTTATTTACACCTGATTCTTTTGATATATGTTTGAGGTTTGTATTAATCTCCTTCATGGAAGGCGCAATAAATGTAAACCAGACATTGAAGCTTCCGTCCCTCAAATAATTATGGGTCACACCTGGATAGCGGTTTATTGTTTTTGAGAAGGATTCTAACTTTTCTTCAGGCACAACCGCAGCGCAAAGGGTGCTCACAAAACCCAGCTTTTCAGGCACAAAGTTTCCCCCTATCCGGCGGATTATCCCATTTTTTTTAAGTTTTTTAAGCCTTACTATAACATCATCTTCATCAAGGCCAAGCATTTCTGCAATTACAAGATATGGTCTTGATGATATTGGAAAATCAGATTGAATGAGGTTCAATATTGCCCTGTCCGTCTCATCAAGAGAGTAATTATTATTCATTTTCTTCATTATTTTCAAGTTGAAGGCCTCCGGTTATTAAACACTGAACCCTGCCGAAGGTCCGCCATATATGAGGCGGAACGCCTGGATCCCTTGAACCCATTTTTTTTGCTCATGCCTCACGCCTTCCGCCTTTAGCCTCACTCCAGCATCATCTTAACATTTACTTTCCTGATTCTTGGTCCGTCAAATTCGCAGAAAAAGATCCCCTGCCAAGTTCCGAGCAGAAGTTTTTTGTTTTCAACTGCAACAAGCTCTGAAGCACCAACAAGAGTGGCCTTGACATGCGCCGGAGAATTTCCTTCCATGTGTCGGTAACCGGCTTTCCATGGAATTATTTCATTTAATATCATAAGGATATCAGTTTTTACATCCGGATCAGCGCTTTCGTTTATTGTAACTGCCGCTGTTGTATGAGGAACATAAATCATGCATAGACCATTAATTATGCCGGAAGATGAAACTGTAACCTGTATTTTTGATGTTATATCAATTAATTCTGTCTTTTGGCTGGTTTTTATCGTTAGAATCATAAAACCTCCATAAAAACAAAAGGCCCTGCATTTTCCGCAGAGCCTTTTGAATAAATGGATAATTCGTCACTTATTTCTGTTAGACGCATCCTGTCGGTTTAGGAAGACCGGCCATCTTACATGCTCCCTTACCAGGGCCTGATGGGAAAAGCTCATAAATATGTTTCAGTTTGAAACCAGTAACTTTAGAAAGAACACGAACCATAGGGGCAATTCCGTTTTTCTCATAATATTCACGGAGTACTTTGATAACCTCCTGATGTTCCGCGGTCAGTTCGTCGATTCCCTCTTCCTTTTTCACAAACTGAACCCACTCCTGGCTCCAGTTGGCATAAGAATCAATAAAACCGTCTTCATCCACAACAAACGTTTTTCCACCAAATTGTACTTCCGGCATTGAATTTCCTCCTTTTCATTTTATTATTTTCTCGGCTTACAGCCTGTTTTGCTTTTGGTAAATGTCAAGGGTTTCATTAATATTATTAGGTCTTCAATGTCAACATAAAATATGATTTAAACTGTCCGGACCTTTTTACGAAGCCGTCAATATTCTCTTGGGGTTGCATTAAGCTGCGCAAGAGTGAAAACAGGGCCGTCCTTGCAGACGAATTCCTTTCCGATATTGCATCTTCCGCACATCCCTATCCCGCATTTCATTCTGTTTTCAAGAGACATTATTATCTGGTCATGCCCATATCCAAGCTTATCAAGAACAGGCTGGGTGAACTTAATCATTATAGGAGGCCCGCAGATGATTGCATATGTATCAGCATCAGCGCCGGGAGCCTTCTTTTCAGTTATTGCAGGCACAAAACCAACATTATATTTCCAGCCGGGGTCATTTGCCGCATCAACCGTGATATGCATATTTATGTCATCGCGCTTTTCCCACGCGGCAAGCTCATCCCTGTAAAGAAGCATGCCGGGTGTACGGGCGCCGTATATGACATTAATATTTTTGAATTTCTTGCGGTTTGCCGGATCCAGCATGAAAATTATCGAGGATCGTAATGTTGTAAAGGCAAAACCGCCTCCTATTATAACAATGTTTTTCCCCTCCAGAGTATCCCATGGATAGGAATTACCAAGGGGGCCCCTGATGCCCATGATATCTCCGACCTTCATTGAATGAAGATATGAAGAGACAAGCCCGACCTTGTTTACCGTAAACTTTACAAAGCCTTTTTCGGTAGGAGAGGAGGCAATACCTATTGGAATTTCTCCTTTGCCGGTCACAGAAAGCTCCGCGAACTGTCCGGCCCTGTATGAAAATTTATCTTCATCTCCCGGGTTTAAAAAAACAAACTTGAATGTTTTAAGATTCCTGTCTTCCGTTTCCGTTATTATTTCATCTATACGTACAGGATAAGGCATATATGGATTTTGCACTTTAATATCCCCCTTTATCACTTAACCGGACAAGCGCAGGCTTTGGGATCATAACTGTTCATTATGTCACAGACTCTGCGTATATCAATATTAACCGGACAGGAGCGAATGCAGCGGCCACAGCCAACGCACTGAATCCCGTTCTCA